>CANREJ010000032.1 GCA_947629665.1 uncultured Clostridia bacterium
TAATCTTCTTTCCGTCCTCATAATACTGTGTGCAAGCCTCCGTGCTTATGGTAAAGCCCTGGGGCACGGGCAGGCCTATGTTGGTCATTTCCGCCAGATTCGCGCCCTTGCCGCCCAAAAGCTCACGCATGTGTGCGTTACCTTCGGTAAAGAGGTAGCAATACTTTTTTGCCATGTAAAAATTCCTCCATAAGAAATTACTTTTTTATTATCCTAACTATTTTAATATAAACGGCAAAATTTGGCAAGCGTTTAAAGCGGATTGAAAGAAATTTAATGCCCCAAAACTTACAGTTTGTCTATAAATTCCTTTGAGATGGGCAGTTCCGTCAAAAGGTCTGTTTGCGGGTCGGCGAGTTCTTGTATCAAAACGTAGATATATATCCAATTTTCCCGCGGCAAAATGTGCCCATAGCGCTCCGCCAAGCCCTCAAAAAAGGGCTCCGCCATGTTGCCGCCGTACAGCTTTTTTGCAACGCGCCCCTGCTCCTTTGCCTTACCGCTGTAAAATTCTATGCTCCTCTTCAACTTTTTGAGTTCTTCAACCAACTCACTGCAACGCATAACCGTAGACCCCTTTTTAGAATATTCTACAAGCCATAATATTACAGAATATTCTAAAAGTCAAGTCTGTTATAGAAAATTCTATATAATGAAAAACGTGGACGGAAGGGAATTTACAAAAATTTTAAGGGAATTTTTGAATGAAAACGGGCTTACGCAGACGGATTTTGCCGAGGCGATCGGAGCAAAACCGGGGCAGGTAAGCGAGTGGCTTAAAGGTAAGGCCAAGCCGGGCTACGACTATCTTAAAAGGATGTCGGAGGCGTTTTCCGTTTCCGCCGATTACTTTTTGGGCATAAAAGAGGACTATTAGCGGCGAGGCGCCGCTGACGGGTATCTTAATTGCGGGAGTGCTTGACTTGCTTTATCACAAGTCAAACAGAGTGGCTCTGCGGCCGGCAAGCGTAACGCTTGACTTGGGTTTCTTTATTGCGGGAGCTGTAATTACGGAGTAACTTGTAATTACGGAGTTAGCAACGGGTTAGAAACGTCTAAAATAATCTACGGCGCAAGGAAAATCACACTTTTCCGCAGCGCAACACAATTTGCAAACACTTTTGCCTCTGCCGTTTCCCACAGGGAACCCTCGGCAGGGCGTCGCTTCGCTCGCGCAGCGAGGTGAATTTGCGCCATTATATAAAATGTGCGCCCTTAAATATGGCGGCAAGGGCGGCTGGCCGCCCAAACTCACGAAAAAAGCAGGCATCGCCGAATGTCTGCTTTTTTGTGAACTTTGCAATTACGGGTTAGCAACGGGTTAGAAACAAGCAAGACAAGGAGCGTGCGTAAGCGACGACGGGCGCGTACACAGAAGTACGTAACCGAGGAGCGCGCAAACGCGACACAGTATTGCACCGTTTATAAACCGTTGGCGGGAGCATAAAAATATTGCGGGTTCGCAAACCCGCAATATTTTTATAACATCCTTATATATTCTTCCAGGGCCCTAAACCTGCAATCGGTTTTATACACAAAGTACTCGCGGAGGAGGCGCAGGGCGCGTTTGGCGCCGTCCGGAGTTATAAAGTCCCTTTGGTACGGCAGCCCGAACGCTTGGCGCAGAACGTTATACGTTACCCTGCTTGCACCCGCGCCGTTGCCGCAACCGCGGCAGGTGAACGCGCCGAGAGCCATGTCAAAGCGCAGTTCGTCTGCCTCCATAAGGCTTTTGCCGCAGTACGGGCAGGCGTCGGCAGAGATTGCGTAGCCCGATTTTTGAAGGGCGAAGGTTAAAAATTTTATGAGCGGCAGGCTTTCGCTCTGCCCGCACATTGCCGTGAGGGCGTCCACCAATCCGTAAAAAATTTCCCGACATTCGTCGCCCTCGAAGGTGAGCGAGAGCGCCGCCTCGGCCGCCGCCGAGGCGGCGTAAAATTTGTTTACGTCCATGCGCAGATCATAAAAACTTTCCGTTTCGGCACAGCCTATGACGGTGTATTTTTCGCCCCTGCGGGCAAGTATGTATTCGGCAAAACAAAAAGGCTGGGCGGCAAATTTGAGTTTTGCCCCCGCCTTTTTTACGCCCTTTATGGCGGCGGTAATCTTTCCCTGTTCCACCGTTAAAAGAGTTAAAATTTTGTCGTTTTCGTTGTAGTCCGCGGCCCGCAAAACAAGCCCGTTTACCTTTATTTCCATTACTACCTTTTGTGCAAAAAACTCAACACGTATTGAGATTTTACTCGTCGCCGTTGAGTTTTTTATATAACATATAATAGCTGACGCTGCCTGTTTTTTCAAACATTTTCCAGGCGAGTTCAGCCGCGTCCCTGTCCCTTTTCATGCGCACCCCCTTTAAAGGCAGTATGCGCATTAAAGTTGCCGATTATTAATTTTTTGCGCCCCAAACGGTTTTGGCGCGTTTTTTGAACGGGCCGCTTTTAAAGGGCCGGAAGCCCATTGCGTTCCACAGGCTGTCCCAGCCCTGCGGCTTTTGGGGAGCTTCGCAGTAAACGCTCATATTTTTTAAGTGGTTGAAGATAAATTTATCTACTTTTTCAACGTTTTTGGGAATGGTTAAACTTGTGAGGGAAAAACAATCTTCAAACGCGTTTTGGCCTATCGAAGTTACGCTTTGGGGAATGTTTACGCTTGTGAGTTTTTCGCAACGCCAGAAGGCATATTTACTTATTGAAACCAAGCCCTCCGGCAATTCCACCGTTTTGAGATTTGCGCAATAATCAAACATACTGCCGCTCAATTCCTTTACGCCCTGCGGAATCGTTACCTTTGTCAAGCCTATGCAATCGTAGAACACGTTGGAGCCGAAAGTGGTGATATTGGGGGTCAGGGGCGCCTCTTTGAGGCTTTCGCAACCGCCGAACGCGCCCTCGCCTATCTCGGTTACGCCGTCGTGCAAAGTTACGTTTTCAAGCTGTGTGCAACCGAAAAACATATACGGGGCGACGTAATTTATGGTTTGGGGAATGGCTATGCTTTTAAGTTTGCAACAATCCCTGAACACGCCCTTGCCGATTTCGGTTAAACTTCCGGGCAGGTTTACGGCTATTAAACTTTCGCAACCTTCAAACACGCTTGCGCCGATTGAGGTTACGGTGTCGGGGACGATTACTTCCGTAACGGTTTTACAGCCCATAAACGCGTTTGCGCCGATTGCCGTAACGCCGAGGGGGATATACACCTTGCCGCCGTTGCCGCGATATTTGGCGAGCCGTGTGCCGTCCATGGTAAATTCGGCCTTGTTATAGCTTGTAAGCACGGGATAACCCGCAGTATTCCAAGGTTCCATTATATTTCTCCTTAATTTTTAGATTTATATTTTCTGCGGAAAACGCATTAATTTACAAAATAACCAAATCTTTGATGAGCCCCGTCTTGTTGCGCCAATCCTCTTCAACGCGGACGTAGGTGGTCAAAAATACCTTGCCGCCCAAAAATTTTTCCATGTCCTGCCGCGCAAAGGAGGAAACTTCCTTTATTGCCCTGCCGCCCTTGCCTATTAAAATTGCCTTGTGGTTGGGCTTTTCGCAAACTATATCCAGATTTATGTCGTAGACGCCGTTTTCACCGGGGGCGAACCTGTTTACCACAACCGCTATGCCGTGGGGCACCTCGTCGTTGAATTTAAGGAGGATCTTTTCGCGCATGATTTCGGCAACCATGAACTTTTGGCTCTTATCCGAAATTATGTCGTCCGCAATGATTTTTTCGCCCTCCGGCATGGCCTCCGCAAGGTAGTTTTTGAGTTTTTTGATATTTGTGCCCTTGCGCGCAGATACGGGGAAAATGTCTACCTGTATGCCGTTTTCGTATAAAAATTTAACGTCGCCGGCTATGCGCTCCTTGGGCATTATGTCCGTTTTTGTATAGGCTATTGCCGCAGGGATTTTGCCCGAAACGTACTTTTTCATGAGCGCAACGTCCGTATTGGATACCCCGCCGTGGCCGTCGTGGACGTACAGGATAAAGTCTACGTCCTTGGAGGCGTCGTCCGTGGCCTTCATCATTATATCGGTGAGTTTGTTTGCGCTTTTATATAGCCCCGGCGTGTCCACGAACACGAGCTGGTAGTTTTCGCCGTTCAAAACTCCCATTATGGCGTTGCGCGTGGTCTGGGGCTTGGGGGATACGATTGCGATTTTTTCGCCCACAAGCACGTTTACAAGGGTGGATTTACCCGCGTTTGCCCTGCCGATTACGGCTATTATTCCGCTCTTCACTTCAATCTTCCCTCGATAAACCCAACTTTTTTAACACGCGCTCCTCGCGCAGGCGCATTTCCGCCTTGTCGGCGTCCGTCATGTGGTCGTAGCCCAAAAGATGAAATATGCCGTGCGTTACCAAATAGTTGAGTTCGCGTTCAAACGAGTGCCCGTACTCCTCCGCCTGCTCCTCGGCACGCTTTCGGCACACGGCTATACTGCCTATGAAAAGACTGCCCTCTTCGTCCACTTCTTCGGGGTGTTCGGCCTTTTTAAGGGGCCTGTCCTTTATGCCGTCGAGGGAGGGAAAACTCAACACGTCCGTTACTTTATCTATTTTTCGTATGTCCGCGTTTAGGCGGCGTATGTAGTCCTCGTCAACTATTACGACCTCGCACGAGAGGTTGCAGTCGGCGGTATATTCGCCCACGAACGCCTCCGCCAGCGCGCCGAAATTTTGTGTACTCTCTATTTTTAACATAATCCGTCCCGTCTATCTTTTTTGGTTTGTTACGGTGAGCTTGGGGTATTGCACGCGCGAATGGTAAACGCCCGTGAGCTGTGTTACCACCGTCATGGCGATTATGGAAAGTTCGCGCATGGTTATGTCACAGTCGGCGAACTGGTCGAGGTTCATGCGTTCCTCTATGAGGCTCTTTACAAGCGCCTCCACCTTTTCGGGCGAGCGGTCCGAAAGTGAGCGGGTTGCCGCCTCCGAGGCATCGGCAATCATTATTATTGCCGCGATTTTTGTGGTGGGCGTGGGGCCGTTGTAGGAATAACTGCCCATCCGCAGTTCGCCGTCGCTCATTTTAAGCGCCTTGGCGTAGAAATATTTTATAGGCAGGGTGCCGTGGTGTTCCACCGCAACGTCCGCCAAAAAGTCGGGCAGGTGGTTCTTTTTTATGAGTTTTGCGCCGTCGCGCGTGTGCGAACGGATTATGTCCACCGAAAGTTCTGGGGTGAGCTGCTGGTGAATGTTCACATCGCTCTGGTTTTCCGAAAACATTTCGGGGTTTTTGATTTTGCCCACGTCGTGATAGTAGCCTGCCGCCCTGGCAAGTTCGGGGTCCTCCCCTATTGCCGCGGCGCACGCTTCGGCAAGCTGTGCAACCACAACCGAGTGGTTGTAGGTGCCGAGGGCGTTGGTCTTTAAAAGTTTGATTATTTTTGCGTTCTCGCTGGTGAGTTCGCGCATGCGGAAGGGCGTTAAGTGCTTGAAAACGACCTCGAACACGGGCAGTAAAAAGAAGAACAGCAATACGCTGAAAAGACAGCCGAGAACGCTGAAAAGAAGATATTGGATAAAAATGTAGTTGGCGTTGAGCGTTTTGGCGTTTGGCAGAAGAATTGCCGCGTTTGTTACAAGCACGGGCACTATAAGCACAAACGCAGACATAACGCTGCCGAGGCGGGTCTTAATGCTCTTGAACAGGAAGATTGCCACTATGCCCGAACAGAATATCGATAAAAATTCCGCATAGCTGATATACACGAGTTCGGAGAGAAGTTCGTTGGCGTACCTGTCCGCAACCAGCATAAGTATTGCGTATATGGTGTTCAAAAATATTGCGTCGCGGCGGTTGAAGATCATTATGAGTATCATCGCCACAAAACTGCACGGACGGGCTACGGGGTCTATGAATTTGCCCACCGCCGCCGAAACTGCCGCGGATATGCCGAAAAGAATGTAAATTTCGAATATACGCGAGCATTTTGCAAGCACCTCTTTGTTTTCAAACCAAAAATAGGTGTAGCTTATTGCCGTAAGTACAAACACGGTAACCGCCACGGTGATGACGTTGTCCACGTTTTGGGAAACGTAGGTTATAATGTTGCCGTTCTGCGTAAACAGCAGGGTTGCAAACAGCACCGCGCACAGTATTATCATGCCGAAGAAAAAACTTACTACGCTTTTGAATATTTCTTTATTGGTCAGTTTGCTCTTCAAGTTTGCGCCTCCCGTTGCCGTCCGCTTCGTATGCCCTTACTATTCTCATTACGAGGGGGTTGCGGACGACGTCTTTATCGCCGAGCCTTATTACGGCTATTCCTTCAACGTCCTTTAACACTTCCGCGGCGTGTTCCAAACCGCTCTTTTTGCCGTCGGGCAAATCGATTTGCGTTACGTCGCCCGTTATTACCATTTTACTGCCGTCGCCCAGACGGGTCAAAAACATCTTCATCTGCTCCCGCGTGGTGTTCTGCGCCTCGTCCAGAATTATAAAGGCGTTGGACAGCGTTCTGCCGCGCATGTAGGCGAGAGGGGCAATCTCTATGGAGCCGCGCTCCATCAGTTTTGTGTACGTTTCCAGCCCCAGCATCTCTTGCAGGGCGTCGTACAGCGGCCGCAGATAGGGGTCGACCTTGGTCTGCAAGTCGCCGGGCAGAAAGCCGAGTTTTTCGCCCGCTTCCACGGCGGGGCGTGTGAGAATGATTTTATCCGCCTGTTTTTGTTTCAGCGCCTGCACGGCAAGGCACACGGCGAGATAGGTCTTGCCCGTGCCCGCGGGGCCTATGCCGAAGGTTACGGCGTTTTGCTTTATGCCGTCCACGTACCTCTTCTGCCCCACGGTTTTACACTTTATCGGCTTCCCGCGGGAGGTGATCGCCACAACGCCCGACGACAGCTTGGTTATGTCCGCCGCCTTGCCCTCCTTGGCGAGTTCTATGCAATAGGACACCCTGCCCTTTTCAAGGCTTTCGCCGTTGCCGGCAAGCACAAGCAGGTTTTCTATGACGCTTGAAGCCTGCGCAACCCTCTCCTCGGCGCCCGAAATTACCACCGCCACGCCGTCGACGCGGATATTTACGCCGAGTTCGCCTGCAATTAAGTTTAAATTTTCGTCGAACGCGCCCAAAACCCTTTGGAGCCTGTCCGCGCCGCCCGCCGAAATTTTACGCGTGCTTTCGTTCATAATCTTAATATTTTCTTTGCTGTTTTAAGTTAAATTTATGCTTATTTTGTGCAAATAAACTATTTCCATTATAATCCGCACGCCGCCCTCTTCGCTTTGGAGACTGTGCGTTTTTGAAATTATGTTTTCGGCTTGGAGGTTCAGCGAGGCGTACGCCTCCCTTATGCTGTTTTCCGAGCCGTCGGCGGCAAAATATTCGCAGGTTTTTTTGCACTCTATCCAGGCAAAGCCCGCCGCTATTCCTTCAACCCACTTTTCGCCCGACTGCACGCCCGCGTAAATTAATACGTCGCCCTCTTTTACGGGCGCGCCCTCCTCCGCCGCCGCTGTGCCGCAGATTGCCGTTATTTTGCGCAGGGTGCCCGAAACGTCCGCCACGAGCGGCCTTGGCACTACGCCGTTGCCTAAGGCGGGTTCGGCTTCGACCCGCACAACCAGAACGCTTCCGCGCTTTTGTATGTTGCAGAACGTTACTCCCGGCAACGAGAGTATCCTGCCCGAAGCCACGGGCTTATCCAGCGCGGAAAAGGGCTTCCACTCGCCCGCGCCCTCCTCGGCTATTATTCCGCGCACGGCGTCCTTCAAATATCCGCCGCTGCCCGTTACCTCTATCTTTAAAACCAAAAAGCCCGAAAGATATGCCGATACGGCAAAAACGAGCGCGCCGGCAACCAGGCCTATGCGCATTAAAAGGCCGCTTAAAAATCTGTTTTTTGTACTTTTGCGCCGTACACCCACATTATAACACGGCTTTGCGAAAATTGCAAAAACTTTTTTTATATCTTTGTCTTTTACACAAAATATAAACTCCGCGCCCTGTTTTTTGCAGTTGTACACGGGAATTTTGGACTTTTGCAGTTTTTTTAAGGCGGGTTCCGCCGAGGATATTACCGAAATCTGGGCAAGGTCAGTCAATTGTAATCCCCCTCACGTCGCCCTTGACCATGAGGTCGCCTTCAAAGTAGGAGCCGACCTCCATGCCCGCGCCCAGGACGGTTACTTTGAGTTTGCCTGCGGCAACGGTGATATTTTCGGGCGAAAAGGACGTTATTGTTTTTACGCCGCATATAAAGCAACAAAATCCCGGCACGAGCGTTATGCTTTTTGTAACGTCGGCGCCGTACTCGGCGAGCAGTTGTTCCAATAGCTTCATAGGGGTATTTTATGCGCGGGATTTTTGCAATATATTTATTTTTTAACAAAATCGTATACTTTTCGCGCACGGGCGGGCGTTACAATTAATAAAACGCGGGAGGCGCGCATGGCTAAAATTATTTATTTTGGAAGTTTAAAGGGCGGCACGGGCGTTACTACCGTGTGCGTGGGGCTGGGGCTGGCACTTGCCGCGCTCGGCGAAAAAACGCTTATTGTCGACGGGGACAGGGTGAGCGCGTCCGCCATGACCGTGGCGGGAATGGGCAATATGCAGGTATACACCCTTGCCGACTACGAACGCGCGGCTTGCCGCGCAAAACAGGCCGCGGTTGCGCACCCGAAGGAACATAATTTATATCTTATGCCCTCGCTCGGTTTGAGGGAACTTGCCGCGGCCGCAAACGCCGTGCGCGAGGTTGAGGGGCTGTTTGACTTTGTGCTTTTGGACAAAACCCTGCCCGAACTCTGCGGTGAGGCGGCTATCGTTACGGAACCGTACCTGCCTTCGGTCAAATCGGCGGACGGCTGTAAATCCGCGCTTGCCGACGGCGGGATTAAAGATATAACGCTGGTAGTGAACAAGCTGAACGGCGGGCAGGTGCTGGCGGGCGAGGTGCTATCCGCCGAAAAAATCGCCGAACTTTTGAGGCTTAAACTGCTTGCAACCGTGCCGGAGGACCCCACTCTTGCCGTCGGCAGGTGGAGAAAACGGACGGTGTGCGCCTTCGCCGAGGCGGCAAACGCGCTGTGCGGCAAAAGGGGGAACGGCTACAACGTTTTGCAGGGCTACGGCGGGCTGAACGGTTACATTAAAAGAAAAATGAGGGACAGGATATGAACGGCGTTAAAAGGCTTTTATCGCTTGACAGGGAGGATATGACCGACCTTGAACGGGAGCTGTTTTTAAAGGATTTCAACAGGGTCGCCGCGGAGTACTTCGAGCCCGACGGCGCGCCCGACCTGGAAATTACGCGCAGTGAGGACGGATTTTTGGTGTGCGTTATTTTCGGGGCGCGGCGGATCAAAAACGTGAGGCGTTTGAACTGACACGAAAATCCCCCGCGGGCGGCGCTCTTTTCGCCGCCCGCGGGGGATTTGTTTTTTATTTACTTTAACCGCATACCATGAAGAGATTATTCCCTGCTTTTCAATACCGCCTCTATTACGGGGGCAAGTTCGTCGTCGTAGCCGACGTCGACTATCTCGTCCCCCGCGGGGGCCGCCACGCAGCCGTCCGAAAGGGTTAAGCCCGTGCCGTGTATGGTTTTGCCGTTTTGCCAATACACGCCCGCAACCGTAAGTTTTAAAGTTTCGCCCGTTGTTATGTTGGTGAACATAGACTGCATTATGCCCTTGCCGTAACTGCGCGGAGGGCGGTCGCCGTAGTCCGAAAGGAATATATGTGAATAGTCCGCAATATTATAACTGACAAGAACGCCTATCAGCGATTCCGACGCGCTGGCGGTGTCCTCGTTTGCCATGACGTACACGTTTGTGCCCGCAGGCACTACGTCATCGCTGTACTTCGTGCAGTTGAGCGGCTCCCGCCTGCCGTTTTTATATTCGCTTACAAACGCAACCGACGTCTGTTGCAACGCCGACGTGAAGAGCCCGCCTATGTCCGCCATCACATTCACATAGCCGCCGCCGTTGCCGCGCAAATCAAGCACGAGGTCGGTGCCGCCCGCGGCGTTGAAAATTTTTATAAGCTCGTGCAGTTCCTCCGCGGCGTTGCCGTAAAACTGGTTCAGGCGGAAGTACGCCGTTTGGGCGGGAAGTTCGGCTATGCCCTCCGTAGTTACGGTGCGCCGTTCCCCGCCGTCGTACACAAAATAATAGCCGCAGTCGTTCATATACATCGAGGCGTAGCTTGCCGTGTAGACGCACTTCTCCGTTTTCACGCTCCTGCCGTCCGCCAGCCCGAAGGTTATTTTTTCGCCCTCTGCCCGCGCGTTCAAAAAAGAGGAAAAATCCTCCTTGGTGCGTATCTGCTCCGTCTCTCCGCCCGCGGCGAGCGTTATCACCTTGTCCCCTGCTTTCAGCCCCGCCAGCATGGCGGGCGAACCGCCCAGAATACTTTGAAGGCACACTCCGCCGCCCTCCGCCGCCGAATAGCTCACTCCTATGCCCAACTTCTGCCCGGCGTTGGAGGAGAGCAGCGCACTGTACTCGTCGGCGGTGTAGTGGGCGCAATACATGTCGAGCTTTTCAAGCATCTGGTCTATTGTCAGCCCGTCCAGATCGGACAGATCCGAGTAGTCGCCGTCAAAACGGTAGAAATAGTTTTGTATGGTTGAGCGAGCCCAGCTTTCGGGCGAGGCGCAACCTGAGCCAAATACAGCAAAAAACAGGGCGGTTATTGTCGCTAAAATGGCGAAAAATCTCGATACGTGTTGAGTTTTTGACATTAAAACAACCTCACTTTAACATATAGAGCGCATGCAGAATACTGAAAGTTACCGCCATGTCGAAGTTGCGCAAATCGAAGCCGGTGAGCTTTTTTATGGCGTTGAGCTTATAAATAAGCGTATTTCTGTGCATATATAATATTCTTGCCGTAAGCGATACGTTCATACCGTTTTTTAAAAAAGTTTTTACGGTTGACATAGTGCCGCCGTCCTCAAAAACTTTGGCGAGATTTTTTATGTCGTAGCCCGAAATGAGCTTTTCGCGCTGGGATTTTGTCAAAAGGGGCACAACGTCGCCCAAATCTATCGGCTGTATTTGCCCCGAATCGCGGAAATCTGCATATATATCCATATTTATTATATATCCGCCTCCTTTTTAAGTAATTATAGCAAAGCGGCGGGACTTTTGCAACAGATGCGGGAAGATTTTTGATTAAATGTGCGCAAACGGGTAATTTTGCGGGGTTTTGCACATACTCGGTTTATGGGAAAAATTTTTAATTGCCCCCCTAATATCCCGCAATCAAAACAAAATTTAGTGTATTTTATTCTTGACAACCCGCATACATTGTATTAAAATATTATTAAAATATGTTTGACGGCCGCAACGGTGCGGTAAAATATAATCGGAGATAAATGCAAATGGCAAAAAGTTATAAAAAACGCGGCAAAATGCCTGCGCTTATAACGTATATTATAGCGGTTGTGTTTTTGATAGCCGGCTTGACGTTGCCCCTGCAAACCTCTGCCTTTAAGGGCGGCGGCATACAGTTCGGCAACATGCCTTTTTTGCAGCTTACGGGCGCGCTTGCAACGTTCGGGCTGTTTAAAGGCGGTCTGCCCTTCGGCAAGCCGCTTGCGCATGTTTTCAGCCTTGGACTGTTTGGCGGAAAGTTTAATTTGGGCGCAATCCTTCTGTTGCTGTACGCGCTTATAACGCTGGTGTGCGTTGTAATGCTTATACCTCTTTGCATAATGAAAAAGAAGAGCGAAAAACCCAAAAAGATTATTTCCGTTTTGGAGTGTCTGGCAATTACCGTTCTGTTGCCCATGTGCGCACTCGCCTTTACAAGGCCTGCAAGCGAGTGGAATTTGAGCGTGTTTGCAGCGCTCGGCGTTACGGGGCTTATGCTCGTTTTGCAGAGTATTATTTACTTTGGCAAATCGGGCGTCATTAAAACCGTTACGCTGTTGCTCTCCTCCATCGCGGTGCTGTTTGCCGTTGCAAATGCGGCGGATAACCTTCCCTTCCTGACAAATCCCATAAATAAATTGGTAAACGCCATGCAGGGCAAACGCCCCTTTGAAACTACTGCCGCGCTCTACTCGCTGAACGGCGTTGCGTATTACGGCAGTACCGTTTTGAAGCTGGCGCTTAAACAGCCTTCCGCTCTTGCGCACGGCGTGGGCATGGGGATTGTGAACTACACCGCCCTTGCGCTTACGGCGTTGGTGTGCCTGAACCTGTTTTTGAACGCGCTGGGGCTTGCAAAGCGCACAAATAAATTTATGGTTGTGTGCAACTTCATAAGATACATCGCCGAGATTGTCCTTCTCCTCGTTATATATATTTCGGTATTCACAACTGCGGGAAGTTACGGCTTGGGATTGTATTTGCTGACGCTGTTGGCGCTGGCGCAGTTTATAATTTCGATAGTGAGATTGGTGCGCTACAAAAAACTTGCCCGCGCGCTTAAACTTGCCGAGGAAACGGACGAGGACGCCGACACGCCGGATACGGACGAGGAATACGCCTTTGACGACGTAAAGCCTGCCGCCGCACGCATGGAAACGCGCGAGATGGTTTACAATGTAAACACTATATATAACGGACCTGCCGATAGCTTTATAAGGAAGCTCACTAACGAGGAAAAGGTGGAATTTGCACGGGTATTTTTGGAGAGAAGCTCGGAAAACCTGCTGGTGCTTCCCGAATATATTGTAGGCGGAGAAAATTCAAAGTTTTTCTCGGCGGTGTTCATTTACCTCGCGCGCGTAAGAAGCGTTGTTTCCGATGGGCTTATGAACAAGCTCTACAACGAAGCAATACGCCTGAACGGTTAGCAACGTTACGTTGCATCCGGGTTTCTTAATTGCGGCAACGTTACGTTGCATCTGGGTTTCTTTACTGCGTTAGCGATAAACGAACTAAATCACAAGTCAAGCATAGCGGCGCGCCTTTCGGCGCGCCGCTTCATTTATTATCCCCGAAAATATCGAGGATAATTTTTTTATGACGCTTTGCAAAGTCGCAGGCTTTATACGCACCTCCATAATGGCTTAAAACTCCCGATACTACAAAATCCGATAACAATACCATCTTTTGGTTAGTGCGTAAAATTGCATACCGAGGAGGAACACGCCCTTCAAGCAGATAAACACTTTCGTCAAAATATTTTGGAAGAATAAAATCTTTTAAATTCAAGTATGACAATACCATTATGTTTTTAATGTGTGGAAAACTCTTTTTAAGTTCAAAAATTACCTCGGCGCACAAATAATCAAAATTCCCGCGGCAACCGCTGTAAAATACGCCTACCCCATAGTTTTTTATAAGATCTGTAAAAACTTTGCGTATCTTATCTTTATACGGCAAATAACTATAATCTCTATGACCAAAAAACGTTGCAGATAACATAAGCAAACCATATAGTTCGATTTATACTACCTATTATATCAAAAAAAATACATATTACAAGCAAATTAACCAAATTATACTAATTAGTAAAAATAATATTTATGAGAAAATGTATTTAGTATAAATCGTATGTATGGAGCGGGGCCTGAAATGATGACGTTGAACGAGGCGTTTGCAGTAAGAGTTAAGGAAATAATGAAAGAAAAAAAGATAACTCAATACAAAATTACGCAGGATACGGGGATTTATCCCAGCACCATGAATTATATTCTGCACGGCAAAACAAAAGCCTCCAACTTTAAAACGATGGCTTTGATTATCCGTGCGCTGGGCGTTTCCGTGGCGGAGTTTTTTAACAGCCCCGCGTTTGAATTTGAAAATTTGGAAATCGAATAAACACGGCGTGTCGCCGTTGCCGGGTTTCTTTACTGCGTTAGCGATAAACGAACTAAATCACAAGTCAAGCATAGCGGCGCGCCGAATGGCGCGCCGCGTTTGTTATAAGGTGAATTATTTTATTGTTGCCGTGTTATCCTGCCTCGACCGAAATAAACAAAAAAACTATTAATTATGTGCTACTCCCACCTGCCCTTTCAGGGCACCCTCCCCCGTTGATACGGAAGAGGGCAAGATTGGGGCGGCGCCCCACAAACTCACGAAAAATTTGCGCCTTATTATTTGAAATATTTACAATAAGGTGCGCAAACTGTCGCTACGCTCGGGCGCAGCGCCCGCAATGGCGCGAGATTTTTGTGAACTTTGTTATTACGAAGTCTACAACGGGTTAGAAACAAGCAAGACAAGGAGCGTGCGTAAGCGACGACGGGCGCGTACATAAATGTACGTAACCGAGGAGTGCGCAAACGCGACACAGTATTGCGAAGTTTATCACCCGTTGGCGGGAGCATGCGGTGGGTAGAAGCGAGTAGAACTAGGAGCGCGCGGATTTGCGACGGGGAGTGTACACAGAAGTACATGACCCTAGCAAAACGTAAGCGCGACAACGTTATACGACGCCTTATACACGCCGCAACGGGAGATTAACGGGTGCGGCGGATACACACCCTCAACTCCCCATTCTCCCCCCTCTCAATGCCGTTTATGCTGACGGCGTTTATTATATATATTCCCCTGCCGCCTTCGGATAACAAATCGGGCTTGGGGGGACGGAGGTCAATGCCGCACTGGCAGAGCGCAGTTACCGATATGGATATTTTATCTGCCAGAAGTTCGCCCCTGAACTCCGCCTCGCCGCTTCCGTGGCGGATGACGTTGGAGATAAGCTCCGAGGATACAAGACGGCTTAAAAACACGTCCTCCTCGGCTATGTCCTCGGCCTTTAAAAATTCGGCAAACGCGGCGAGATTGGCACTCATTGCCTTTAAGTTGTCAACTTTAAAAGTAATCAAAGCAACGCGTCCTTTAATTTTTCAACTATTTTACGCTCCGCGCGGGAAACGAACATTTGGCTGACGCCCAGAATTTTGCCCACTTCCGCCTGCGATTTGCCCTGCAAAAAGCGCAATGTTACCACCTTTTGCTCGGTGGGGTCCAGCTTGTTTATCTCCGTTTTTAGCGATTCGGAATTTTCAAACTCCTCGAAGGAGTTGCCGCCGTCGCTTATAACCTCGTATAAGGGCGCCTCGTCCTCGCTGTCCTGCGAGGGCACCTTTGTATCCAGGCTCACGGGCGCACGGCACTCCAAAGCCTCTATTATGAGTTCCTCGTCCAGCCCGCACATTTTTGCAAGCTGTTTTACGGTGGGTTTGGAGCCGTTTTTGCCATAATATTCGTCGGTTGCCTCTCTAACTTTGGCGGCGGCGGCATAGACCCGCCTCGGCAGGCGCACCGAACGTGAATAATCACGGAAGTAATTTTTTATATTGCCCGTGATTGTGGGGGTTATGTAGGTTGTGAAGCGGTTGCCCAGGGACGGGTCGAATTTTTCCACGCCCGAAATCAACGACTCGCTTGCTATCTGCAAGAGGTCGTCGTACTCCACTCCCCTGCCCGAAAACTTTTTGGCAAGTATTTCGGCAATATAAAAATAGTGTTCCACAAGTTTGTTGCGGAGCTCGGTTGAGCCCGTTTTGCGGTATTCGCGGAACAACTCCTCTATCTGTTCTTCCGTCATATCTTTAAGGTAACTCTCTCTATTATCTCTCCGCGTTTTTGTATGTTGCACTCCTTGACGAGCGCGGAAATAAGCGCAAGCGAAAATTCGTTTTCGCCCGCCTTGGGTTCGCCGCCTTCGCCGCGGACTTCACACCCGACTCCGTCGCCGCCGAAAAAGGTGATCTCGGCGTCTGCAAAGCCGCAACCCTTTAAAATCAAAACGCTTTCCGTTACGCATACCTTAAAGTCCTCCGCCGCGTCTATATCCACGTCGTGCGCCGAGCAAATTGCGCCCGCCACAAGCCGCAACGCCGTGATGTAGACGCTGTCGGACAGATGAAATGCAACTTTAAAATCTTTCATGGACGTATCTCCATAAGCGTATTGAGCGCGCAGATATCAAAAAGTTTTTTTACGTTGGGGCGGACGTGCTCCAACGCCATGTTGCGGCCGTCCGATTTGAGTATTTTGTAAATTTTTACAAAAGTGCCCAACGTGGTGCTGTCTATAAAGGTCAGGTTTGCGCAGTCGAACAAAACGTCCTTTTTGTCGTGCGCGTACGCCGCCGAGACTTGCGCGTAAAAATCCTCGCTGGTGGCGGCGTCTATTTCGCCCGACAGGCTGAATTTAAGCTCGTTTTGGGCGGAAACCAATTTTACCTGTTGCATAAATTTACTCCTTTACCTTTTATATACCCCTCAGGGGGCGCATAAAAACGATTTGTATCTTTATTTTAAACCTCTTTTGCGATATTGTCAACGCCTGAGTTGACATGCACCGCCGATTATGATAAAATATACTTAAATTGTGTATTTTTATAAAATTATAAATTTTACGGAGTGTTCTTTTGGATTTCAACGAAGCTAATCTCATAGTCAAATATTCACACAGGATATACGAACTTTCCCGCCTTGCCGCGCAAAACAACGATATTGACCCCACTATGTACCAAAAATACGACGTCAAGCGGGGGCTGAGGGATAAAAACGGCAAGGGCGTGCTGTGCGGGCTTACGGAAGTTTCGGAGGTAACCTCGTGGGAAATGAGAAACGGGGTGCGTACGCCCATTGACGGCGTGCTGTGTTACAGGGGATACAACGTGAACGACCTGGTTAAAAACTGCGTTGAAGAAAAGCGGTTCGGGTTTGAAGAGACGGTGTATTTGCTGTTGTTCGGGGAGCTGCCCACAAGGCAGGAGCTGGCGGATTTTACGGATATGCTGGCGGAATTCCGCGTACTGCCGAGAAATTTTGTGAGGGACGTTATTATGAAATCGCCCTCAAAGGATATGATGAACATGCTTGCGCGGTGCGTGCTGAATTTATACAGCTACGATCCCGACCCGGACAACGTGGCCATTTCCAACGTACTCCGACAGAGCCTTGCGCTGATTGCGCAATTTCCGCTGATGGCGGCCTATTCCTACCGCGCGTACAGATACTATAATTCCAACGACGGTTCGCTGGTTATACATAAGCCGCGCGCCGACTACTCCCACGCGCAAAATGTTTTGCATATTTTGAGGAAGGATTCGGCCTTTACCGACCTGGAAGCGAAGGTGCTGGACATATGCCTTATACTCCACGCGGACCACGGCGGGGGCAACGCCTCCACCTTTACAACCCACCTTGCAACCTCCACGGGCACGGACACGTATTCCTCCACCGCGGCTTCGCTGGGCTCCTTAAAGGGCCCCAAGCACGGCGGCGCAAACATAAAGGTTATGCAGATGGTTAAAAACATTAAAGAGAATGTTAAAAACCGCTCCGAAAGCGCGATTGAGGACTACGTGAGCAAGATTTTGGACAAAAAGGCGTTTGACAGGACGGGACTAGTTTACGGCATAGGGCACGCCGTTTACACCGTTTCCGACCCGCGCGCAGAGGCTCTTAAACGGTATGCGGGCAAGCTCGCCGAAGAAAAGGGGCTTGCCGACGAGCTGGAACTGTACAACACAATAGCGCGCGTGGCTTCCCGGCTCATCTGCGAGAGGAAAAATTTAGATAAACCCGTGAACCCCAACGTGGATTTTTACTCCGGATTTGTTTATTCCATGCTCAACCTGCCCGAAGCGCTCTACACTCCGCTGTTCGCCATTGCGAGGATTGCCGGCTGGTGCGCCCACCGCATGGAGGAGCTTATTTGCGGCGGAAAAATTATAAGACCCGCCTACGAGTGCGTGATAGACCGAAGAAATTACGTGCCGCTCGATAAGAGATAAACTTTAAAAATGCGGGCGCGGACGGCTTACATAGCCGTCCGCGCCCATCGTTTTTTACAAAAAACTCAACACGTATTGAGGTTTTTACTGTTTGTTGGGGATAAAATTTTGCAAGTCGGTATTAAAGCCGCTTTCAAATACCATGCCGTTGATTTGCGAAAGTTCGCCCGTGAGTCCCGTAAATTTTAAGCGTTTTGCAACAAGGCACTGCCGCGCCACGCCGTATTTTTTGTTGAGCGCGCCGTCGCCGTATTTTCCGTCGCCTAAGACGGGACAGCCTATGCTTGCCAGGTGCGCGCGGATTTGGTGGGTCTTGCCCGTGTGCAGTTCCACCTCCGCGAGGGCAAGCCCGTTTTTCGCCTGCAAAATTTTATAGCCCGTTACTATTTTCTGCGCCCCGTTGACGGAAGTATTGTAAATTTTGACCAGCGCGCGCCTTTCATCCTTAAACAAGTACGCCGTGAGGGTATCCTCCGGCGAGGGAAAGTTGTTTTTGCACACGGCGAGGTAGGTCTTTTGGGTGCGGCGTTCCCTGAACGAGTCCACAAGCTGTGCCTGCGCGGCTTGGTTTTTGGCAAAAATTATTATACCGCAGGTGTTCCTGTCCAGGCGGTGTACGGGATAAAAAACGCCATATGTATTGAGTTCTGCGCACAAACCCTCGGTTGAAACGCCCGAAAACTTGTCGGCGGCGAGCACGTTTTCGTCCTCGTAAATAACCGCGTGGCTGGGCATGGACTCCTGCGCGGGCGTGGTGAAGTACGTTACCTCATCGCCCGCTTTGAGGGGCACGTTCTTATCCACGCGCACGCCGTTCACCTTTATGTCGCGCCCACGCAAAAGCCGCGCAAAGCAGAAACTGCCCTGCGGATAGGTTTCGTCTGTGAACGCGCGGAGAGATTGGGGTTGTCGGCATGTAAAAATCTTCATAACAAAAACAAAAAATGCACTATATATCCGCCCGCAAACGCCAACGCGAGCTGGGCAAAAAAGCACTTCAATGTGAATTTTAAGCCGACTTCCTTGCAGGAAGCCGAAAACGCCGAAACGCAGGCGGGGCACAGCAAAATAAACGTGCAAACGCCCATGGTTGCGGCAAGCCCCAGCCCCGCGCCGTTTGGGCACAGTAGGGCGATTGTGGCGGCTACGTTTTCCTTGGCGATGAACCCGCACACGGCGGCATAGGCTATGCGCCAATCCCCGACGCCCATGGGCATGAACAGCGGCAAAATTGCGCGCGAAAGGGCGGCAAGCATGCTGTTTTCGGGCGGGACGTATGCAAAGGACGCCGAAAAGTGGGATAATATCCAGGAAATTATGCAAAACAGCGCAACCGTGCCCGTTACCTTAATTATAAACCCTTTTAAATAAAAACACAACTTTATTGCAACCGTTTTGGGCGAAGGCAGGGCGATGGGCGCAACTTCGCTTAAAAGTCCCTCCTCCCCGCCTTTTAAAAGCGCGGAAACAACAAGGGAGATCAAAACACCCGCAAAGTAAAAGCAGGTGATTGCGGGGAAGGGATTTTTGAAGAGAGGGGATAAAAAGGTTAAAAACACGGGCATTTTTGCGCCGCACGGTATGAACGGCAACACGGCTATTGTGCGTTTTTGCGCCGAGGGCGAGGAATAGCCGCGGGTGGTGAGTATTGCCGCCGCAGTACAGCCGAAGCCCGATACAAGGGAAAACGCCGCCCGGCCCGACAGCTTGACCTTTTGGAATATTCCGTCCGTTGTGAACGCCAGCGCGGACATCACGCCGCTTTCGTCCAAAAATGTGAGGGTTAAATATAACACGGTAATCTGCGGCAGAAACGACAAAACCCCGCCTATGCCGCCGAATATTCCCTCTTCCAAAAAACAGGCGAGCGCGGCGTTTTGCACCCTTGAAGTTACCACGCCGCAGAGTTTTATGGAAATCAGGTCTTGGGTGAGGTCTTTCAATACCGCGCCCGGCATTTTGGGGTGAAACGCCAAAAAAAACATTAAAGTTATTGCCGCTATGAAGAAAAATACCGAAAATATGTTGTTGTAAAACAGCCTGTCGGCGCGGGTCAAAGCGCAATTGCCCCCAAAGTATGCCTCATTGAACGCAATTTGGGGGTCTTTTTTTACGTTGAAGTTTATGCCGCCCGAAATTGCCTTTTTAAGCTCCGCGGGGGAACCGCAAAACACGGGCGCGCCCAGATATTTTGAGAGCTTTTGAGCGTCCACCCGCCCGCCGCGCCTCTTTAACTGCGGCGTTTTGGTGAGATATACCGCCGTGTTTTTGTTTTGCGCCAATAGGCTGTTTGTGAGGCACAGGTTGTTTGAAAGGGTGAGGCTGTCCACTACGTTTATTATTACGTCGGCGGACTTGATTTCGTCCACCGCGCTCTTTTCCTCCATGGAATAGGGCAAAAATCCGTAGGCGCCGGGGACGTCCACATACGTTACGCCCTTTAACGTTTTTTTTGCGGGGGAAGTGGTAACGCCGTGGAAGTTGCCCGTGCGGAGGTTGCTGTGCGTGAGGGCGTTGAAAAGAGTTGTTTTGCCTGCGTTGGGCGTGCCTGCAAGGACTATTTTCACCTCTTCACCTCTATGCGCCCGGCAAGCGGCGCGCGCATGGACAGGCGCACCGCGCCGAAGCCCAAAAGCACCGAACTTTTAAACAGCGAATAGCTTAAAACCTGCACATGTGTGCCGATTTTCAAGCCCAGGGCGGATAGCCGCGTTCCCTCCGCGCCCGACGCGTTTATTTTTACGACTTCCGCCTCTTCGCCCTTTTTTAAATTTAAAACGGTCATAGTTTAAACTATGACCGTAGCCGCTGAATTATGAGGTTTACCTAACGCCAAGAGAAATTTTTGTTGCTGTTTCAAACAGCCTTTTTGCGGGAGCCGTAATTACGAAGTAATTTGCAATTACGAAGTTAGCAAGTGCGCATATACGAGCAGAACGAGGCTTATACACGCCGCTCGGTAAATGCAACGGGTTAGAAACAAGCAAGACAAGGAGCGTGCGTAAGCGACGACAGGAGTGTACATATTCCTAAATAATATACGTTGCAAGCAGGGTTTCCCTGCGCCGCAAGCCCCAATTTGCGCATACCTGCGCCTCGGCGGTGGGAATTGCCGCGATTATATTATATGTGCGCCCTTAAAATCGCGGCAAGGACGAGCGCGGAGTATTCAAAACAGCACAGTGCGCTGTTTTGCCGCGCGAGATGAGCCTGCGCAAAGAG
>CANREJ010000033.1 GCA_947629665.1 uncultured Clostridia bacterium
GGAACAACCGCAACCGCCGTTATCGGTTAAAGTCATAAAAAATTCTACGAAAAGGCGCACCTGCGGGTGCGCCTTTTCGAGTGAGTTTTTCTGATTACGCCGAAGCGAAAAATTGGGGAAATTTGGGGAAACTTTTCCGATGAATAGTCGAAAAATCGATTATGTAGTGGTAGCAATGAATATCAAACCACAAGATATGGGATTTTTCAAGGTGAACGATTTGCCTCTGACTCCGTCATTCGTTGGTTCGAATCCAGCTACCCCAGCCAAAAAGCCTTGAATTTCGTTAAATTTGCCAAAATTTGAACGATTTTCGGGGCTTTTTTTCATGCCGGATTTACAAAATTTGGGTGTAAATTTGGGTGTAAACGCAAGCGATTATATATTATAGTCAACCTTCAACGCCTGGGCTTTCATGAACTCGGGCGAAAAATGCGTGTATACATTGCTTGTTTGCGTGTTGTCGGCGGCATGGCCCGCCCATACAGACACCACCTCGCGCGCAACAATGGCTGTTTCGTCGCCTTGGCCCAAAATTTCCCAAGGCTCCTTACGAATCACTTCACCCCGGCCACATTGGGATAATCCGGACATTTTTGCAATTCGCAAAACGTTTGGGTTATCTTTTTATGTAGCAGATTTAAAAAACTTCAAATAAAGTAAAATAATCGCCCGGCGTAGAGCAGAGCGATTATTTTTTAATATTATAGGAGGTTGATGAACAATCAAATTATGCGGATGTCCAGATCGGCTTGTATTACGGAGAGCGCCGCCAAGTCGGGTTGCAGGTATACGTTGCCGGATACTCCGCCGTCACAATAAACATACGCCTCGCTTCCCGCTATATCGCAGACTGCAAACTTCTCCGCCCCGTAGTCGGCAATATCTTTAACCGTTGCGGGTATGCCGCTTTCGGCAAACGTCAAATCGTAGGGCGTGCATTCAAAGCGCAACTTGCCCCCGAACGCCTTTTTGACTCCCATTGCCGAAATAAGCTTAGCCGATATGTCGTCGGGCGCGGCAAACTCCGCTCCGCAGATATTGAGATAAAACTCAATGCGGTTGACGGTTTTTGTCTTGCCCGTAGACTCGTCGGTTATTTCTGCCTTGATTTTCTTCTTGGACATAAAGCCGTCCATACTGATTTTCTCCGGCATAGCCGCAACCACCGTGTTGCCGTCTTTAACCAGCGCTATTCTCTTTAGGTCGAAGGATACGCCTGTTTTCCCGCAAGGGATAACATCGTCCGTTACCGCAAACAGCCTCGTTTTGCCTGCGACAAGAGATGCCAGGCATTTTCCGTTTACGCTCTCCGTTTCGACAACTTCGGCCACGATATTCCCGCCGACGCGCACCGCGTCCGTGGGAATGAGCAATTCATATTCCCCGTCCCCGCAACCGATCGCGGGCGGCAAATCAAACTTAATTCCGTCTAAAATGACCTTCCCCGCGCGTACTGTGCAGTCGAAATAGTTATATTCCGGCAAGCGGGGCAGAATGGAGACTTCCGTATCGATGTCAAACAGATGAATCTTGTCTATATTCAATACGGCGTCAATCACGTCGCCGCTTCCTATTTCCGTTTCGTCGGCCTGTATGATAACTCGCGTGCCGTTTTCGGTGTAGCCGTCACCGTCCATATTTATATCGCCGTATATGAGAGTCTGGTTACCGAGCTCTTCCTTGTGCGACACTTTGACTTTTATCCGCGCCTCTCCGTCCGACGGTGCGGCGCCCGCTATGGATATATCCTCCGCACGGAGACCTATACAAACTTTTGTCTTGCCGTCGAGATAGGAGGGCTTTACCTTATACATCCTGCTGTAGGGCACGGTTATCCCGGCGGCGGAGCCGTCTATGCGGATAATCACATTTTCACCCTGCTTTTTGAGCACGCCCGTAAAGAAATTCATCTGCGGGGTACCGATGAAGCCGGCGACGAATTTGTTGCCGGGATAGTTGTATAAATTTTTGGGAGTATCGATCTGCTGCACATAGCCGTTTTTCATTACCACTATGCGCGTGCCCATGGTCATGGCCTCGACCTGGTCGTGGGTGACATATATAAAGGTTGTATCCAGCTTTTTATGCAGTTTGGATATCTCCGCCCTCATCTGGGTACGCAATTTTGCGTCGAGGTTGGATAAAGGCTCGTCCAAAAGCATGACCTTAGGTTCGCGCACTATGGCGCGTCCGAGAGAAACCCTTTGCCGCTGTCCGCCCGACATCTCCTTGGGCTTTTTGCCGAGATACTCGGTTATGCCCAAAATTTCCGCGGCTTCGGTGACCTTGGCGTGTATCTCATCCCTGGTCATTTTGCCGTTTCTGTGCTTTTCGTCGCGGGGGACTTTTCTGAGCCGCAATCCGAACGCTATGTTGTCGTATACGGTCATGTGCGGATACAGCGCGTAGTTCTGGAAAACCATTGCTATATCCCTGTCCTTCGGCTCCACGTCGTTGACTACAAGATCGCCTATGGTCAGCTCGCCCGCGCTTATGTCCTCAAGTCCCGCAACCATTCTCAGCGTTGTGGATTTGCCGCAACCCGAGGGACCTACAAACACTATAAACTCCTTATCCTCTATAGTCATATTGAAGTCGTTTACAGCCTTTGTACCGTTGGGGTAAACCTTGTATACATGTTTAAAAGTAAGACCTGCCATTTTGATTTTCTCCCTTTTTAAGTTAATATAGCTATGGACCGCCCCGGCATGTGAAGCGCGTCCCCTTCTTTCGTTATATCGCCCTTCACGCATATCGACTGCGCCAGGTCGCCCGACGCTTCGGCTGTAGCTTCCCGCTGGGCGAGATTTATGACTATGGTGACCGATTGCTCTTTATATGTCTTTTTTACTATGAGCACGCTACCGTCATCGGAGGCCAGCCTCTCCGCCGTGCCCCTCATTATCGCGGGGAAGGCGTTGCGCGCGTTGTTGCACAATTTGTAGTAACTGAGAATGGAATTTTCATCGGCGAGCTGTTCCTTAACGCCGTCGAACGCATATTCCGGCGTTTTGGCGCCGGGAGGAGTTTTGGTAAGGTTGGTCTTTTGGTTGTCCCAGAGCATGCCCACGCGCTTGTCAGGATCGGACGCACTGCCGAGCATGCCTATCTCGTCGCCGTAGTAAGTGAACGTGTTGCCGTTGTACATCGAAAGCAGACCGTAGGCAAACTTGATTTTATCCGCGTTTCTGCTCATTACGCCTGCGATCCTGCCCACGTCGTGGTTGTCGAGGAAGGGCGCGGGGATATACCCGTTTGCAACGGCCGTCATCGTCGTCATCGAGTTCCAATAGGTGTTTGCGGAAGCGCCGTTTATAGACTGGTTGACCGTCCCGTTTGCCCCGTGCGCGGGGAAGTAGAAAAAGCTGTCCGTGCCGCTCTTGTAAAACTCTTTCAAATTGGCGGTGGACATTCCGTCCCACATCTCCCCCACTATATACGCTTGGGGATTATATTTTACGGCCGTGTCCTTTATCCACTTGCAGAAATCTACGCTCTTTTGGATATTGCCCGTATAATAATACAGACATCCGTCGAGGCGGAAACCGTCCGTTCCCTTCTCTGTCCAGAATTTGATTATGTTGTCGATTTCCGCGCGGACGTCGTCGTTATCGAGATTTAAATCGGGCATACCGCTCGTAAACTGTCCCTCGTAAAAGACGTTGCCGTTCTTATGGTAGTTGTCTTGCTCGTAGCTTGAAAAGTTGTACCAATCCCTGTACTTGGAGTCTGCGCCCGCGACGTTATTGCGGCTGTTTACGGCGTTTACGAACCACGGATTGGAACTTGCCGTGTGGTTTACGACCAAATCGATTATGACCTTTATGCCCTTCCCGTGCGCGGCCGTGCAGAGTTCTTCATAGTCCTCAAGTGTGCCGTACAGTTTATTGACGGAGTAATAATCCTTCACGTCGTAACCGTGATAGCTTGCGGCCGTGTGTATGGGCATGAGCCATATTCCCGTATAGCCCATTTCCCGTATGTAATCCAGCTTCGAAGTGATCCCGTCCAGATCGCCGTAACCGTCTCCGTCCGAATCGCAGAAAGAATACACGAAGATTTCGTAATAATTATCGTAGCTGTCGTCCACGATATTCTCTTCCAGGAGATCCAGATCGGCTTCCGCCCCGGAGCCCGCGTTGCACGCGGGCAGACAAACCATGGCGCATAGCACAGCGCAGATCGTACAGAATAAACCAAGCAGTATGCGTTTCATATTATCCCTTTACGGAACCGCCCGTAACTCCTTCTACATAATAACGTTGCAATATGAAGAACAGAACCGTGGGAACTATGGACACGACGACCGCGCCCGCGCAGAAGCGCGTGAAATACTTTGCCGCGTTTTCGCGCTGGAGCATCTCCCTTAACCCTACCGCAACGTTGAAGTATTTGCTGTTGCCGGAGAATATCAATGACGCAAACATAAACTCGCCCCAAGGAGCCATAAAGGAAGTGAGTATGGTATAGATTATTATCGGCTTTGACAGCGGAAGTATTATCTTTAAAAATACCGTATGACGGCTTGCCCCGTCTATCCTCGCGGCCTCGTCGAGAGAGCGGGGAATAGTATCGAAAAATCCCTTGCTTATGTAGTAACCCATGCACGAACTTCCCACATACACGAGAATGAGCCCCACAATGCCGAAGTTCTGCGTAAGATTCATGAGCTTCAACAGGAAGTACAGAGCCGTCATCGACATGAAGCCGGGAAACATTCCCAACACAAGCATCAAATTCATCAAAGGTTTGCGCATCCTGAAGCGCAGACGGGAAAGCGCATAGCTTGTAACCAGCGTTATCATAGTCTGTATTACCGTTACAACGACCGAAATGATCAGCGTCGTGCCGTACCAGCGGGGAAAGTCGAACGGAACGGTATCGGTAAACAGCTTGATATAGTTATCAAAAGTTATCTGTTTGGGCCAGAAATATCCCGGGGTAAGGCCGGGCTCGCCGCGCAGCGACTGCAATACCAAAAAGAAGAACGGAAACATCCATACTATGCTTATTACTACCAAAATTATATAAATTATTATATTGCCGGTGCGCTCTGCCGCCTTTTTACTGCGTAACTTTTTAGCCATTACATGAAGTCCTCCTCATTTTTAACAGCGTTGGAACGGTTGTACAACACAAGGGATATGACAGCCGTAATTATAAACATAATTATGCTTATTACCGCCGCAAGCCCGTACAGCTTCTGGTCCATGATCAGTTTGTACAGCCACGTGATAAGCAAATCGGTCTGGCCGGCTCCGCCCGAAGCGCCTTCCGACATGAGCGGCCCGCCGCCCGTCAACAGATAAATGACGTTAAAGTTATTGAGGTTGCCTATAAATTGCGTTATAAGGTAGGGCGTGGTCACGTGCAACATATAGGGGAGGGTTATTTTGAAAAATGTTTTGACAGGCCCCGCCCCGTCTATGCGCGCGGACTCGTACAGATCTTCCGGGATGTTCATTAGTATTCCCGTTACCATAAGCATGGTGAAAGGTATGCCCACCCACATGTTGACGAATATTATGGTAAATTTAGCCACGTTGCCGTCCGACAGGAAGGGTATCGATTTGTCTATCCACCCCCACTTTTGCAACATTATGTTTATGATGCCGTGATCGTCGAATATCTGGGACATGAGCAAAAGGGATATGAATTGCGGCACGGCTATGGTAATGATAAGAATCGTACGCCACAATTTTTTAAAACGTATGCCCTTTTTGTTTATCAGGATCGCGACTATTATACCGACGATATAGCAGGAAAACGTAGCGAAAAACGCCCAAATTATCGTCCACAGCAAAATCCTGCCGAAAGCCATGCCGAAGTTGGCCGCACCCGAAACGTTGCCCGAAAACAGGGACACAAAATTTTTGAACCCGATCCAGTCGAACAACTGCATGGGCGGCTGGTGGTTTACATCGTAGTTTGTAAACGCCACGAAAATCATGAAGATTATGGGGAAGATGGTAAACACCGTCAACCCCAAAAGAGGTATGCAGAGCAACGTTTTATGATATTGGCCGTCCAACAGATCCTTTGCGTCGTCTGCGGCAGTGGGAAGCTTTCGCCTTGCCTCCTGCAATTCCTGCGCGGCATAGCCGGACTTGATGTTTTCGTACCAGATAAACACAAAAAACAGTATTATCAGAATGGTGAGTATGGAATACAGCAATATCAAAAGGCTGTTATGTCCCAATTGCTGGGGCACCCACACGCCCGCGTCGTTATAGTGCCCGCGCTCGGGTAGCTTGTAGCCGAGCGATGGAAAGAGCGCAAGCTGGCTCCACCCGAAACAGACCATGTAAAAGATAAACGCTATTTCCGATAAGAGGAACAGCGCTCCCCTCACTATCTGCCCGCGCGCCAGCTGGGAAAAGCCCATTACGCCGAAAGATACCCGCGTTTTCCAATCTCCCTCTTTTGCGGCTGTGCCTATGGTAACGCCCACACCCTTTATATAAAGCCATATCCTCAGGAAGAAAGCGGGCAATATCGTTTTGAAAAAGCCGATAAACCTCTGCGGAAAGCTCTTGAAAAAGAATGTGATATTATAGACGAACTTCTGTAACGAAGTCTTTTTCAGGTATTCTATTTCGGAAATTCTTTCAGTCATAAATCACCTTTAATTACCGAATTTTGGGGCAAATGACTTTGCCCCAAAAACGACTTTTTATTTTGGATCAGCCGACTATCGAAATGTCGGAAAGAAGCGTTGTCAAGCGCGCCTGCAATTCCTCAAATTTAAGGTCCGTGCCTACCCAATTGAGGACGTTTTGGCCGAAGGCTTCCATACCGTCCCAATAGCGGGAAGGCATAGGCCTTTGAGTTACCGAATAACCGTTGAACTGATCGTTTATCGCCGCAAGCGCGATGTTGTCCTTTACTTTATCGAGTGCGGCCACTTTCTTGTTGGAAGGGCCCACCTCGACGGCGTCGTACCTCTTTTCCTGCATAGCCTCGCTGGAAAGGAACGCCGCAAGCTGTTGCGCCTTTTCCACGTCGCCGCAGTTGGGATTTACGCCGTAAAGCTTATAGCCCGCAAAGGACTTCCATTTATAAGTTTTTCCGTCAAGCGAGCTCACCTGGTCGGGCAGACGGGAAGCCGCATAATTTTCGCCGAAGTAATCCCTGAGTAAGGAGGCGTTCCATGTACCGGTTATGACCGCGCCCAGCCTATTGCCGGAAATATATGTGGATATGACCGTGTCGTTGCCGTTTACGCAAGCCGGATGGTTTGCAAGATCGTAAAGAGCCTGCCCGCCTATTTCGGCAATGGTGTACTTATCGCTTACCGTTCCGTCGGCGGCGACAGCCTTATCGGTGAAGTTGTCATGGGTTGCGCTTGCCGCGGCGCCCTCCCAATCAACGGTGTACGTGCCGCCCGCCCCGTACATAAACGAGCCTACATACCAGCCCGTGGCTACCTGATAAATGAAGTATTTACCGTTTTCCTGACATGCGTCGAGCACTTCGCCGAGAGTCATCGTGTTGTCGATAAAGGAGCTGTCGTAATACATAAAGAAGCCGTTGTCTGCCTGATACGGATAGCCGTAATACTTATCGCCTATCTTGCCGGACTCAACCGATTCGGCCGTGTTGTCGGCCTTTATCTTATCTACCGCGCTCTGGGGAAGCTCTGCAAGCGCACCCATGTTGTACAAGTCGATTATCTGGTCGTTTGCAAACGCATAGACTGCCGCGCCGACCGTAGGGTCCGTTTCCAGCTGTCCCTTGGCGTCGTCCTCGCCCACTACGCCGAACTCGAAAGTATACCCGAAGTCGGGATTTTCTTCAAGGAATTGGGCGCACATCTGTTGCAAAACTGCCTGTTGTGCGGAAGAACCCCACACCAACATCGTCTTTTCCCCGCCGCCGCAGGCCGAAAGTCCCATAACGGCGCTCGCGGCAATTGCGCCGCAAGCAAGTAAAGAAACTATTTGTTTTTTCATTTTTCCCTCCAAAATTTTAATAAATCACACTGTAGTGCTAAAATTTTTTCTTTCCGGTAAATGTTTTTTATGGGGCAGGCCGTAGGACTGCCCCCTTTATTTTTGGAACAAAAATAAAGGCGTGTATTCGAATTTCTCTTTCTTTACCCTTGGTTTTTACGCGCTCTGCCGCTTACTTTGGCAAGTCCGCGCAAAAAATTTTGTGTGCGGGCGGTAAAGTCCCCGCGTTCAAAGCGGAACGACCAATTTTTCTCCGACACGGTGGAGGGAAGATTCATCCTCGCCTCGCCTCCGAACGCAAGCACATCCCAATACGGGATTATGGCCGTCGCCGCCTTAGATCTGAATGCAAGCTCTATTATGCTTTTGCACATTGCCCCGGCCGAAGATATGTCCGCCTCGAAGCCGAGCAACCCGCATTGCCGTTTCAGATCATTTTGGTATATTTTAAGCGACTGAGCGCTTAAATCCTCTATGTATTGCTTAAGCGGCATGTTGTCGTGCGTGCCGGTATAGCATACGAAGTTCTCAGTGTAGTTGGACGGCTTGTGCTCGTTGTCCGGCATGCCGTCAAATGCAAATTCGAGGATTTTCATTCCGGGATAGCCGACGTTTTTCATCAGCCTTCTGACTCCGTCGTCTATTACCCCCAGATCCTCTGCGACTATGTTGTAGTCCAGCTTATCCTTGAAAAGTTCCTCTTTGGGCCCGTCGCACCAATGCCCGTTTCTGGCCGTCTTTTCGCCGACGGGCACCTCGTAATATCTGTCGAAACCGCGGAAGTGATCTATCCTTAAAATATCAAACAGCCCGAGGCAGTCGTTTATGCGCTTGTTCCACCAGCTGTAGCCGTTTTTTTTCATCTTCTCCCAGTCGTATACGGGATTGCCCCAAAGTTGGCCGTCGTCCGTAAAGGCGTCGGGAGGAACGCCCGCTACGCACTTAAGCTCTCTTTCAGCGTCAAGTTTGAACAGCTCGTCGCCGTACTTCCACACTTCGAGACTGTCGTATGCGACGTAGAGGGGGATGTCTCCCATTATCTTTACGCCGCGGCTATGCGCGTAGTCTTTCAAGGCGTTCCATTGATGGAGAAATATAAATTGGGTAAACTGCCAAAATTCAAATTCTTCCGCGTTTACTCCGATGAACAAGTCGATCTTTGCTTTGTCGTACGTTCTGTAATCTGCGTCCCACTCGGTGAAGGGCTTGTGCCCGAACATGCACTTAAGCGCCATGAATACTGCAAACTCGGCATATTTGCCGTCGCTTAAAAACTCTTTAAATTCCCTGCCGCCCCTGTCGAACCTCGAAAAAGCCTTTCTTAAAAGCGACACCTTGTTTTCAAACTGTGCGCCGTAGTCCACACGGCGCGCGTCGTTGCCCAAATATGTCCCTTCTATATCTTCTTTTTCCAAAAGTCCGTCTTTGACGAGCCCGGCAAGGTCGATAAAATAATAATTGAGAGCGGTTGCGCAACACGACGAGTACGGACTGTCTCCGTAGTTGGTGGGATTTAACGGCAACACCTGCCAAATTGTCCCGCCGGAATCCGACAGGAAATCAACAAAGCCATATGCCTCTGCCCCGAGCGTGCCTATTCCCTCTTCCGAAGGCAGACACGAAATCGGCATCAATAAGCCGTAGTTCCTGTTCTTTTCCATAAAAATCTGCAATTAAGAGTATATTCGAAAATTTATTAACTTGTTTTCGAAAATATTATATCATATTTTTCGCAAATGTCAAGAGAAATTTTATAAGAAATATTAGAAATTTTCAAAAATTGTAAATAGTTTTCACCAATTATTCTTGGTAAATAGCTTGACGAAGTTTCGGCGTAAATATATAATTAAATATATAATATAGATATATTTTATATATTTGATTTCGAAGGGACGAAATACGGGCAAGAATTTAACATTTTAAGCGGAGAAAATTATGACAATAAAAGAAATCGCCGAAGCTCTGAATATTTCGATAAGCACAGTATCCAAAGCGCTGAACGACGCAACCGATATTGCCGAAGAGACAAAAGCCACTGTCAGAAAATATGCGGAAAGCATCGGCTATCCGATGAAATCGAAGAATAAGGATTCCCGCCGGATATGTATCATGTACGAACGGGTAGATACGGATATCCGCAATCACGTGTTCACGCAGATAGTATCGTCGTTTACGGATATTGCCGTGCGCAACAACTATGAAGTTATAATAGACACCGTTTCGTCCAAGCCCGACGACTTCGAGCTGGAGAACTACCTCCACCAGAATAACTTCTGCGCCGCGTTCATAATGGGAATGAACTTCAAAAGCCCCATATACAGACAGTTGAGAAAGACTTCCATGCCCCTCGTCTTGCTGGATAACCGCGTTTCCGACTGCCCGCTCATTTCTTCCGTGTCCAGCGAAAATACCGAGGCGATAATTAACGCCATGCGCCATTTGCAAAAGCGCGGACATTCGAAAATAGGCTTCCTTATGGGCGAAAAATTTTCGCTCGTTTCCGCCGAGAGGCTCGCGGGCTACATATTGGGGCTCGCTCAGGCAGGATATGACTTCAAAAACGAATACGTATATTACGGAGACTTCACCCGCGAGGCGGGAGAGCGCGCCGCAAAGTTTTTCGGCGAAACAAACGTCACCGCCGTTATAAGCTGCTCGGATATGATGGCGATAGGTCTTATTGACGGACTTGCCGCCCTCGGAAAAAAGGTGCCCGATGATATTTCGGTCATCGGATTCGACGATTTGAGCATTTTGAAATTTACGCCCTACAACCTGACCACGATGAAGCAGGACTATACCAAGATGGGCGAGAGCGCCTTCCAACAGATTTGCGAAATGCTGGACGGCAGGATCTCGCAGAATGTGCACCTGCCTTGCCAGCTTATAGAGCGCGGCTCCACAAAACAAATAGTCTGATTAAAAGACGGCGCAAGCGCCGTCTTTTTTTAAGCTTCTTTCACATAACCCGCAAACACATTGCGGGCTTTTATTTTAATCTCCCCGCTGTGTTCGGCAAAGGGGCAAGTTCCCGCCCTGTCGATATCGCACACCTGCAATATCTTTGCGCCGTCAAGCGGAATGACCGCGTCGTTTTCCGTGGCGTTAACGCCGTACACGACGTTGCCCACAGAGTAAGCGGCGACGCCTTCGGGGGACTCCAACCTTCTGAAAACGGCGCGCGAAGAGGCAAGATCTTCAAATGCCGGGTTGCTCTTTCTCAGTTCGATAAGCCCTTTGTAATAGTTGACCCCCTCCCACTCGGCCGACATGCGCCGCCAATCGAGCTTGTTTACCGCGTCGCCCGACTTGTATGAATTGCCGTCGCCGCCCTTTGTGCGGTAAAACTCCTGCCCGGCCAGCATAAACGGTATGCCCAATCCGGAAAACACCATAAAATCCGCCATTCTGTGTATGGCGCGCCTGTCCGCGTTCCCGTCCGTGGTCATACAGATCTGGTCGTACAGGGTATAACCGTCATGGCAGGCGGTATACAGCACCTGCTGTACGGGCGACTTTACGCGCATAAACTCGGGGTTTTGCGGATCTCCGCCCGAAATACCGCTCATCGCCTCTTCGAGGCATTGGATATGCCCCTGCACGTATCCGCCCGTGACATTCACAAAATGCAGTCCGCGTATGCCGTTGCGCGTGGAATCGTTGAACATGCCCACGCGCTCGTCGAGTTTGAAGAAGTGCGCCTTATCCGCCCCCTCCACATTGTAGGGCGGCTCCGCATACCAAGGCTCGCCGTAGAGCAAAATGCGTTTGCCGCGTCCGTCGGGATAGATATTATCGAGGGCGCGCCGCACGCAGTTCATCGTCTCCACGTCGATAAGTCCCATGAGGTCGAAGCGGAATCCGTCCACGTGATACTCTTTTACGTAGTGGCAGACGCAGTCCACGATCAGCCTTCTGAACATTTCGCTCTCGCTGCGCGTTTCGTTGCCGCAACCCGAACCGTTTGCGGGCTCCTTGCCGCGTAGACGGTAGTAGTAATCGGGCGCGCAAATATCGAGGGGGTTGCCCGCCTTTGTGTATGTATGGTTGAAAACCACGTCCAAAATTACGCCGATGCCCGCGTCATGCAGGTTTTTCACAAGCGTTTTCAGCTCCCGCACGCGCGTCAGTCCGTTATGCGGGTCGGAAGAATAACTGCCCTCCGGCATGAAGTAGCATACGGGGTCGTACCCCCAATTATATCCGCCCGCCAGCTCATCCACACTGCCGTAGTCGGCTACGGGCATCAGCTGGACGTACGTTATGCCGAGGTACTTTAAATAGTCGATGAGCGCGGGTTTGCCGTCGGGCGTGCTTATGCCGCCGCGAAACGCCGAAAACTTGCCCGCGTCGGGCAAACCGAGCCAACTGTCGGAGGAAAAATCCCTAACGTGCACCTCCCAGACTATGGGCGGCTCGGGCGTGAAATTGTCGTTTTCCCAGCCCTCCGGATCGGCCGCGCCGTCCGCAAGGATATATCCGCGCACGGAATTGGCCCCGCCGGAAAGGGCATAAGGGTCTATCGTTTCGACGCCTTCTATCTCGTACGTATAGTACAGGCCGCCGAAATCCCCGCGCAACGCGCACGAAAAAAAGCCGTCTCCGTTGGGGGCAAGCGATTTTCTTATCGACCAGCGCGATGCCGTGTCGGAAATATAAAGCCGTAAACTCACATCGTGCGCATACGGCGCAAACACGCAAAATGTGGTAACGCCGTTTTTATATGTAATACCCGGGGATAAAACTTGTTTTATCATAAAATCTGTCCGATAAGATATTTGCCGAGCCTGCCGAAGTTATCGGTGGCAAAGCCGGCAACCGCCGCGCCGCTTTCAACGCTGTCGGTTTCAGGGGAAATATCCGAATAGTAATACGCCGTTTTCATCTTCAGGGCGGCCGCCGGAATTATATCGGCCTCAATGTCGTTGCCGACGTAAACGGTATTTTCCGCATTGAGCGAATACTTTGAAATAATATGTCCGAAAAACGCCGGCGAGGGCTTTTTCTGCCCGAATTGCGAGGACAGCTCCACGCCGCGGAAGTATTGCAAAACGTCAAGTTTTTCCAGCTCCGGCATGGTGAAGGCCTCCTGCGCGTTTGATAAAATATACAATCGCGCGCCGCACCGGCAAAGGGTTTCAAGCAAATCTTTTGCACCCTTGTAGAGTTTAAGGCGGCGGGTAGACAGCGAACGGAACATTTCCGCGGCCTGCCGCGGGCCCGAAGCCGTGATACTTCCCCCGCACCTCTCTATGGCAAGCGCCAAAACCGCGCAGATATCCGGCTCGTCATATCCGCCGTATGCGCCCAAAAGCGCGTTGTATTCCCGCTCCAGCCCCTCTCCCGCGCCGAAAGTCCGCGCGGCGTAACCGGTGAAGCGTTTCCAGAATTTTTGCGAGCTCTCGTCCGTGGAAATATCCACGAGGGTGCCGTACAGATCGAATACAATATCGCGCATTGTCCTTTTTGAATTTGCGGCGTGGGAAAACTTTCCCGCGCCGCTCCGCTTTGCGTCAACTTTATTAAAAGGAGAATGAAATTGATAAAGTTACGCGGTTTTTTCGTTTATGGTTATCTTCTTTGTTGTCACGTCAATCGATACGGTAAACGCGCCCGTCTTTTGGAACAGGATATTGTCGTTTTTGGTTATATCGGCCGTTGCGTCGAAATCGTTGAGCCAATCTTTGACGCCGCCCAAAACCGTGCCGTAACCGACCTTTATAGCGAATTTGCCTTGGCCTGCGACCCACGTATAGCCATCAACCGCCGATACGTCCGTAACTGCAAGTTCAACAGACAGCACATTGCCGTCGCCCGTGAGCTTGGGGGAATTCGCCGCGATAGTGAAGCTTACATTCGCATTATCTATCACCAGCGTGCCGACGATATAGTATTCGCACTTTTCGTATTCAACGGTTTTAGCCGCTACGTTGAATTTAACAAAGTATTCGCCCGCCGCGAGATTGCCCGTGCCTACGGTATACTCCTGGTTTCCGTCAAACTTGTCTATGAGCTTTAAGGCCTGTGTGCCGTCAACGGTTATATATCCCGTCCAAGCTTCCGTACCCGGATTCATCTTTGTTTCGGCCGTGCCGAGCACAAAGTACATATCGTTGGTGTAAGGAAGAGGTTCAACCGTCCAGGTGAGCTTCCATGTGTCGGTACTTGCATACAGGACATAGTCGCCGCTGACATTGACTACGATATTGTCTGTACCGCCGAGTTCGCCGCTTGTGCTTCCGAGGCAGCTTGAATTGAATACATAGCCGTCGTCCCAGTTGTCAACGCCCAAAATTTTGAATTCGTCGCCGGCAAACAGTCTTATGGAAATCGTGAACATGTTTTCGGTGGGGTGCTTATCGGAATGGGTAAGGGCAAGAGTTTGATCCGCAGGCGCCCAATCTTCTTTGAGGCCGCCGGCCTTTAATTTGCCCACAATGTGATAATTATGCGTATCTATTGCGCGCCAATATGCGTAAACGGTTTTGTTTGCGGTAACAAGCGCGTCGAAGTTTACAAGCTCGCCCTCGGTTTCGGCTGTGTACCAGCCGAGGAAATAATATCCGTCGCGTTCCGCCGCTTCGGGAGCTACAAGGCCCTTTTCATTAACGGCTACTTCCTTGTTTTGCGTTTCGCCGTCGTTAAAGTTAAAGGTTACCTTTGTGCCGTTGGGTATATCCGCGTTTGCGACCCAGCGGGCATAGAGCTCGGTATTTGCGGTTACGGGTTTTGTAAAGTCAAACTTGTTTTGACATTCCGCTTCGGTATACCAGCCGTAGAAAGTGTAATCCGCGCGGATGGGAGCGGTGGGTTCGGTCACTGCCGTACCCTGGTTTACGGTCTTAACTTCGGGCGTGGCCGCGCCTGTGTAGTTGAGATTGAAAGTCACATTAACTTCATGCACTACGGGGGTTACGGTGATCTCTTTCGTTTCGGTATTGAATGTTACGGTGTATTCGCCCGCCGTATGGAAGAAGTAGTTGGAGTTCTTCTCCGAACCTACGCCGAAGTCGCCTTTGGACCCGCCGAGCGTGGTGCCGTAAACAACCTTTATCGCAAATATGGCTTGATCGCCCTCGTCGCCGAGCCATTTGAAATTGCTTGCGCCGTCTTCAACTTTGGAAACGTCTTTAACGTCGAGAACTACGCTGTATGTGTTGCCCTCGCCTGCGGTCATTGCGGGAGTGAGGCCCTTAACTATAACGAAGTTCTGGATATGCCCATCGTCGTCTACAAATGTACCGTATACGAAGTACCCGCACTTTTCGAACTTGACTTCCTTTGTTTCGGGATTATAGGTGAAGTAATATTCGCCCTCGGTGAGCATTATGTTGCCGCTTGCATCTACGCCCTCGGCGGTGGAGAACCACTTTTCGGAATCGTCCTTGCCGAGCTTGTTGAATATCTTAACGGTGGCGTAGTCGCGTTGCACTCCGTCTTCAACGGCATAATCCTTTTCGGTAATGGTGAGATAGCCGGACCATTTGCCCGTTGCGGTGTCCTCCGTAAGCTTCCACTCGTCGCCCATATTCTGGTCCCAGCCGTTCATGGAGCCGATGAAGTAAATGTCGTTTGCTCCCTCTTTTATGGTAACCGTGTTGTCCTCGCTGTTGTAGCTTACGGTGTATATGCCCACGGGAACAAGGTTGTACATGTCGTTTTCGTGGTCGCTTTCCCCATAATCGCCCGACTTGTCGATATAAACCTTTTTAATATCGTTGTCGTCGGGCACTTCGTTGCGCACGCCTAACATGGCATACTCTGTACCCGCGTCACCGTTTGCATCGTATTTGCAGTCTTTTGCGGTGATCTCGATCGTAGCGCGCCAGATGTCTCCGATCTGTGTCATGTGCGCCTTCAGAAGGTTTTGCTGGTTGAAGCCGAAGTCGTTGAAGCTGCCGACGAGATACATGTCGGACTGCGGCTTCAAGTCTTCGCCCTTTTCATATGTAATATATGCGTCCTGCTCGCCGTCGGGGAAGGTGTGCAGAGAGAACGTGTATTTTGCGTCATAGCCCTTAGAAAGGGTTATATCGCTGTTGAATTGTCCGCCGCCGTAGAAAATAATATTCTCGTCCGAGTCCTTTACTACCTGTTGATCGCCGTCCTCGGTTACGCCGTACATAAACGAAATGCCCATCTGGCCGTCCCAGCTATCGTCATGGAGAATCTGGAATGCGTCGCCCGCGTACATATTGATTGTGATTTTAAATACGTTGTGGTCTGCGGCCTCGTCCCTTACAAGGGTGAGTATGTGGTTGGTGTTCGACCAACCGTTTTGCTTTAAATCGCCCGCGCCCGAGCCTACGAGGTAGTACTCGGTTTCGTCGATGGTGTAATCTGCGGTGGTGCCGCCGCCACCTCCGCCGCCGTTGCCGCCGCCTCCGCCGTTGCCTCCTTCTTCACCGCCACCGCCGTTTTTGCAAGCTACGGCCAATGTGCCTGCGGTAACCGTCATAACGCCCATCAGCATGAGCGCCAATAATTTTTTTGCCTTCATTTTCTCCTCCAAGAATTTAATTTTTCAAGTAAAGACGTGTTCCGGGCGTCTTTACTCCAATTGCCTTTGTTTTGTTCCTATCGCCATGGTTTTGCGATATTTTCTCGATTATTGTATGGGTATACCCCGCGGCTTTGGGGTCAAGCCGCGGGTCCCTGCATTATGCCGCCTTGAAAACGTAGCAGCTTATGGGGGTTATGTCCATTTTGCCGGTGCAATTCGACTTTATTGCCGTTGAGCCGGCATCTGTGCCGTTGATATACAGATCCCACGCGCCTGCCGGAAGTGTGAGGCTGTGCGCCGCCGTTCCCGCATTGTAAACCACGAGCAACTTTTCGCCGTTGGGGTTTTGTATCGTGTACGCAACGAACGCGCCGTCTTTTTCCACTATCTTGCAGGTTTCCGAAGTAACCTCGGCAAGGCGAAGCGTAGGGCACGATCTGCGGAAGGCGATAAGTCCCTTATAATACAGCATCATCTTATATTCCGCGGAATTATCGGTAAGCAGATCCCACTTCAGATTGTTGACTTCGTCGGAAGCGTTATAGCTGTTTTCGTTGTAACTGCCGTCGGCGTTGATTTTTGCGCGGAGCATCTCTTCGCCCGCCTGCATGAAAGGAACTCCCAGTGAAGTCTGTACTATGGCCGCCGACAACCTGTTCTTGGCAAGGCGGGTTTGAAGTGTGGACGCGTCGGTGCCGTCTACCGCGCAAATTCTGTCCCAAAGCGTGTTGTTGTCGTGCGCGGAGCAATAATTTATTACGTTTGTGGGGCTTGCCGAGCTCCAGCTTGCGCTGTATCCGCTGAACGACGAGTTGTTGTAGCCTCCCTGCGCGCCGAAGAGCACGCGGCCGAGATAGTCGGCCTTGGCGCCCGTCGCAAATCCCGTATCTTTAATATCGAATACGGAGCCCTTTATGCCGTCGCGGATAACGTCGTTGAACATCGCCACGCCGTTTTTGTTGTTGCCGTTGAGTTTGCCTATATTGTCGAGCTTGGCCTGATCCTCTCCGGGAAGGGTGGAAGTGCCGCCCGTCCAGCCCTCGCCGTATATGAGAGCGTTGGGATTTTTGGCGTGTACGGTTTGCTCTACTTTTTTCATCGTCTCAATATCGTGCAACCCCATAAGGTCGAAGCGGAAGCCGTCGAGGTGATACTCGTCAAGCCAATAATTGACAGAGTCCACGATAAATTTACTTACCATGCTGCGCTCCGAAGCCGTTTCGTTGCCGCAACCTGAGCCGTTGGAAAGCACGCCGTTGTTGTATCTGTAATAATAATTGGGAACGATTTTGGTAAAGTTGGAATCGGCAGAATATGTGTGGTTATAAACCACGTCCATAATTACGCCTATGCCCGCCTTGTGCAGGGCCTGTACCATTTGCTTATACTCGTTTACGCGCACCTCGCCCTTGGAAGGATCGGATGAATAGCTGCCTTCCGGCACGTTGTAGTTCTGCGGGTCGTATCCCCAGTTGAACGAAGCGTCGGGGTCGGATTCGTCCACGGACGCGTAATCGTACGAAGGCAGAAGATGAACGTGGGTTATGCCGAGCTCTTTAAGATAATCTATTCCCACGGGCTTGCCCGACGCGTTTTTGAGCCCCTCCTTGGTGAATGCAAGATACTTGCCGCGTTCGGACTCCGAAAGTCCGCTTATTTTATTGGAGAAGTCGCGAATGTGGATTTCCCAAATGTTCGCGTCGGTGTAGTTTTCAACCTTGTAGCCGTCGGCGGGAACTTTGAGCTCGTCATTCTCCCAACCGTCGGGGTCGGTCTTGTCAAGGTCAATTATCATGCCGCGCAGACCGTTCGTCCCGGCCGAGCGGGCATACGGATCCACCGCTTCCTGCGTACCCGTCGAGGTGGTTACGGTGTAAGTATAATATTTGCCGACGAATTTTTCCTTGCCCTTGCTGTCAAGGCGCGCGGCCGTATATTTCCAGACGCCATGGGAGCCCTTTGTAAGCGCGAGGTGCGTTTTGCTCTCTCCCCAAACGCTGTCGTCGTAGATATTCAGAATTACATTGTTCGCGGTAGGCGCCCAAAGGCTGAACGTAACGTCATTTTGGCCTATTTCTACGCCCAGGTCGCCGTTATAAGTGAATTCTTCTTCAAATTCCTCGCTCGAGAAATACGTGGAGGGCACGATGCCTGCGGGATCGTAACCTTCGATATTCAGCGTGTACGTCTTGGAGATATCGAGGTTCTCTTTGGTGTATATCACGTTCTGGTTGGTGATGGTCCTGTACTCCACTTCCTTGCCGTCCTCATCGAGCACGCGCACGTTACTCAACTTGTTAATGAGGATTTTGGGATCGCTCATCGTAACCTGTATGTGGCGCAAATCGGTGATATCCGCAAGAGCTATGTAACGCACAAGTTGCAAATTTTTACCTCCGTCGTCGCTCTCATAGGCGCTGCCGTCGCCCGCCTTGGTGTAAATTACGGTACTTTCCCCACGCAAAGTCACCCACCTGTCTGCGTCGGTGCCGTCTTTAACGACGCCGTCCCACACCGCAACGCCCGGCGAAGTGCAGTTGGTCCTGATTATAAATCCGACCTTCTTCGTCGCTTCCGGCACGTTGAGTATTACTTTTGCGCCGTACTCGCACTTATGGAACAAGAGCGCAACGGCGTCGGCGTTGTCGTACCACATCCAAACGTCGCAATCGTCGTAATTGCCCGAACTGCGTGTCCAATAGATCGTCAGCTGACGTTGCCCTTCGGGGATCTCGAGAGTGTATTCTTCTCCTTCCTGCTGTCCGCCGCCGTTCCCGCCGCCTGATTCTCCGCCCGTATCCGCAGGAGCGCACGCGACAAAAACGAACAGCATCGAGAACAGTACGCAAAATACTGCCCACAGTAGCTTTTTCTTCATTTTCGCCTCCAAAATTGCCTTTATTTTTGTTTTTGTATAATGTTTCTAAACTATTTTCGTTTGTTTTCGAAAATTATTATATCATATTTTCGAAATATGTCAAGCAGTATTGTAATTATTTTTCAAAAAATGTTAATTGTTTCACCTTGCTTTTTTCGAAAATCCTTATTTCATTATTATAGAATACCGAAACGGATTAAAAATGCTTTGCCCGCCGGCATAATCTTAGAGGGCATTTCTATCACTATGTTCAACTTTCTTTACGTTTTTTAAGCACATAAATAATTGCTTCAAAAGGGAAACGCCCGATTTTCGGGCATTTTTGCCTAAAATCGGGCGTTTTTTGATTGAAATCGGGCAACGACCTATTTTTCCAACCTTAAAAGGTAAGTATCTTCGGCGCGAGTGAGCTTAACAAAAAGTGTAAAGCCGCTTCGTTTGCTTCGCTTTCTCGCGGCTTGCACAGAAGTTAAGCCCCGAATAGCAAAAATGAGCGCCGTCTTACAGACAACGCTCATTTCTTTGAAATCGGGCAATTTCCTATCCTCCCAGCCTTAAAAGGCAAGTACTTTCGGCAACGCAGAGCTTAACAAAAAGTGTAAAGCCGCTTCGTTTGCTTCGCTTTCTCGCGGCTTGCACAGAAGTTAAGCCCCGAATAGCAAAAATGAGCGCCGTCTTACAGACAACGCTCATTTCTTTGAAATCGGGCAATTTCCTATCCTCCCAGCCTTAAAAGGCAAGTACTTTCGGCAACGCAGAGCTTAACTTCTGTGT
>CANREJ010000034.1 GCA_947629665.1 uncultured Clostridia bacterium
TGTGAGATTTACGGGAATGAGGGCGAGCGGGGCGTATTTTTCCTCCTTTTCGCCCTCGTTTTTCCACTTTAAGAAGCCCGCCGCCATAAACAGCGTTTTTGCGCCCGCTTCCTCCTCGGCGGCGCGCGCCTTTCTTATTAAAGTTGCGCACGTTTCGGCAAGCGCGTTCTGTTCGCAAAACGCCCTCAACTTGCCGCCGTTCATTTCAAGGGAGATGAGTTCGCCCAGCGTTCCAACAGCTTTTGCCGCGCCGAAAGGGGGCGCGGACGGCAGTTCGCTCCCGCCGGGCATGAGCGTGAAAGTTCCCTCGAACTTCTTAAAAAACTCCCCCGAATCCGCCGCGGAAATGTGCAGACAGTCCCGCGTGTAGCGGAAATTGAGGAGGTTGTTCTTCATGGACAAATCGAGGAGCCGCCTCTGCCAATTGCCGTCCTTTGTGGACGTTTTGCCGTACTCGTAGCGGGATAAATCTATAACGTCCCGCGGCTTTTCGTCAAAGGAGAATTGGCTGGCGCCCAAAAGTTCGTAGCCCGACTCCCTCTTTACCTTTATGGGCAGGGGCATAATCCTGCCTATGCGGCACCTTTTGATATCTATCAGCTCTTCGAAATTTCCCCTTTGCAGGGAGGACAAAAGATGGCTCTCGCTTGTGGAGTAGCTGGCGTTTTTGTGCGCGAACAGATCCTCGGCGTCGGCTATGGCGAGATTGTTGACGCCCGCCGATAAATACTTTTCCACAAGCTGCATATCGTCCTGCACGGGAGCGGAAAAACAGCTTTCATAGAGCCATACTCCCACACCAACCGAATTTTTGCCCAGCAAAATCACGGGGTTTAAGCGGGTGGCTTCAAGACAGCTTGCCGTAAACAGTGCCATTTCCATAGGCGTTGCGCTCTTGTTTTCGGTGATGGCGGAAATATCGCCCGCGCTGTTGGGCACGGTGATGTCGCCGCCATCTTTGCGGGCGATATTTAAGCGGCGGACGGCCGAAAATACCGAGGCCGCCGCACTGCGCACGGCGTTTTTATCGTTGCCGGCATAGCCCGTAAATTCCGAGGAATAACCCCACGTTTTAAGTTGCAGACCGGCCTCCGCCAAAATCTTTTGGCAGTCGGCAAGTTTGGGGCGCACAAACGAGGCGAGCATTTCCGCATTGCCCGACAGCCCCGACCACCAATTTATGGGCAGGGCGGCAACTTCGGCGTTCAGCTCGCAAATTACCGCTTTGCCGCGCTTTACCGTAACGGTTACGCCGCACGTTTCGGGCTTCTCCAAATCGGCAAGATATTTGGGGTTTAACAGATTTTTGGGGGATACTTCCACACTGCTTTCGTGCGGGATTTCCTCAATATCTATATCACGGCGCAAAATGAGTTGGTTGGAACCCGCCACGGTTACCGTTACCGATTGCAGATTTTCTTCGCCGCGGTTGAAAATTTTAAACGCCGTAAAAAGTTGCAGACCCAAATAATAGGTCGCATAGGACACTTCGTTTAAAAGCTCGCCGTCGATTTCTATATTTTCGGTGGATTTGTTCTTTGCCATAATTTACCTGTCTTTTAAAATCTGGAATCATTATATCATTTTAAACGCGCCAAGGCAATAGCCCAAGCGCATTTAATAAAATTATTGACTTTATTTTCAACTCTTAACCGCAGCAAGCGTAACGCTTGACCTGGGTTTCTTTATTGCGTTAGCTCTTGACTTACTTTATCACAAGTCAAGCAACTTTACGTTGCATCCGGGTTTCTTGCAGCGTGTCGCTGCACCCAAGTTTCTTTATTGCGTTAGTTCTTGGGAGCTGTTTTTACGAAGTTTTCTGTAATTACGAAGTCTGCAAGCGGTTAGAAGCGAGCAGAGCAAGGAAAGCGAGTACCGTCTGCCGGGAGTGTACATAGACGTACACGACCGAGGAGTGCGCAAACGCAACACAGTATTGCGTAGTTTATAACCCGTTGGCGGGAGCTGTAATTACGAAGTAGTGCGGTGGGTAGAAGCGAGTTATGCAAGGCGCGCGAGGAAAACCTGAGGGAGTGTACACAGAAGTACATGACCGAAGGTTGCCGCAGCGCAACACAGCAGAACGACGCTTATACACGCCGCTCGGTAGTTATGCGCTTTCGAATTGGGAGTAATACAACTCCGCATAATACCCGCCCTTCGCCATTAAACTTTCGTGGTTGCCCTGTTCTACCACGTCGCCGTTCTTCATAACCAGAATTTTATCGGCATGACGGATTGTGGAGAGCCTGTGCGCTATTACAAAACACGTTCTGCCCTTCATCAAATTGCCCATCGCTTCCTGTATTATCTGTTCGGTGCGGGTGTCCACGTTGGAAGTGGCTTCGTCCAGAATGAGCATGGGCGAGTCCATAAGCATTGCGCGCGCTATTGTTAAAAGCTGTTTTTGTCCCTTGGAAATATTTACGGCGTTGTCCGTTAAAAGGGTGTCGTAGCCCTGCGGCAGTTTTGTTATAAAGGAATGTATTTTGGCGGCCTTGCAGACGCGTATCACGTCCTCGCGCGAAACGTCGGTGTTGCCGTAAGCTATATTTTCAAACACGGTGCCCGCAAACAGCCATGTGTCCTGCAAAACCATTGTAAACGCCCCGCGCACGCTCGAACGCGTTAAATCTTCCACGTTTTTGCCATCTATTTTTATTGTGCCGCCGCCCGCGTCGTAAAAGCGCATAAGCAGGTTGATTATAGTGGTTTTGCCCGCGCCCGTGTGCCCCACTATCGCAACTACCTGCCCCTTTGTTACAGACAGCGAAAAATCTTTTATTACCGTTTTATCCTTCACATATCCAAAGGTGAGATGCTCTATATCCACGTCCCCGCGGACGTTTGTAAGTACTTCCGCGCCCTCTTTGTCGGCGGGTTCGGGCTCCTCCTGTTGAACCCTGAACACGCGTTCCGCCGCCGCGATTGCGGACTGGAACTCGCCCATTATATTGGCTATTTCGTTTATGGGCCCCGAAAATTTGCGGGAGTAGAGTATAAACGAGGAGATTTGCCCCGTGGTCATTCCCCCCACGGAAAACATATACAGAAGCGCGCCGAACACGCTTACAAGCGTAAGGGACAGGTTGTTCACCATGTTTACGCACGGCCCCGAAATAGTGCCGAAATATTCCGCGCGGGAATAGGCGTTTATCGCCTCCTCGTTTTTAACTTCAAAGTCGGCGATGATTTTTTCCTCGCAGTTATAGGCGCGCGTTGTCTTTTGGCCCGTTGTGATCTCTTCCACATATCCGTTGAGTTCGCCGAGCTTTCTCGACCTCTTCCTGAACAGCGGCTGTACCCTGCCCACTATTATGCGCGTCATTATTACGGAGAGCGGCACCGTTACCACAAACACAAGCACCAGCACGGGCGCGATTATGAGCATCATCACAAGCGAGCCGACTATCATTACACAGCTTTTTAAAACTATTATTACGTCGTGCGCCAGCGATTCGCCTACCGTGTCTATATCGTAGCTCAAAACGGAGATAATATCGCCCGCCTGCCGCACGTCGAAAAAGCCCACGGGCAGGGTTGAAAGCCGCCTGAACGTGTCGTTGCGCATATTTTTTACTATCCCGCGGGATATATAGGACATTCCTATCGCCGAAAGATATTCCAAAACGGCGGAAGTAACGTACAGCGCAACCAGAAGCCCCGCGTAAAAGCCGATTGCTTCAAAATCGGAGGTGCCTATTTTATCTATTGCAAGCCCGCACAACCAAGGCCCCACAAGGTTGGACACCGTTCCCAGAATGTTCGCGCCGAACACCAGCGCCAGCATGGGCGCGCACGGCTTTAAATACCTGAACAGATTTTTAATTACAAACCGCTTATCCACCTTTCTGCGTTCGAAACTGCGGTTGTCGTGTATATTCATTCTCGGCATTACGCGTCCCCCCTTTCCGCGCCCATCTGCGTGGCATATATAATGGAATATTCTTCGCACGATTCAAGCAACTGTTCGTGCGTGCCCTCGCCTATTATGTTGCCGTCGTCCAGAACCAAAATCAGGTCGGCGTGCTTTATGGAGCTTATCCTCTGCGCCACTATAACCTTTGTGCATGAGGCATATTCCCGCGCCAACGCCTTGCGGAGCGCGGCGTCCGTGGCGTAGTCCAGAGCCGAGGAGCTGTCGTCCAAAATAAGTATTTCGGGCGTGGAGGCAAGCGCGCGGGCTATCAAAAGCCGCTGTTTTTGCCCGCCGGAGAGGTTGTTTGCCTTTTGCGCGAGGTCAAAATCCAGCCCGCCGTCCAAGCCGTCGATAAATTCCCGCGCCTGTGCGCAGTCGATTGCCTTATTTATTTGTTCGTCGGTCAAATTCCTGCCGTAGTCGACGTTTTCACGCACGGAAGCCGCCATTAAAAAGTCGTTCTGGAAAACCACGCCGAACTTCTTTCTAAGCTCTGCGTTGGGATAGTTGCGCACGTCCCTGCCATCTATAAAAATCTGCCCTTCGCCCACGTCGTAAAAGCGCATCAAAAGGTTTATAAGCGTGGACTTGCCGCTGCCCGTCGCGCCTATTATTCCCAGCGTTTGCCCCCCACATATGGCCAAATTAACGTTATTTAAGTTGTTTTCCACGCCGTTATAGGAAAAGCCGACGTCTTTAAATTGTATTTTGTATTTTTTGTCGCCTTCGGGGAAATTGCCTATCTTTTCCTCCGTGTCCATTGCAAGCACGCTCTCGATTCTCGACGCGCTCGCCGACCCGCGAGAGATTACCACGAATATTTTTGAAAGGGAGATCATCGCGTTCAATATAATTGTAAAGAACTGCAAAAATTCCAGCACCGTGCCGGAGGAAGTGTGGCAGACGGCGCCAACCACTATCAGCACAACCAAGCCGAGGTTCAAAGTCAACGAGGCAAGCGGGTTGGAGAGGGACATTATTCTGTTTGCCCTGAACTCCGTTGACGCCAAATCCTGCGTTACTTCCTCAAACTTTCCCACTTCGTACTCGCCCTTTGTAAGCGCCTTTATAACGCGCACGCCCGTTACGTTTTCCTGCGTGCGGCGGACCATATCGTCCTGCTTTTTTTGCACTTCAAAGAATACGGGCACGCTCTTGCGGGTTATTAAAAATACTATTATTCCCACAAGGGGCACACACGCCAAAAGTACGCTCGCCAGAATCACGTCCTGCGAAAAGGCCAAAATCAAGCCGCCCAAAATGAGTATGGGCGCGCGCACGCCCAGCCTGAGGGTACGCGCAACCATTTGGTTTACGTAGTAGCTGTCGCTTGTGAGGCGGGAAATAAGCGAGGGCACGCCGAAACTGTCCACCTGCCCGGAGTTTAAATAGCTGGTCTTTTTAAACAGGTCGTAGCGCAAATCGTGGGTCATTCTGCCCGAAGATTTAACCGTGAGCCTGTTTGCGAAGATATTGCCCAACAGCGCGGCCAGGGCGCACACGAGCATCAGCCCGCCCAAAACGAGCGTCCATTTTAACTTTTGGTCGCCGTTCAATGCGTCGTTTGCCGCAACGTCGTCTATTATCCACTTTAAAAGCAACGGCAAAAACAATTCGGCAACCGAGCCTATAAATTTAAGTATCAACCCCCAGACGACCGTTGCGCCGTAGGGCTTTATGTACCGCAGTGTTTTAGTCAACTCGCCCCTCCATATACTTGACGGCGTTTTTACAGAGCCGCTCCGTAAGATATATGACCATGTTTTGCTCCTCCTCGGTAAAGCCCTCGGTTATAACCTTGCGCCACTCGGCGTTTACACTGCGGATTACGGGCAAAATTTTCATGGACTTTTCCGTGGGGTACACAAGGCTCACCCGCTTATCCTCGCCCTGTTTTCTTTCAACATACCCCTGCTCTTCCAGCGCCGCAACCTGCCGCGCCACGTTGGATTTGTTCAAAAACATTATTTTTGCAAGCGCGTCCTGCGAAATACCTGGGTTTTCGCACAGGTTGAGTATGTACTTTGCCTGGTGCCCCTTTAAATCGCACACCTCCATCAGCTTGTTTTCGTAAAACACCGTAGCGGAACGCGCCGCCGTCTGGATATTTTTTAAAAATGTCGCCATGCTTTTAACCCTTTTGACTTCAAATATTAGTTGCGTGCGCAATGGTTGCGCGTGCAACTAATTATATTATATACACATTCATGCGGATTGTCAACAAAATTTAAAAAGCAAGCCCGCAAAAAAGGCTTGCTTTTTAAATTTACTCTTTGTTTAACGGCAAATAATTTACGGTAAAGCGCGCTTAAACGGGCAAACTTACCGTAAACGTGCTGCCTTTGCCTACCTCGCTCTCCGCACTTATGTCGCCGCCCGCAAGGGCGCAGACGCGCTTGCAGATTGCAAGCCCCAGCCCGTTGCCTTCGGTGCCGCTTGCAGAGGCCGAGCGGTAGTACTTTTCAAATATCCTGGGCAGATCCTCCGCGGCAATGCCCATGCCGCTGTCCTTTATTTTAACCACGGCAAAATCTCCCTCGCGCTTTAAGCCGACCTCTATTTTTCCGCCTTCGGGAGTGAATTTTATTGCGTTGGACAACAAGTTTATCCACACCTGCCGCAACATTGCCCCGTCGCCTTCCAGCTTGACGGGCGCAAGGTCGGTCTCTATTTCAATGTGCTTGCCGTCCCACTCCCTTTCGAGCATTATTATGCAGTCGGTTATTTCGGCGTCCAGCTTCAAAGGCGTTCTCTCGCCGAGAAGTTGCTGGTTTTCGAGCTTGGATAAAAGCAGAATACTGTCGGCAAGCTGGCCGAGCCTGCCCGCCTCCACGGAAATGATAGTCAAAAATTTGCGCTCTTCCTCCTCTGTCAGACCGCCCTCCAACAATAAATTGGCAAAGCCCTGTATGGAAAAGAGGGGGGTCTTTATTTCGTGGGAGAAGTTATGCACGAAGTCGTCGCGCAGGCTCTTTACGGAGCGCAGTTCGGCGGTCATTTTGTTGAAATTTTTATATACACGCGTAAAAGTATCGCCGCGGCGGTAATCTATTTCGGCGGAGTAGTCGCCGGCCGCCACGCGCGAGAGGCCGTCTATAAGTTTTTGCGCCTTTTTGGCCATTATATAGAACACAATGGTGGTTGCGGTGGAAAGTACGACCGCAAAGCCCACAAGCGCAACGTAAGTTATTGTGTATACCTCGAATTGGAGGCTGTTGGCAAGCACGTTTACGAGCGCAACCGTGAGAGCCGCCATTCCCAAAAGTACCATAAACGAGAGCACGGCTATGCCCACAAGGAGCAGTTTGCTTGTTTTTTTGTTTAAAAAGAAGTCAATCATTTTTTTATCACCGCCTTATATCCCACGCCGCGTATCGTGCATATTTCAAACTCTTCAAAATCTTCAAAACGCTTGCGCAGTCTGTTTATGTGCGTGCGCACGGTAAATTCGTCGCTTTCGGAATTATATCCCCAAACGCTGTCCAAAATGTTGTCCTTGGTGAATATTTTGCCCGGATAGGACAAGAGGAGATACAATAGCTGGAACTCCTTTGAGGGCAATTCCACCGTCTGCCCGCCGCGGGACACGGTGTAGGAGGACTGCTCCACCGTTACGTCGCCTATGACTATCCTGCCCTCGTTGGAAATTTTATAGCGCCGCAACAGGGCGTCTATCCGCCAGATAAGCTCCCGGAAGTCTACGGGTTTTGTGAGATAATCGTCGCAACCCACGGCAAAGCCGTGCCCCTTGTCGCTGAGGCCGTCCTTTGCGGTGAGCATAATTACGGGGGTGTCGTAGCCGCCGGTGCGGATTTTTTCCACAAGGGAATAGCCGTCCATGGCGGGCATCATTATATCGGTTACAACCAAATCCACGTTCCGGGTGCGCAACAAAAGGAGCGCCTCTTCGCCGTCCCCTGCGGTAAACACGTTGTAGCGCTGTCTTAAACGGGTTGAAATCAACAGACGGACGTTTGCGTCGTCCTCTACTATAAGTACGTTTGCCATAATAATTCCTTAATTCCATTTTAATATAAAACGCCAAAAAAATCAATACGAGTTTATATTCATTTTATATTAGCGGACTATATTTTGTGTGTAAATTAAAAAAACGGCAACCCGAAAATGAACATTGTAATAGTTATTGACCTTATCGACAACTTAACAAACGGCTCGGTGATGACGGCGAGGAGGTTTGCCGACGGACTGCGCGAACGGGGACACAACGTTAAAATTGTGGCCGTGGGCGCGGACGGAGAAAACGACGTTGCGGTTAAGGAGAGATATGTGCCCGTCCTGACCGAGGTTTCCGCAAAAAACCAAATCAAGTTCGGCAAATTCGAGCGCGAAAAAATCGTAAAGGCCTTTACGGGCGCGGATATCATACACTTTATTTTCCCCTTCAAGCTGGAAAAAAAGTGCAAACAGCTTGCCGACGAAATGGGCATACCCACAACCGCGGCCTTCCACGTACAGCCCGAAGATATAAGCTACAACGCGCACATTAAATGGCTGCCGGGCATAAACGGCTTTATTTACGGCTTACTGCGCCGCAAATTTTACAAAAAATTCAACCGCATCCACTGCCCCTCCAAATTTATTGCAAGCCAGCTTGCAACGCACGGTTACAAGGCTGAGCTGTACGTAATTTCCAACGGGTTCGACAAGGATTTTTGCCCGCCCGTACAGAGGGCGAAGAACGATAAATTCGAAATTATCATGGTGGGCAGGCTCGCGCCCGAAAAAAAACAGAAAATTTTGATTTCCGCAGTGGGCAGAAGCAAATTTAAAGACAGAATACATTTGACCCTTCTCGGCAACGGACCGCTTAAAAAGAAGTTGCAAAAGCAAGCCAAAAGGCTGGACGTGGACTGCACTTTCGATTTTTTACCCAAAGCCGAACTTATTAAAAAATTGCAGTCGGGCGATTTGTATGTGCATGCCTCAACGGTGGAAATAGAGGCGATTGCGTGCATAGAGGCGATTGCGTGCGGGTTAGTGCCCGTAATTTCCAACTCCTGCCTTTCGGCCACTCCGCAGTTTGCGCTGGACGGCCGCTCGCTGTTTGAAAACGACAATATAAACGACTTGACAAACAAGATAGACTATTGGCTGGAAAACGAGGGGGAACGCATAAAAATGGGCGGGCTTTACGCCGCCTCCGCCAAGCATTACCAGTTGGACAACTCTTTGAGAAAAGCCGAAAGAATGTTTGCCGACGAAATAAACGACAAACGCAACGCCGAAACGGAAAATCCGCAGGCGGCGCTTGTAACGGAATTTTAAAATTTACCCCGCGGCTTACGCCGCGGGTTTTTTGACAAAATTTTTTATACGGATAATTTGCCGCAAAGCGGCTATAAAATCTTGCAAACGGGCGAATATTAATGTATAATACAAAACGTAATCATCAAAATAAGGTACGGTTATACAATTGGACGGCAAATCGGCAACGAAAGGCAGGAACTTCCCCGAAATTATTAAAACGATATTCACTTCACCCGCATATCCCTTTATAACTGCGGCTGTAATGTTACTTTGCTACTACACTGCGCTGGATATTCTGGCGATTTACTACCTTGCTATTTCGGCCATTTTGATGTTTATGTTTTTGGACGACCTCACCCCGGTATTAAACATTTTCCTGTTTATGTCGGTGTGCATATCTTTTAAAAACTCCCCCTCGCACACTGCGGGCAATTCCAACTATTTTTTCCAACCCGCGATTTTGGCACAGGTGATAGCCCTTATTGCCATATTGATCATAGCGCTTATCTACCGCATTGTTAAAACGTGCGTGGACAAACGGTTTAAGCCCACCGCGGTATTTTATTCGCTGTGCGGACTTTCGGGCGCCTTCATTTTGAACGGCCTGTTTACAGAGAACTACACAATAGGCAACCTGCTCTACGGGGTGTTGCTGTGCGCGCTTTATTTGGGAATATTCGTTTTTATAAAGGACAATTTAAAGCTAAATAAAAATTCCTTTAAATATATCGCTCTCTGCTTTTTTGCGTTGAGCATATTGTTGGTTATTGAGCTTTTTTTAAGATATATAACCATCGGGGATCTGTATATAAACGGCGAATTAAACCGTAATCTCTTATCTTTCGGCTGGGGCGTTTACAACACTATGGGAATGTTGCTGTTGCTGTGTATTCCCCCCGTGATATACCTTGCGACACAATATAAATACGGCTATCTGTTCTATATCTACTCATTTTTGTTGGCTGTTTGTTGCTTTTTGTCCATGAGCCGCCAAGCCATGCTCGGCGCAATAATAATATACCCCATATGCCTGTTTATGCTGTTTACCCAGCCCTTGAACAGAAAGATTCACATAATCATTACTGCGTTTGCCGTCGCTGTGGCGTGCGTGTTTGTGGGTATTTACTGGAAGCCGCTCTGCTCAGCGCTATACGACATTTTTTCCAATGTAGTTACGGACGACGGAAAATTGAACGGTAGCGGGCGCATGGACCTATATATAAAGGCGTTAAACGATTTCCGAAAATCGCCGCTGTTCGGCGAAGGGTTCTTCTGCCCGTCGCTCTCGGATTTGGGCGAAAGCGTTTCGGGACTCGGCATAGATATACACTTCTATCACAACACCGTATTGCAGATGATGGGTTCGTGCGGGATTGTGGGACTCATCTGCTACACCGTACACCGCGTAATAACGATAATGTGCCTGTGCAACAATATAACGGTACAGCGCGGTTTTATAGGCGCTACTATTCTCGTCATTATACTTTTAAGCCTTGTGGATATTCATATGTTTGATGTACTGCCCACGTTTACGTACAGTTTCCTTCTGGCGGTTTTGGTAGCGTCCGAAAGTGAAAAAGTTGCCCGTAAAAAACCCGTAACCATTTTGGTCGGTTAAAAATAAAAAAAGCGCGGCGGAAATTAATTCCGCAGCGCTTTTTTTATGCGGTTTTCTTTTAATTTTCGGTTATTTTGTACGTAGGCACGAGTATGCGGATAAGCTCCTTCATGTCGGCAGTTTCGGCATATGCCGCGGTGTACAGCTCTCCCAGCGCCGCCCACAGCCTATCTTCGTCGAGCTTTATGGGATTGGCTATATTTATGAGTCCGTTGGGGGTCTTTTGCATACCCTCCTCGTCCATGAGCCTCTCTTCATACAGCTTTTCGCCGGGACGCAGCCCCGTGCATTTTATTTCTATATCCACCCCCGGCTCCAAACCGGAAAGTTTTATAAGGTTTACGGCAAGGTCGTAAATTTTTACGGGCTCGCCCATGTCCAGCACGAATATCTGCCCGCCCTTTGCGTAGGCGCCCGCTTGCAGAACGAGCGCAACCGCTTCGGGTATGGTCATAAAGTATCTTATTATGTCCTTATGGGTAACAGTTACGGGTCCGCCCTCGGCAATCTGCTTTTCAAACAGCGGTATGACAGAGCCGTTGGAGCCCAGCACGTTGCCGAAGCGCACCGCCACAAAGTTGGTGTTTTTGCTGTGCCTGCCTATGGTCTGGATTATCATTTCGCAGATACGTTTGGTTGCGCCCATAACGTTGGTGGGGTTCACCGCCTTGTCCGTTGATATCTGCACAAAGGTCTTTGCGCCGTATTTATCGGCGCAACGCGCAACGTTCAAGGTGCCGAACACATTGTTTTTAACGGCTTCGTTGGGGCTGGTTTCCATAAGCGGCACGTGCTTGTGCGCCGCCGCGTTAAAGATAATGTCCGGCCTGTATTTTTTGAATACGTCCTCCATCTTGCCCTTGTCGCGCACGCTGGCTATGAGTACGAGCAGGTTTAACTGCGGCTGTTTGCGCTTTAACTCTTGTTCTATTTCGTAGGCGTTGTTCTCGTATATATCAAGAATTATCAGTTGTTTCGGGTTGTGTATCGCTATCTGGCGGCAAAGCTCGCTGCCTATGGAGCCGCCTCCGCCCGTAACCAGCACAGTTTGCCCCTCTATATAGCCCATAATCTCGTCGAGGTTTACCTTTACCTGGTCCCTGCCCAAGAGGTCGGATATCTGCACTTCCCTCAATGATGACACGCTTGCGTCGCCCGAAACTATCTGGTAAATACCGGGGAGCGTTTTAACTTTGCACTTGGTTTCCTTGCAGATGTCGTATATGCGCTTTAACTCCGCCTTGGACGCAGAGGGGATTGCAATTAAAATTTCTTCTATATTGTACTTTTCCGCAAAAACGGGTATCTGTGAGGTAGTGCCCACAATCTTTACGTCGCTTATGGCCATTCCCACTTTTTGGGGGTCATCGTCTATCACGCAAATCGGCAGATAATCTATTTTATCGGTGGTCTGTATTTCGCGTATCAGCATGGCGCCTGCATTGCCGGCGCCCACTATCATCGTGCGCACCCTGTCCTTCTGGCTCTTTGTAAGGGAATATTTAAGGCTCAATATAAGCCTCTTTAAAAAGCGGGATAAAAGTGTGAGCAAAAAGAGCAACAGCGAATACACGGCCGTTACCTGCACGTTTACAATTTTAAACAAGAACAGATAGACCGTGGTTATCAATAGCACAAAAATATTTGCGCCCAAAACTTTAAGGGTATCCACGATGCCCGCCGAGGTGAACACTATGAGATACAGCCTGAAAAGCGCGTAAAAGATATATACAGTTGCAAGCTCGGCGAGGTACCACCAAAGCAGTTCCAGGCTCCACTCCAACTTGCCGTTTGCAATTAAGAGCGAGAGCGCAACCGAAAGCGTTACGCTCACAAAGTCGCTTACAACCAGCAACACAATGCTCTTTACTTTTGTAAATTGTTTAGCCATATTCTCCCTAAATCCTTTTATTCCACGGTAACGCTCTTTGCAAGATTTCTCGGTTTATCCACGTCGTTGCCGCGCAGAACGCTCATATAATAGGCAAAGAGTTGTAAAGGCACAACGGCGAGACTTGCCGCAAAGTAAGGGTCGGTTTGGGGGAAGCCGAATTTAAGAGCTTTTGCCGCGCACTTGCCCTCCGGCGAAAATGTTGCCGTAAACGCCCCGCGGGAGCGCGTTTCTTCTAAATTGCTGACCGTCTTTTCGGCGGTATCGGGCTGGGTTACAACTGCTATTACCAGCGTACCCTTTTCAATTAAACTTATGGTGCCGTGTTTGAGTTCGCCCGCGGCGTATGCCTCGGAGTGCATATAGCTTATCTCTTTCAGCTTTAAACTGCCCTCCAAACAGATGGCGTAGTCTATCCCCCTGCCTATAAAAAACACGTCCTTTTTGTTGGCAACAGATGCGGCAAACCGCTGTATGTTCTTCTTTTTGGAGAGAATTTCGCTCACTTTGTCGGGCAGGGCTTTAAGTTCGCCCACAAGGTGGGCATATTTTTCGCCGTCCACGGTCTTTCTTACCGCGGCAAACTGCAACGCCAAAAGATAGCATGCAACAAGCTGCGCCGAATACGCCTTTGTGGTGGCCACGGAAATTTCCGGCCCCGCCTTGGTGTACAGCACCTTGTCCGCCTCCCGCGCAATTGTGGAGCCTACAACGTTGACTATTGCAAGCGTGGTCAGCCCGTGTTCCTTGGCGAGCCTCAGCGCCGCTAAACTGTCCGCGGTTTCGCCCGATTGGCTTATAACCATAAACAGCTGCGATTTATCCATAATAAGCTGTCTGTACCTGAACTCGGAGGCAAGCTCTACCCTGACGGGAATACGCGCCAGGCTTTCGGCGACGTACTGCATGACAACCGCCACGTGATACGCCGAACCGCACGCCGCTATTATTATGCCCTTGAATTTTTTAAGCTCCCTGTTTGTGAGCCCCGCCTCCTTCAAGTCTATACTGTCATTCTTTAAAAAACAGTTCAGTGTGTCGGCTATAACTTTGGGCTGTTCGTGCATCTCTTTCAGCATAAAGTGCGGATAGCCGCCCTTTTCGGCAGTTTCCGCATCCCAGGTTATTTTTGATATTTGCTTTTCCAGCCGGTCGCCGTCGAGGTTATAAAAGTCCACCCCGCCCCTTTTGAGGCAGGCGATTTCGCCGTTGTCTATATAGTAAACGTCCCGCGTGTATTTCAATATTGCGGGTACGTCCGAAGCCAAAAAACTCTCGCCTTCGGTAACGCCCAAAATCATGGGGCTGTCCTTGCGCACGGCGTATATCTCGTCGGCGCGGTCGGCAAAAATTACGGCAAGCGCGTAGGACCCGCGCACTTTAAGCGCAAAGTTCGCAAGCGCCTTAACGGGATCGGCGTACTTTTTATAGTAGTAGTCCACGAGCTTTGTGGCAACTTCCGTATCCGTGTCCGAATAAAAAGTATATCCCCTGCGCGTGAGCTTGTCCTTTTGCTCCGCATAGTTTTCTATTATTCCGTTATGCACCGCGACAATGGTTTTGTCGTCGTTGCAGTGCGGGTGGGCGTTGTTTTCGGAAGGCTCCCCGTGCGTCGCCCAGCGGGTGTGGCCTATGCCGCAGGTGCCCGCAAGCGATTTTCCGCCCTCTGTCTTTTCAACCAGGCAGGAAAGTTTACCCGCCGCCTTTACTATGTTTATCCGGCTGCCGTCAAAAACGGCTATGCCCGCCGAGTCGTAGCCCCTGTATTCCAGCTTTTGCAAGCTGTCCAAAATTATTGGAGCCGCCTGATTATTTCCTATGTAACCTACAATTCCACACATTTTAAGCCTCTTTAAGAGCCCTTATTCTACCTCATAACCCTTTGCGCGTATGACCTCTGCCACTTCGTTTACGCAGCGGGCGCATATGGCGTCGTTTTCGGCCTCCGCCATAACCCTTATGAGCGGCTCGGTGCCCGATTGGCGCACGAGTATCCTGCCCGAATCGCCGAGTTCGTTTTCCACCCTTTCGACGGCGGCTTTAACGTCCGCGTCGGCAAGCACCGCCGCTTTATCGGCAACCTTTACGTTTATGAGAAGCTGGGGATATATTTTAAGGGGCGCGCAGAGAACGGAAAGTTTTTCCTTGTTGGCGAGCATTACTTCCATAATTTTAAGGCTCGTTAGCACGCCGTCGCCCGTGCAGGCGTATTTGGAAAAGATTATATGCCCCGACTGTTCGCCGCCCAAACGGTTGCCGTTCGCCGCCATATATTCGTACACGTACCTGTCGCCCACCGCCGTTTTTGCATAGTTTATGCCGAGTTTGTCAAAGGCCTTGTACAGCCCTATGTTTGACATGACGGTGGTTACAACCGTGTTGGTTATGAGTTTGCCGCGCTCTTTCATATATTTTGCGTAAATATATAAAATTTTATCACCGTTCACAACGTCGCCGTTTTCGTCCACGGCAAGGCACCTGTCGGCGTCGCCGTCGTAGGCAAAGCCCACGTCCAGCTTCTCTCTTTTTACAAGATTTTGCAGACCCTCTATATGGGTTGAGCCGGCGTTAAGGTTTATATTCTGTCCGTCGGGCGAAACGTTTATCACATACACCTTTGCGCCCAACGCTTCAAACACCGCCTTGGCTATGCGCCAGGAGGAGCCGTTTGCACAGTCCAGCCCAACGCGCAACCCGCGGAAGGAGTATATGCCGAGGGATATAAGATAACCTATATATCTGTTCCTGCCCGCCTCGTAGTCCACCGTTTTGCCTATTTTGTCGCGCAAAGCGTAGGGAACTTCCTTGTAGTGTCTGCCGAAAACTTCCACGTCGCCGTCTATATAGTCCTCTATGAGCGAAATGGTTTTATCGTCCATCTTTTCGCCCATGGAATTTAAAAGTTTTATGCCGTTGTCATAGTAGGGATTGTGGCTCGCCGAAATCATTATGCCGCAGTCGAAGTCGTCCACCCGCGCTATATACGAAACGGAGGGCGTTGTGGTTACGTGCAGCATGTATGCGTCCGCGCCCGAAGCCGTCAGCCCGGCTATGAGCGAAAACTCGAACATATAGCTCGAACGGCGGGTGTCCTTGCCTATGACTATTTTGGGGGTTTCCCCGTCCCCTCTCATGCGGCGAAGTTCCCCCAAATACCAGCCCAAAAATCTGCCGACCTTAAACGCCTGGTCGGCTGTTACTCCAACGTTTGCCTCTCCGCGGAATCCGTCCGTTCCAAAATACTTACCCATTGTTTGTCCTTTTTACAATTTCATTTGTGGCTTTTACAATACTGCCGGCAGGATATACTCCCCTCAGCGAGGTGAGCGGATAAACCGAAGTGTTCCTGCCTATCACCGTTCCGGGATTTAAAACGCAATTGCAGCCCACTTCAACAAAGTCGCCAACGATCGCGCCCAGCTTTTTCAGCCCCGTGCATATTTTATCCTGCCCGCGCCCTATGCAAACGGGCGATTTATCCGCCTTGACATTGCTGGTTATGGCGCCCGCGCCAAGGTGGCTTTTATACCCCAATATGCTGTCCCCAACATAGTTGTAGTGCGGAACCTGCACGCCGTCGAACAGCACGGCGTTCTTTATTTCGGTGGAGTTGCCCACCACGCAGTTTTCACCCACGATTGCCGAACAGCGTATAAAGGCGCAGTGCCTTATCTCCGCGCCCCTGCATATTATTGCGGGCGCGCCGATAAACGCCGTGGGCGCAATTGTAGCCTGTTCGTGCACCCACACACCCTCCTTTATTTCGCGGTATTCGGGCGGCAGGGTTTTGCCGAGATTAAGTATAAACTCTTTCAGCCCCGCCAACGCCGCTATGGGCCCACACGATTTAACGTACCCGCCCGCAACCGAATGAGAATAATCAAGTAAATCCGAAAAGTCAGTCATATGGCACCAATCCGCGGCTTGCCGCAGATTTTTTAAGCAATGTATTGTTCTTATATACAACACAGCAAGCTAATTTTAGCACAAGCAAACAGCGTTGTCAAATTATTATATTATAAATAATATAATCCCCAAATTCCCCTTTTTTATTATTTTTTGGCAAAAATACGCCCAAAAAGTGTACCCCCCCCCCGAAAAATTTGTCGGTTACACAACACTTTTTGTAATTGTGTGTATTATTTTCGCAACAGTCGGGCTGCAAAATATTTAAAAAAACGCCCTATAAGGGCGTTTCCGCGGGCGGTTTGGGCCGCTTTTTAAAGACAGTGCGCGGTTTTGCGGCAAGTTCCGCGGCAAAGCCCGCAAAAAACACAAAGAACGAACCCGCCCAGCCGAAGCAAAACTGCGCCCAGGGCGGATACGGTAGCCCCGCAAACAGTTTGGCAAACTCCGGCACGGCCAGCAAAACCAGCACGGCGGGGCACAGAAATCTTATTGAAAAATTGTAGAGCATAGGCGGCATTTTCAGGCGGCGGGAATAGGCGTTTATCTCCGCGGGCAATCCGCGTCCCTCCTTCGAAATCCCCAGCGCAAGGCACTCGGCAACGCATAAAATTATCACGTTGTAAAAATTGATGAACCTATCGGAAATCTCCACGGCGACGTCTGCGGCGGTCGTGGCGAACACAAAGCTCAACGCGCCCGCGGCGGCACAGAGTACGGGGGCCGCCTTTTTGCGTTTGAGAGTGAATTTTTGCAGCAGCGGCGAGAGGGCGGCTTCAAGCATGGAAACGCCCGACTGCACCGCCATCAGCGTGAGCGAAAAATAAAAGAGCAGTCCCGCAACCCCGCACACGGCGGGGTTTTTAAACAGCCCCGCAATCGCCGCGGGATAGACGGAAAAGGCGGTTATTATGCCCGACGTGGATATACTGTTCTGCAATCCGCAGCCGTAAACCGTGGTAAACAGCGCAACCGAGGCAAGCACGGACACGGCGGCGTCGGCAAAGGCTATCACCAAAGAAGCCGAATATATATTGCATCTTTCGGGCAGATACGCGCCGTAGGCGGGCATAATCCCCACTGCGAGCGAGAGCGAAAAAAACACCTGCCCAAGCGCGTTTATCCACAGTTCGGGGGAGCCCAAAAGGGAAAAATCGGGCAAAAACAGCGCGGCAAGGGCCTCGCCCGAATTGGAATATGCCAGCCCGCGGCAGGAAATCAGACACAGCAGTGCGACGGGCACGAATACGGTGAATTTTGCCGCCGACGAGAGCGCGCCCGCGCCGCCCCGCAGACACAGGCACATAAACACCCAGACCGCGGCGATGGCAACGCATACAAGTGGGGATATGCCCCAAATGACGCCGTCGCCGCCCGCGTGCAGAACAGAACTGAAAAAGTAATTGGAGGGGTTTTCCCCCGAAAGGCAGAGCGGCACGATTTCAACGCCCTCGGCGAGCAGCCAGCCCGCCAGACCGGCATAAATTATTGCCGTTATAAGAGAGTTTGCGCACTGCGCCCAGCCGAGCTTTTCCCCTCCCGCAAACAAACTGCCCATGCACTTGGGCGCCCCGCCGCGCACCCTTCTGCCCAGGGCCGCCTCGGCGTTTAAAAGGGGTATTCCCAAAAGCAAAAGAGCGCAGATATATATAAACAAAAAGGTCCCTCCGCCGTACTTTGCGCACAGCCCGGGGAACCTCAGCGCGTTGCCCAGCCCCACCGCCGCGCCTACGCTTGCGAGTATAAACCCGCCCTTGGATTTAAATTTTTCAGCCATGTTATAAGTTATGCGCCCCGCCGCCGCGCTATAACCCCAACAGCCTTTTTAAAGCCCCCGCGCGCTTTTCACGCTCCAACCCGAAGTTGACCACCGTGTTCAAATAGCCGCATGCGGTTTTCAGCCGCTCGCAGTTTTCTTCGCACACAAGTCTGCCGTCCGCACCCATTTCCGCGGCAAAAATTTTAGGTAGGCTGTCAATAAAAACGCAATATATAAGCGTTATTTTTTCCTTTTTGGGCGGCTCGCCCGACGGCACAAAATATCCCACGAGATAGTACTTATATCCACCCGAAACGGCAACGGGCGGGGTAAACCGTATTCTGTTCAACGCCTTTTTAAGCTCATACGGCGAGCGGCCCGCAAACTCGCGCCTTAATTCGTTGCAGGCCATGTCATACCCCACCCTTGCCGCATTGTACAGCCCGAAATCTATGTACGGGGCTTCCAAAATTTGCCCCTTCTCTTCCTTTTCCATAGACAAATTATATACGAGTATTTCTCGTAAGTCAAGAATAAATACGAAAAATACTCGTAAAATAGCAATATGGAAATTATGATAGGGGAGCGCGTGAAGGAAGTGCGCGCAGAGAACAAGATGACGCAGAGGGAGTTTGGGGAGAAGTTGTCCGTGTCGCAGGATACAATTTCGCTGTGGGAAAAGGGCAAGAGCCTGCCTTCCACGGAGTATGTTATTTTGATTTGCCGGAAATTCGGAGTTTCCGCGGATTATCTTTTGGGTCTCAAAGATTTTTAGCGGTGAGGCACCGCGGCCGAGTATCTTAATTGCGTTTGCTCTTGACTTGCTTTTGCGCAGGTCAAACGGTGGGTCAGCAACGTTACGTTGCATCCGAGTATCTTGCAGCGTGTCGCTGCACCCAGGTTTCTTAATTACTTTTTCACTTAACTTACTAAACCGCAGGTCAAACGGTGGGTCAGCAACGTTACGTTGCATCCAAGTTTCTTTATTGCGTTTGCTCTTGACTTGCTTTTGCGCAGTTCAAACGGCGTGTCGCCGCGGCCGGGTTTCTTAATTGCTTTTTCACTTAGCTTACTAAACCGAAGGTCAAACATAGCGGCGCGCCGAAAGGCGCGTAAGCGTAACGCTTAACCCAGGTTTCTTTATTGCGTTTGCTCTTGACTTACTTTACCGCAGGTCAAACTTAGCGGCGCGCCGAAAGGCGCGCCGCGTTTGTTATGTGGTGAATTGTTTTGTTTTATTGCAATTATTTAAAAATTGCGTGAGCGGTAATTACGAAGTAACTTGTAATTACGAAGTCTACAACGGGTTAGAAACAAGCAAGACAAGGAGCGTGCGTAAGCGACGACGGGCGCGTACATAAACGTACGTAACCGAGGAGTGCGCAAACGCAACAC
>CANREJ010000035.1 GCA_947629665.1 uncultured Clostridia bacterium
CGCATGCACTCCGACGCGCAGTTTGCAGGCTCCTCCTCCGTTCCCGCACACGTTGAGATGATGGGACTTATAGGCATGGGCAATAACCCTATGGTCGGCGCGACGGTTGCCGTTGCGGTTGCCGTTCAAGAGGCTTTGACGAAGTAAAACCACAATATATTGTATTTGAAAAAGGGCTTCCGGTTGGACGGAAGCCCTTTTATCGTGTTTATACAACCATTGGGTTGAAACGCCTCTCAGTTCAACATCAGTTCAACATTTTTTCTCAATGTTGAACTGACTTTTTTGTGTGAATTTTTCTCAAATGTTGAACTGAAAGCCGTCAGTTCAACATTTAAACTTAAATGAAAATCTTTTAAATGGGTTGATATATTGTTTTGATTGGTGTATAATAGTTAAAAAGATTAAGGGGGATAATTATGAATAAAGAAATTCAAAACCGAATAAATTACACGGTAACTTGCATAAACGAATTTTCCGAAAGATACGCTATGCACCCCCAAAAGGCTTATTTATATCTTAAAAACTACGGGGGTATAGCATTTTTGAAAGAATGTTATGAAGCCGAACACCTTTTATCCATAGAGGACGCAATAGACGATTTAACCTTGATTTGCAAAAGAAACGGAGGGCAAATCGCATGATTTTATATCACGGCACAAACACGGACATTGCAAAAATCGATTTATCGCTGTGTGCGCCATATAAGGATTTCGGCACGGGATTTTATACCACGACTCTGTTTGACCAAGCAAAGGCAATGGCATTAAGAAAGAGCAAACTTTTCGGCGGCAAACCTTGTGTTATTTCCTACAAAGCTCCCGACACTCTTTTGGAATTGAAAACGGCTAAAATAAAGGCTTTTTACGGAACCTCAAAAGAATGGGCTGTATTTATAATCAATAACCGCAACCGCGATTTTAGCGATATTTCTTCGTCCGAATGTAATCTTGACAACAAGTATGAGATAGTTTTCGGTCCCGTTGCAAACGACACTTTGACTACGCTTATACGGCAATATCAAAGAGGCTATATAGACAGCGGAATACTGCTTAAAGAAATGCAATACGCCGCGCCGAATAATCAGTACTCCTTCCATTCCCAAAACGCCGTAGCGTTACTTAAAAAGGTAGGTGTGGAATGGATTATATAAAGTTTTTGACCGATCTTAATATCCAAGAAATTGTAGCGTTTATCGTAGAGGACAATAAAATCGAATACGACGAAGCGTTGGATTTGTTTTATAAGTCCGAAACTTTTAAAAAACTTACAGATGAGCAAACGGGATTGTATCGCGAAAGCGCGGCGTATGTATATTCTCTTTTCAAGTACGAAATCAAAACAGGGACTTTCCCCGTAGAACAATAACCACAATATATTGTATTTGAAAAAGGCTTCCATACAAAATATGGAAGCCCTTTTTGTGAGTTTTTAAACGGTAGCCGGTTGGCAGAGGCTATGAATGGCGGTTAATTGTTGAAGGAAACGCCGCCGACGGAGTAATCTGCCGAGGTCTGCCATTGGCGGTTGTTGGCGCTTGCCGAACTGTACATGAAAAATCTAAAATCCTGCGTGCCTGCCGCCAAAGGCAAATATCTGCCTATGCCGCCGTTATTGCCTTCCGCGCATTCCAGCTCCGAAATGTTTATTCTAAACTCTTTTAAGCCTGCCTTGCGCTCTTCGCTGAGCCCCGATATTGATATCTGCGAATAGTTCCTGCCGCCGCCGTACAGGGCAATGCCGCCATGGACGTACTTGACGTCGTTTTCAACGTCTATTATGTCGCTTATGGACTGCTCCTTTGAACACATATAGTCTATCAACGACGCCAAATCGAGTTTAAGCGGCAATTCCTGCGAGCCTGCCTGTATCAACGTGTCGCTGTTGACGTTTTTGAGATCCTTCCAGTCGTACATTCTCACGTTGCCTTCAAGGCGGAGTACCGTGGCAAAGGACGTGCCGCCGACGCCGCTCCAAGGGCCGAAAAGTTCGGCAAAAGGTTCATCTGCGGCGAACCTGCTTCCTTCGTACAGCATTTCGCCCGCAAAGTTGGTTTCCAGCCCGACGCAGAACAATCCGCTCTTTTCCAAAACGCTGTCCGAAAGGGTTACGTCCGTCATTACATAAGTTTGGTAGAAATAGTCGTCGTTGAGATAATTATCGTTGCACGACTCATAATTTTTGCCCGACCTGTCGGTGAAATAGGGCTCGCGCCCCAAACGCACGGTGGCACGCAGAGCGCGGTTTGCGCCCGTTTTTAATACAAATTCGCGGCTGTGCGAGAGTATGCAACCCTCTATGCGAACCACCGCCCTGTCCTGTGCGGTAAGACGGTTTTCCGAAAGGGAATCGATAAAGTAATTATTGCCGTTGCGGTTGCCGCCGTACACACGAATGACGTTGCGGCCGTTGCGGACGCGGCAATTAAGCACGTTGACGTCGGCGTTTATATCGAGAACAGTGCCCGTGTAAGTGAGCCTGGTCAGGTCGTCCACCTGCGTTTCGGGATTGATACGCGAATCGTCGCTGCAACCGAGCAGAACGGCGTTATAGAGCGTTACGCCGTCGGTGCGGCAAAGATAGACTATATTGTCCTGTGCGGCGACGGAAGCCATCTCTCCCAACTTTACTAAATTGAGAGGCCCTTTGAACAGGGTGGGCTGGCCCGTTACATCCTGTGCGTTGGAGAAATATTCGCCGCATACGGAATGGCCGTTGCCGTAGAGGTCGGCCTTAAATTCAACCACATAGTTTACGGAAGCATAGTCTTCGGGATAGCCTGACTTTTTATAAAAATCGGTATTGTAGGTTGAACGCATGGTCTTTAACATTGCCTGCCGGGTACTTAACGGAAGCGCCTCGCCGTTGTCGTCGGCGCCGAGCATTATATCCGCGCCGAGTACGATGGGGTTGCCCGCCTCCGCTTCGGCAAAGAACTGGCTGCCCGTGGTTACTTCCACCGCGTTACTGTCTACGGTGAGGGCAATTTTTTCCTCTATATAATCGCCTTCGGAAAGCCACTCTTCATTGCCCTTCCAGGCGGCGGTGACATTTATATTGTCCTTGCCCGTTATTTTTAAGAAGATACAGCCGTCTTCGATGAGGACGTTGCCGTCTTCACCCTTAACCAAATCCGCCGCACGGGAATCAACCGAGAAATCGAGGTCGTATATGCCGTCTTCGAGTATGCCCGAAGGGTCGCGCGCGGTAACGTTTATGGGGAAGATATTTTCGGTTTTTTGGCCGTTTTCATACTTCCAGCCGGGTACGGCGCGGTTTTTTGCAAGGCCGAGCTGGGTGTCTATGCCCGTTATGCCCACTACGTTGTTTATGACCTCCACTTCCACTTCGTGCGCGTCCACGTTGGATATGGGATTGCCGTCGCGGAGGGCTTCGACCACTATTATGAATTTATCGTGCGCGTTTGCCGTTACCGTGCAGACGGCTCCGTCCTCAAAAGTTTCGTATTTGAGGTTTGCCATGTCGCCCACGTTGATGAAATCCCACTTGTATGATATGCCCGTGGCCACTTCAATGGGTTCGGCATAGAAGGAAATCGGCATGCCTTTGAGAATGTTGGTGCCCGCGGATACGTCGAAGTTGGGAATATCCGTGCGGATAGTAAAGTCAAATTCCGCCGCCGTGGCGGTAACTTTTTTGGTTTTGCCGCCGTAAATTACGTCAAATGTAAATTCTTCGCCTTCGGCGGGTACGGCTATGGAAACAAGCCAACCGTTGGAGGTGTTTGCAACGCGCGTTACTTCTACGCCGACTCCCTCCTCATATGCGTTGACCGTGGGTTCTTCCGCGGCTTCGATATAAAATTTGGCCTTGTGGGAATCGCGGTCGAAACGAATGGATATGTTGTTGTCCGTAAGACCGTTTACGAAAAAATTATTTTCAAGGTCTTGGTTGACTACTTGCAACTGTACCTTTCTTTCGAGAGCCCCGCCGACGGCATTGGGAATGGTAACGGTAAATACCGTTTTGCCCGTGAAGGGCAAGGATATGCTGCCCCTTGCCGCGTCGGCCTCCATGAAGCCCTCCTCCACTTTGAACGTGGGGCTTAAATGGCTGTTGGGTTTGAGCTTTACATTAAAACCGTACTGCCCCGCGGGGAGCGTGGCTGTGTAAACGCCGTCCGTATCCAGCAAAAGGTTGGTTTTTTCGCTGTCGCCCTTGCCGAATACAGAAAAGTCGAAGTCATAGGGCTTGGAAGCCCCGACAATGGCGGTAACGCTGTCCTCATAGCCGCCGTCCTTGCTTACGGCTACGATGCGGACAATGCCCACGGAATGGGCTACGATACGGTCTATGCCGTCCTCAAAGCGCTGTACTTCCACTACCTTGCCGGAGGATACTTCCTCCTCGGTAGCGGAGCCGGAAATGCGCTCGTAACGGTATTCAAACTGTCTGTTGCTGGCGTTGGAGGGTTTTACGGAAGGCGTTATTTCGTAGCTGCCGTCGTAATCGGCAAGGTCTATACTCACCGTGTCCGAGGGGTAGCGCTCCATTATCTCTATGCCGTTGACGGAAATTTCCACGTCGAGGCTTGCCGCGTTGACGGCGCTATATACAACCAACACAAATAAAATGGGCAAGACGAGCATGAGCGCAATGATATTCTTTCTCAAAACTGACCTCCCCCGCTGAACGTGCGATATTTTTGTTTAAGATTGTGAATGAGATATACGAACGAAAGCGCGGCTATGACCGCAGAAACCAGCCCGACTATAAGGTATGTGAGATAGCCGTAGCCCGAAACAAACCTTAAAGCGAACATTAAACGGATCATAAGCACGCTTCCGCCTATTAAAAAGGATGTTATCATGCCCAAAACTATTATCACGCTGACGGTACTGCCCGATTCCTTTATTTCGCCGTCCTCCTCCGTGGAGAACTTGGCGTGGTTGAAATCGTAGCGCGTGGCAAAACATATCTGGGCAAAACTGCATAAAAGCCCGCTCACGAATATGAGTGCGGCTTCGCCTATTCCCACATAGCCCGTAAGCAAAAGCACCAACGCGGAAATCAGTTGTGATATGGCGGCAACCATCATGCACAGCGTAATCTTGGAGAAAAATACCTGTTTGTAATCCACAGAGTACGCCTTGATTGAGAAGAACATTTCACCCTCGCGGCTGATATTGGTTGAACAAAATACGTTTGTGAGTGCGCCGAACAGCAATGTGAGGAATATGGCTATTTCAAAATTGCAATTTATGCCTATGAGTTTAATGATAATCGATGAGCCGACGGTGATACAAAAATATACCATCAAAGGCATTATCACGGCTATTGAAAAATAGGAGAACGTGTACGCCGGCGTGCGGAATATAAGCAGGAAATCCTTTTTGATAAGCGCCCAGAAGGGTTTGGACGCAGGCTTTACCTTGCTCTTTTTGTGTATAAAGTTGACGTTGCCCGCTATCCTCGACTGCATTACCCATTTCATAAGCCTTCTTATTACCAGCCCGGCTATTACAAGGCACACAACGGTGAGAGCCGCCAAACAAGACCACGATACGGCAAGATTCCTGCCAAGCAAAATATTGGAAAACCATATGGCGGGATATAAGCAACGCGTGAACTTCTGCAAAACAGCCATTACCTGCTCGTTGAAAAAGTAACGCAGGGAATCGTCCAGCAACATGTCGCGCACCGCGCCCAAAACTATTGAATATACGTAGAACAGCGCCGCCGTTACCAGCGTGATAAGCAGAAAGTGAAGAATGAATTTATCCTTTAAAAGCTGTTTTACCGCGTGATACGGCATGGCGGCAAGCGCAGAAATGGCAAGCGATATTAACGGCAAAACAAAACAGAACAGCGCGGTTATTGCATAGTACGTTGCCGTTTGGGGAACGTGCATTGCAACCGTTATGTTTATTGCCAGCACGCACGCAACGGATATTATAAGCTGGCCGAAATATATGGAAATCAGCTTGGCCATAAAGATTGTGCGCGCACCTACGGGCATGCCCATAAGCAGTTTAATGTCGTCCGCATCAAAGAGCTGGCGGTTTATTTGGCCGACGCCGCTTATTACCAAAAACAGCAAAATCAACATATATGCCATTGACAAAAGCTCAAAAAGACGGGTTTGCATAAGTACGAGGCCGTTTGTCTTAATGGAAAGATATATGTCGGTGAAACGCCCGAAAAATATTATGAATACGGCAAGGAATACCAATAACAATACCCAATGAATCAAAAATCCAAAAAAGTCGAAATTGCCCTTGCGATAGGCCGAACCACGCTCCTGGATTTGCTTGCGCAAAAGCGTGCGGACCTGTGTATAATTAATCCTGTCCTTCATGCTTTAAGAAGTACTCCTCGAAGTCAAAATTGGGGTCGACCGTCATAAGACGCTTTATGTTAAGTTCGTCAAGCTGTTGCCCCGTGCGCAAAAGCACAAGGCGGTCGCACATCCTTGCTACGGTGATGAGGGCGTGAGATGAAAAGATTATGCAGTTGCCCGCGTCGGCGTACTCACGCATAAATTGCTGGACGGCGTGCGTTGTGCGGGGGTCGAGACCGGTCATGGGCTCGTCCAAAACCCAAAGTTTGGGCATGTGCATAAGACTGCCCATCATGCACACCTTTTGGCGCATACCGTGGGAATAGGAAGATATTAAATTGTTTATTGCCGGACCGAGCTGGAATATCTCTTCCAGCTTGTCTATGCGCTCTTTGCGCACGTCGCCGGGTACGCCGTAGACGTCCGCCATGAACGACAGATATTGCATGCCCGTCATTTTTACAAACGTGGCGTGGTTATCGGTTACAAAACCCATGTTCGCCTTGGCGGCTATGGGGTCTTTTACTATGTCCTTACCGCATATGGATATTTTACCTTGGTCAAAGGGAAGCATGCCTTCAAGACACTTTAACGTGGTGGATTTGCCCGCGCCGTTGTGCCCCAAAAGCCCGACTATTTCGCCCTCGTAGCAACGGAAATTGACGTTGGATACGGCGTAATCGGCCTTTTTGGAGTATTTTTTGTAGAGACCTTCCACAACGACTATTTCCTCTGCCTCTTCGTCGTGGTGGGTGGAAACAGACATTATCTCTTCGGCAATCTCTTCGGTAATTTCTTCCGCGCTCGTTAAGCCGTGTTCTTCAAGAATTTCCTCAACTGTTTCGGCAGTGGATTCTTCGGGAATTTCATGCACGGGCTGTTCCTCGGCCGCTTCCGTTTCCGCCGCTTCTGCGGGTTCAACCGCTTCTGGCTGTGCCTCTTCTGCGGGCTGCTCTTCCACTGCTGTGGGAGCTTCTTCCGCCGTATCGGCAGATTCTTCAAGCGGGACGGTCAATACGTCCGCCGCGGCGGCGCGTTCGGCATAAACTTTGTCTTGGTCTGCCTCTACGGGCTTCTCTTCGGCGGGCTGCTCTTCCACTGCTGTGGGAGCTTCTTCCGCCGTATCGGCAGATTCTTCAAGCGGGACGGTCAATACGGCCGCCGCGGCGGCGCGTTCGGCATAAACTTTGTCTTGGTCTGTCTCTACGGGCTTCTCTTCTGCGGGTTGCTCTTCCACTGCTATGGGAGCTTCTTCCGCCGCTTCTGCGGATTGTTCTTCCGCCGCTTCTGCGGGTTCAACCGCTTCGGGCTGTGCCTCTTCGGCGGGCTGTTCTACCGCGGGTTGGGGTTCGGGCGGTATGGATACAGCGGGAGCTTCGGCGTCGGCGATAGCTTTTTCATCTGCGACGGGCGAAGGCTGAAAAAAGACTGTGGCTTCGGCGCCTTTGAGCTTTTTGCGCCGTGAAACCCGTATTATTTGGCAAATGAGAAAAACAATCATTATGCACTGTAAAGCGATTAATGATAGCAGGCACGACAAAAGCGTGATTTGTGCGCCCGTGAGTGCATTCAGGCAAAAATTCAATTTCATATCCTCCGTGGAGATTTTTGGTTTAGTATGATTATTTAATTACATTATTATCCCAAGGCGGGCGGAGAGCCCGCCTTGGGGGGGAGTTTAGGTTGCTGTTATGGTAACAGTGATATTCTCCTTTCCGGCAGTGCCCGTCAGCGCCCCATCAGTAGCTACATTTGCAGGTGTATCTCCATTGCCCGATCCACCGCTTGCAGACTCTTGATACTTAACTTCATAGTGCTGACCCTCTTTTAAATAAATTGTAATGGTTTTTGTGCCGCTTGATTTTCCCTCAGGACTATTGTCCCAATATCCTTCCTTGCCACCTTCGCCAACAGCTTCGGCTCCTTTTTGCTCGGCACCCCACTCATTAGAGCAAACTGATACCGATAAAGTAACGGTATTTCCTGCATAGCCGCCACGCCCCAAAATACTATTTCTCTTCCCGTCTTTCCCTTGTGCGCTGTAATTTACCGTCAACGTTACCTTCTTCTCCCACTTGGCGTAGAGAGTTACGGAAGTACTGCCGATTGCTTCGCCATAAACAGATTTAAGATTTTCGGCAGAATAAACCTTTGTATAGCTACTATCGACATACCAACCGCCGAAGTAATATTGTACGTTAGGGTCGTAATCATATACTTGCACTGCGTTATTGTGCTTAGCGGGATCATATTCCAAAAGATCCTTAGCGATAACCGTTTCGGAGCCGATAACAATAGCGTCCTTCCCCTCCGGCAAAGAATAGCCGTCAGGATAACCCAAATTGTAAGTTATAACGTATGCGTCGACTTTTTGGAACAAGCCGTAAAGCGTTATTTCTTCGAGCATAGTATCGGATATTTTATCAATTGAATACTGTTCTTCGCAGGATTCGTTTGTGAACCAGCCTATGAATGTCCACCCCTCGCAAGTGGCGGGGCTTAATTCGATTGTTCCGTCGTCATATGAATGTTGCGCGGGATTGCCGTTTACAGGGGATAAGGTTTCGGTTTGCGGGTTGCCTTGGGCATCCTTAAATACATAATTATAATTTATGGCAAACTGAGTGTTAGTGGCAACCCATGCGTTGTTATGATAAACATATACCGAATTTGAAGAAAGATTTAGCGTGCTATTATCACCATTAACACCTTGCGCGCTGACGGTTGTTGCAGTGCCGGTGAAAGAGAATGTAGTACCATCTCTTTTGCCTGTGCCACCTATATAACCCGAATTACTGTCAGTGGCATCCAACATTAAATTGGCACCTTCTTTACCTTTTATTTTGCCGCCAAATTTACCTGTCAATGTCAATTCACAATTTGCACCAACCGTGATATATGCGCCTTCATAAACAATAGTGCCGTCTTCGGAATTATTTAATTGAAGTGTTGCACCATTTGTAAGAGATAAAGTTGACCCGGACATAAATTCATATCCGTAGGCAGAAGTTGAATTGCCACCATCCAAAATCAAATCTATTTGTTTTGAAATCGGGAATTTGACCTTTGATGAATCCATATTTATTGTGGCTTTCATAACATTCATAATAATTGAACATTTACCGCCTATAAATCCACCGGTTATAGTGATTTGTTCGCGACTGTTTACAACCTTTTTACCAAATGTTGAGCCATTTTTCAATTTAAACAACGCATCCGCAGAATCGCTATCCCTATTAGAAATGTTAAGATTTGCAATTGACAGCATTGGCGGTACAGTTACACCGGCCTGCGACTGCTGAGATGTAAAAATCCTAACATTTCCGGCATAAGTTGTTCCATAAAATATTGTTAATGTAGGTCCATTTATAGCTTGCAACCAATACTCTTCAAAAGGAAATTCGTTTGGATCGGATATTTTAATTTCACCACCAAACATTAATTTCAGCGCTTCTGATGTAATATCAAAATTTTTGTCGTTTTTTGCAGTAAATCTGCCGCCAGCAGCAGATCCACCGGGCCAATCACAGATTTCCATACGTTCAATCACAGTTCCTGCGGTTGCGTTTATAGATCCAACGCCTGTGATATTACCATAGACGTTAAGCGTACCCGAAGATGAAAGCGTGCCATCTAATTTCACTTCTGCATAACCGCCCGAAATACCGCCAATATGACCAGTGTCCTTTTGACCTGTAAATGCCCCAACAGTTAATGTTCCACAGTTTGTAATTACAATATCTTTTGGAATGGTTAATGTTATATATAGGTTTTTACCACTTGCGTTAGAAGGTAAATTACTTGTATCAGCATCTTTTTCCCAAGTAGGATGAATAAATCCTTCATTATCGCTTTCACTATACGGCAACAGGAGAGTTACGCCGGTCTTTACGGTGTAGTAATCATTGCCGTTGTAGCCTGCCTGTGCGGCAACTTCCTGCGTGGCAAACGAGGTATTGTTTTTGACGGTAATCGTTTTGCCGCTTTGTGCCGTATTTAACGCGTCCTCTATGGTGTAGAGTTTGCCGTCGCCTTCGACAGACTTGATTTTTAATAACACACCGCTCAACGACGTATCGCCGGAAAGACTGAAATAGTTATTTTTGTCAGTTATCTTTAACGATATACCGGCAAGGTAGGTGCTGCCCACAGTCAAATTAACGCCTGTAAGCGTGATATTAATAAACGCTTTTTCGGCCACGCTGAGATCTCTGCCATCCTCGCCCTTTATGGTAAATCTATTTAAAATGTCTTCCTTTGTTACCCCAAAATCGAAATCAAATCCGTTCGTGGCGGTGATTTTAACATTTTCCCTGCGGGTGGAGAATGTAATGGTTACGTCAAAATTGTTATAATTTGCAGGATCGGGGTTGTAGTATGCATTGTACCCGTTCTCCCCGAGTTGAAGCGGGGTCGTCTCGTCTGCCCAAGAGAAACCGCTTGTTAAAGATACGCCTTTTAAGGTTTTGCCGAGTTTATTCACCTGCTCGCCGAATGTCGGCACGGAAACTCCATCGGGAAGCTCTTTCAGCGTTTTCTTGGCTATGATGAAGTTATAGGTTACGTCGTCTGTGCCGCCTTCTGCCCAAACATAGTTAGCCTTGTCTTTTATGGCGACGGTAAGTTTATAGGTCTTTGCGTTTGTTTGGGTGAGACCATCGCCCGAAAGAAGCATTGTTTGATCATCAAAACCGCCGAATGTGTAGGTTTGGGGTTGAGTGTTATATTCAAATGTCCTTGTGTCGGCTGTGGGCTTTGTGAGCTGTGCGGGGTTGATTGTGATTTCGTAGTAACCATCATCGGGAACGATATAGTTGGTAGTATTTGCTTGTACCCTGTAATGTACGGTGCAAGTGTCGGCAACGTTAATAATCGCCCAAGGCGCGCCCCAATCTGCTTCTTTTTGATACATGACAGTGTATTCGTCTTCGCCCTGTATACCTGTAACAGTTATGGGTTGGAAATGATTTCCGCCGTCATAGGGGTATTCAAGCTCAGTGGGAAGTGTTACGGTGAGGTTGGCTTTGGCGATTGTGAACGGGAATGTTATTACGTCCTGCGTATTACCCTCTTTTTCCGTAGACCACTCGTAGTTGGTTTTGTCGTTAATGCTTATTTCTACATTTTGTGTGCCCGCGTCGGTCATAGTGTTGTTATTAACAGTTACGTGGGCTTTGACATCAGCGGCTATTTGCGGGTTGTAAGTTTGAAGTGCGCCGTTGTAGGTGAATTGGGTGTTATCTGCCGCGGGACGGGTGAGCGTGGCCCTGGCAATTGTGAAAGTGTAAGTTTTAACTTCAACAATATTATAATTATTGCCGCTTACGCTTACTTTTACGGTATAAACGCCCGCGTTTTTAATTTCGGCAAAGTCATTAACTTTTTGATTTTGTCCGTCGGTGATTTCAAAGGTTACGGTGGCATCGCTGTAAACTCCGCTCTCTATTACCGCCTTGCGGACTATGTCCTCGGTGAGAAGACCGCCTATGGGGGAGTAAGTCTTACTGCCTGTATTGTCTTTCAATCTGGGCGTGGCTCTTTCTATGGTGATTGTGTAGCTGCCCGTAGCCGCGTTATAATTTTGAGTTTCGGCAACGGTGTAATTTACGGTATAACCGTTCTCTTGATAATCTTTATACTGCGCAACGGAAGATTTGCCGTTGTAGGTTACAATTGCACCCTCGACTTCGGCGTTATCTACTCCCTTTACCGTTATAGGTTTGCCTTGCACGTTGGCGTTGTACTTATAATTTTGGTCTTCGGCAGTTACGGTATACTCCGCCTTGTTGATTGTGATTGTGTAGCTATCCGTACGGTCATTATAGTTGTCGTTGCCCGAAATTTTATACGTTACCGTTATGGTGCCCACATTAACGGCTGTGGAATCGGTTGTGAATTCAACTTCGAATTCGTCGCTGCCGTAAACCGAAACGAGAGATTTGAGCTCTTCGAGCGAACGCCCGTACTCGGCGGCGTTATATACGCCCGTTATATCGGAAACGCGATCAACGTTGTACTCCGCCTTGGCGATTGTGAAGGTGTAAGTTACGTCGGCGGTGCCTCCTTCTGCCCAAACATAGTTATTCTTGTCTTTGAGCGCAACGGTTGCCGTTTGCGAGCCGCCGTCGGGAACGTCCGTAAAGGTGTTGCCCGTAATTGTCATCGCGTCATTGTCATAACCTGCGGGTGTGTAGGTCTGCAATGAGCCGCTGTATTTGAAAGACGTAGTTTCACCTGACGTGGGCGTTATGACGGCCTTGGGCTTTATGGTGAAGGTAAATTCGCCGCCGTTTACGGTTATTGCGTAGTTGCCGTTTGTTTCGACCGAAATTTTTACCTCATAATCGCCGGCGTTTGTGGCTACAAGCTCGTTTTGGGACTTGTTGCTACCGTTGAGAATGAATGAAGGCGTGCCGATTCCGGTAAGCGGCAAATTGTCGGTTACCGTTATTTGCGCGATTACGCCATGCGCTTTTTTGTCGTATTGGAATTGGTCCTCTGCCTTTATTACCGTTACCGTAACAGGTTTAGGGGTGATTGTAATTGTGTAGGAATTGCTGTTCCCCTCTGTAAGCTCCGCACCGTTCAATGTGTAGTTTGAAAGTGTTGTGCCTTCTTCGGCAATTAATTGGAAATAAACCGTTCTGTATTCTTCATTTACATTCTTTATTTCCCAAGGCTCGCCCCAGCTGTCGCTCCGGCCGTTCTTGCTATACCTGACGGTTATGTTATCTTCGCCCTGCAAGCCATTCACTGTGATTTTTTGGAACTTATCGGCGCCGTCGTATTGGGTATTTATATCGGTAACGGTTACCGTAAGGTTGGCCTTGGCGATTGTGAAGGTGTAAGTTACGTCGGCGGCGCCGCCTTCTGCCCAAACATAGTTGTCCTTATCCTTTATGCCGACGGTGAGTTGATACTCGCCTGCATTTGTCTGGGTGAGGGCGCCATTAAAAGTCATAGTGCCTTCGTCCCACTCCAACTTATAAGTTTTAGGGGTGGCATCGTACGCAAATTTACTGTTATCCGCCGCGGGCTTTTTGAGCTGTGCGGGGTTGATTGTGATTGTGTAGGAATCGCTGTTTTCTTCTGTAAGCGCTTTGCCGTTCAATGCGTAGTTGGAAAGTGTTGTGCCCTCTTCGGCAACTAATTTGAAGTGAACGGTTTTGTATTCGTCCTTTACGTTCTTTATTTCCCAAACTTCGCCGAAAGTTATGCCGTCTTTGGCGTATTTTACGGTGATTTCATCTGTGCCCTGTACGCCGTTTACCGTGATTTGTTGGAATTTATCGCCGCCGTCGTAGACGTATACCAACTTGGTGGGTTTATTGACGGTGAGAGCTTTGGGCGATATTTTAACCGTGAAATTGCCCAACTCGGTTTCGGTGTCAGGGGCGCTTACCCTATAATAAACCGTATACTCCCCTGCATCGGTGAACGCGGGAACGCCGCTACCGTAATTCTCCTCGTCGCCCACACTGTATTCACGGGTGATTGCCTCGGCTGAAATGCCGTCCGCCGTGGCGGTTACGGGGAAAGAATGCTCTTGGGCGTCATAGGTGTAATTGAGATTTTGGGGAACCTGTATACTGAAACTTGAATTTGAAAGAATAAGTTTAAGAATATAGCTTATTTCAAAGTTATCTTTTACATCCCGATTTCCCGCTTTTATTGAGAAGCCTTCTTGCCACTTGAAAGTTTTATCTATTTCGGTTTCGTTATAAGTTGCGGCGTGAATACTGTCGCTGTTGTTGAGAACGATTACGCCTTCGAGAGTGAAACGGCTGTCGCCTATTATAGGAGTATATGACCAATCCGCACGCGCCGCCCACGGTTCGGAGCCGCCGTCTACGGATATGGTGATAGGTTTTTTGGCAACGTTGAAACTTACGGAAGTTTGCTCTTCCACAACGGAATTGTTGCACTGCACCTTATAGTTGGCGGTTTTGCTATGGCTGACCGTTACAACATACTCGCCGACGGGATAATACGGGTCCGTGCCGTGTTCATATTTTTCGCCGTCATGGGTGATTGAAAGATTGAATGTGAGTTCGCCGTCTACTATTTCATCTCCCGCCACGGTGTACCAATATCCTTCCTCTGCCGTTCTGTCGTCGGCATAGGTAGTCCAGCCCTCATTCATTGTGAGGGTAACTTCTCTTTGGGCTACGGTGAACTGCTTGTTGAATACGCCGCTTACCGAGTAATCGGGATTGGGTTCATAAGTTACCGCAACGTCATATGTGCCTGCGGGATAATACTTGTCTGTGCCGTGCGTATATTCTTCGCCATTATGGGTGATTGAAAGGCTGAATGTAAGCTCACTGCCGAGAATTTCGTCGCCGGAAACGGCATACCAATATCCGTCCTTTTCCGCCGTTCTGTCATTGGCATACTTATCCCAGCTATCGTTCATTGTAACGGTAACGTTTCTTTGAGCTACGGTGAACGTGGCGGAATTATATGTTATTTCATAGTTATTTGATTCATAGCCCGAAAGCGTGAGGGTGTAATAACCCGCACGGTAAAATCCGCTTGCGCTCGTTTCGGCGTTGACAAACCGACTGTCCTTATAAACTTTATAGGTATATACAAGACCGCCATTAAGATTTTGCGCGTCTTCGCCCTCGGCAAAGTCCTTGTAAGCGGGGGCGGAGAGAGCAAGATTTTCGCCGTAGGTTATATTGTCGGCGGTTACGGAAACTTCGAGAGGTTTTTTGCTTACGTAGAACGTTGCGGGGTTATATGTTATTTCATAGTTATTTGATTTATAGCCCGAAAGCGTGAGAGTGTGCGAACCGGCGTTATAGTGGTTGCCCGTCTTGGCGCCCGTATCGGAAACCGTAAGTTCGCCCGTAAGATTTTCCTCGTTTTCTCCCTCTATAAAGCCTTCGGGAGTGATTGTATACTCATTATCGCTACCGTACACAAAACCTTCCATGGCAATTGTGAACGTGAGAGGCTTTTTGCTTACGTTGAACGTGGCGGAATTATATGTTATTTCATAGTTATTTGATTCGTAGCCCGAAAGCGTGAGGGTGTGCGAACCGCCGCTGTAATGTTTGCCTGTCTTTAAGCCGTCGACTTTAAGTTCGCCTATAAGATTATCCTCGTTTTCTCCCTCTATAAAACCGTTGTGGGTGATTGTATAATCTTTGTCGCTGCCGTACTCAAAATTGTCCATGGCAACCGTGAACGTGAGAAGTTTTTTATTGATTGTGAATTGGGCGGCGGTGATGTCAAGCGAATAGTTGGGATTGTTTACTTCGGCAAGCTCTGTTATATAATCGCCCGCATCCATAAGTTGGGGTCCGGTGTAAGCTGTCTTTTGTCCGCCGTTTACCGTGATTATGCGGGAATCGTCTTTAAAGAGGTCTGTTTCATTCTCGCCGTAAACCCAACCGCTGATATTAAGGGCTAATACGGGCTTGTCGCCATAAGTGTATTCCCCCTTATCCTTTGCGATGGTTGCCGTGAGCTTTTTGGGAGTGATTTCAAAGGATATGGGCTCTTCGATATGCCGATATGTTACGTCGTAGTCCCTATCTATCCCCGCGTCTATGCCCGTAACGGATAAATCATATTTCCCCACAACCATTTTTGCCGAGGACGGGGTAAGCTCGCTTTGATAGTAATCGGTTGCGCCGTCGTACAAAATGGCGGCAGACGAAGTAAATAATGCTATTTCGCCGAAACGGAAGCCATCATAGCCCTCTTTTTCGTATACAATATCTGCGCGGGGCTTTTGGCCGTATTCGAGAGTATTTTCCGTTTTGAGCTGTATACCTATATACAGCGTGCGTTTGGCAACCGTGAAATCAACGGGGACAACGGTTATGTTGTAGTTTGAGGCCTCCGCCGAGGTGGTTGCCGTGTATTTTCCCGCATGGAAATCATTGGCCGGCTCGGTTGTTCCCGCTTTAAAATAACTGACATTGGGCAGGGTATCGAATACCGACGTTGCGCTTTCCTCATAGGCAAAACCGCTGTATTCAATGCCGTTTACTATATTCTCTCCATTTACGAACCGGGGCGTGTCGCCATATAGCAAACCGGTATTTTGAAGGCGAACCGAAAGTGTGAGGGATTTTTGAGTTACTTTAAAGGAAGCGTTACCGTAGATGATATTGTAGTTGTCCGCACTGTAACCCATAATTTCCACGGTGTACGAACCGACGTTCAACCTGCCGTTGTACGCCGCCTGCGGCTCTGCGGCGGTGTGATAGACGTACTTGCCCGTTCCCATAAGATTGTTGGGAGATTCGCCGAATTTAAATTCGTCGTTTACAAAAGTTGTTTCGGGCGAAACGGAATCGCCGTAGGTATACTGCCCTTCTACCGCTACGCCGATATGCAAATCCGCCTTGGTTATGGCAAAATCTTCGGTTAAATCGTCAAGGGGTTCGTAGTCAGAGCCGTTTTCGGTGAACTTTGCGGATACGGTATAAGTGCCCACTATAAAGCGGTTGAGCGAGGTGTAGCCGTTTCCGCCGCGCTTGTAGGCATATTCGGCCGTGAATCTCTCCTCGTCCTGTTCAAGAACATTGTATAATGTGAAGTCGACCTGCGGAGTTACGCCGTAGACGCCGCCCTCCGCCTGCAATGTTGCCGTTGCCTTGCGTTTGGCAACGCTGAAATTTTCCGCCGAGGGCAAATTTACCGCGTAGTCCTGCGAGGCAAATCCCTGCAATTGGGCAAAATAATCGCCTGCATGAATGAGGTCGTTTTCGCGGAAGATCTCCGTTTGGGAATCCCTTAAAACGAAATTGCCCACTTCAAACCAATGCTCGCCCAAAACAGACCGACCGTCGGCGTATTCAAAACCTTCAAAGGATATTTCGGGCGCAAAGCCTGTGCCGTATTCATAATTCGATACGGTGAAAGTTATGTTCAGCGCCTTTTTGGTTACTTCAAACTGCGGCGCCGCGATGGTTGCAAAATTATAATTATTTAAGGCGTGAGGGACCGTTTCCACCCTGTAATTGCCCGCATGGAGATTTTCGCCCGTAACGTTTGTGTCGCCGAGCATATAGACAAAATCCTGGTCTACCCCAACATCCTCCGCAGTTTCGTCAAATTTAAAGCCGCTGTATACTATGCTTGCCGCGGGTGCGGGTTGGCCGTAAACCACTTTGTCTGCGGACAGCGTTACTTCCGCCGTCAATGTGGCCTTTTGAAGGGTGAAGGTTAAATTCGAGGAGCCGTCCGCGTCCTTTGCGTCGCCTTCGTCTTTGAGGATTCCGTTTTTATAGTCCGCAAAAATGTGGACGCCCACAGCATACCCGCCTGCGTTCTTTAAGGGATATACCGAGTTTTCCGTCCTTTCGCCCTGCCCGCCGTTTACCGTCCACACAAAGCTGTATTCAAGCCCCTCGTAGTAGTTGAGGCCGGATACGTACAGCTTGTTGGCGGTGTCGCCGTAGACCATTTCGCCCTCCCGGGAAACAGACGCCGTCGAGAAATTTATGCGGTATTTAGCATAGAGGTCTACGTTGCCCGCGGGGACTTCGGTGAGCGTTGCGGGGGTTGAGAACGAAGCGTCCGTATACCAGCCGTCGAACACAAACGCCTGGTCTGTTTCGGGAGTTTCGGTTAAATCTATTTCGTGGCGGAACTCTACCTCGACTGTACGCGTTTTATCGAGATAGTGCCAGGTGTAACTGTATATGTTCTTTTCGTAGACGGCGGTAACGCGCCTGTGGCCGCGGACGTCTTGGAGCGTGCCGCCCTCCCAATTGCCTGTGAAGTGATAGCCCGCGATTTGGGGCATTTCCTCATCTGTGGGCAGGGCTGCCGAGCCGTAACGTTTGACAACTTCTGTCTTTAACGTTTTGCCTGCATATTCGCCGAAATCTTCTCCGCGCGGCATACGGAACTCAACGTTGTATTCGAGATCCGCGCCTGCGCCCTCTTCGGTTGCAATTGCAACCGTGCGGAAGGCGGCGTAAATTGTTATATCGCCGACTACGTAGTCCGGCTCTTCCAGAATTTCGCTGCGGTACTCGTAGAAATTGGGGTCCAGCGTCCAACCGAGGAACTTGCACATGTGTTCGTCGTCCGGTTGTTCGCGGGTGGGAATTTCATCGGGGAAGGAGTACTTCTCTCCAAGGTCAACTTCCTGCACGTCAAATACTTCCTCTCCGTTCATAAACGTTACCGTGCGTTTTTCTTCGATTGCGTCTACGGAACAGCCGAACAGCACGGCAATTCCGGAGCACAAAACCAATAACGCCAGCAAAATTGTTAAGGCATATTGTTTGCAAGAATTTTTCATAACTTCTCACTCCCATATTAAATCTTCGGCAGAGTAAAATCTTCCCTATTACAGCATGCCTCAGATATAAATATTTTATTAATTGTATAGGCAAAATACATACTCTGCCTATTTTAAATAATTCTATCATAAACCGTGCATTTAGTCTTGTTTGTTTACAAAATCTCCCTATTCCACCGCCCGTGCGGGGGCGTGTAAAAGGATTATTTTGGAAATTTGTGTAACCTTGACGGCTTTTTAAAGAAATTTGTATGATTTTACGGCGGCGGGTCGCCGCGGCCAAGTTTCTTAATTGCTTTTATGCTTGATTTACTTTATCACAAGTCAAACGGCGGGTCGCCGCGGCCAAATTTCTTGCGGCGGGTCGCCGCTGACGGGTTTCTTAATTGCAGTGGCGATAGACGAAGGTTGGCGCAGGTCAAACATAAATTTTTATTAACGTCTTATCCTACCTCGACCAATCCACTATGGGATTCTCTCGCTTACCGCTTCGCTCACGCTCGAAATGACAAAGAGTAAGTTGCTTTGCTATTATTTTAAAATTGCGGCAACTGTAATTACGAAGTTAGCAAGTGCGCAGATACGAGCAGAACGAGGCGCCTGCGGATTTTGCGACAGGAGTGTACACAGAAGTACATAACTGAGCAAAAACGCAAAGGCAACAATGTTATGCGACGTATATCCGCGCTTGCCGCGGGAGCAAGCGGGAGCAACGCGTGAAAAAAAGACGGCGGACAAAAGCGCAGTTCCCATAGGGAACAAAAACAAAATTTTTAGAATTGTGCTTTCAAGCGATGACAAAAACTCTCGGATAAATTCATCC
>CANREJ010000036.1 GCA_947629665.1 uncultured Clostridia bacterium
GATTCGAACCTCGCGACCTCCGGGTTATGAGCCCGACGAGCTACCTGGCTGCTCTACCCCGCGATATAAGCCTCATTCAAAAGGCTATATAATTTTATTAAATATAAACGCTTTTGTCAACTGTTTTTGCGCCGTGCCGCAATTTTATTTTGCAAAGCCCCCTTTTAAGGTGCAAAATATCGTTGAAATATCCCGCGCGGTATGCTATAATTTTTTTGTGAAAATAAATTTGGCTCCATACAAAAACTTAAAAATCTGCGCGGCTGTTTCGGGCGGGCGCGACTCCATGGCGCTTTTGCACTACCTGCTCGCGCACGCGGAGGAGTACAACATATCCGTCTGCGCCGTGAATTTTGACCATTGTATAAGGGGAGAAAGTTCCGCGCGGGACAGTTCCTTCGTTGCCTCATACTGCAAGGAACGGGGTGTGCCGCTGATTTTTTACAAGTGGGAGAGCGCGGGCGCCAAAACAGAGTCCGCGGCGCACTTCTGGCGCTTTACAATGTATACGCAGGCCGTCCTGCCGCAAACTCTCCCCGACGGCCGCAAATGGGAGGGCGCAGACGCCATAGCCACCGCCCATCACTTAAACGACAACGCCGAAACGGTTTTATTCAACCTCGCCCGCGGCAGCGGTCTTGCAGGGCTTACGGGCATCACCGACGAGGAGTATACGGCAATCTCGCCAAAGCCTTTTAAAATAATACGCCCCCTCATAACCTGTTCCCGCGCGGAAATAGAGCAATATGTCGCGCAAAACAACATTCCGTATGTGGACGACGAAACAAATTTTACAGATGACTACACGCGCAACAAAATAAGGCACAACGTTTTGCCGGAGCTGGAAAGCGCCGTGCCCAACGCGGCGGGAGCTATCTACCGTTTTTCTCGCATCGCCGCGGAGGATGGGGAATATTTTAAAAAAATAATAGAGGAACGCGGGCTTGTAAAGCGCACGGAACTCGGATTTGAAATTGCAACATGCCCCGAAAAGCCCATATTCAAACGTGCCGTTTTAACCTGTTTAAATGAATACGGTGTGCGCGATTACACCTTCGGGCACCTCGAAACGCTGTACTCCCTGCAATTCGCCGGGCGCGGCAAAAAGTTTGAATTTTGCGGCTATACCGCCTTCAACGAAGGCAATAAAATTGCATTTTGCAACAGTTCCGCGTTAAAAGTGAGTGAAGATGGCTGCCCGTTTTTTGAGTATTTCAATTGCACCGCAGCCCCCGTCTTTTTGGGTCAGCCGCTGTATATCGGCACCCCCGGAAGCGAGCCAAAACTCAACATATTCTGCCAAAAAACACTAAAATTCGACCTTAACAAAATCCCGCCGACCGCCATAATCCGCTTTATGCGCGCGGGCGATAAGTTCACAAAATTCGGCGGCGGCACAAAAAATTTGGGCAGTTATTTTACCGACATCAAAATTCCCGCCCGCCTTCGTCTGCAAATCCCCGTAGTTGCGGACGGCAATGAAATTTTGTTGATATGCGGCGTGGAAATTTCCCAAAAAGTGAAAATCGACCAAAGCGCCTCTGCGCCCGCCGTATGCGTGGCCACTGACTACGTAAAAAGTTGCAAATGGCCGAACGTGTTGAGTTTTGGGGGATAGTATGGAAAAATTTATATTTGCCGACGGAGAAGATATCTGCGTATACGCGGATGGCGAAGCTAAAAAATATAAAAGCGGCTATATAGAAGGTTACAAGCGCAATTCAGCCGAAGCCGAGCGCGCGAAAGCGTGGAAGTATTCAGGTGAAGGCGCGCAGTTTCGCGGCGATATCCGCGCAGGCGGTGAGGTAAAGTGCAGTATAAACGGCGTATATCTTGACCGTGACGCCGCAGTTTACTCCTTTTCGGTCAATAATCTTTCGGGTATATATTGCCGCAGTCTTGCCGATGAAAAAGCCGCCGAATCCCACGTTATAAACTCCTTGGAATACGAATATTCGGGCGGTTGCCTCGATTTTACTTCCGGCAGGCTTGCAGTCTCCGCAAAGCGCGGCTATTTGAACGCCGATATTGCACTTTTCGATATCCATAACGGCAATTACGTAACTGTTACGGGCGGCGATTCCCTCGACGAAGACCCCTTTTTTGACCCGGAAAACGCAAATATAATTTACTTTTCTTCCCGCGGGGCGGGCAGGGATGCCGGCGGCAACTTTGTGGCTTTTTCGCCGGCGGAAATACTACGGCTCGACTTGTCCACTTCGGAAATGTCCGAAATTATATCAGACACAAAATATTCATATTATAAACCCATAAAGCATGGCGGAAAGCTCTATGCCATCAAAGCCCCCACAGGAGAAAAAAAGCCAAATCCCGTTCTTTCCGCATTGCTTTTGCCTGTGCGTTTTTTGGAGGCGATAGCCAATCTCATCAGCGTATTCATACGTGCGTTCACCGGCAAGAGTACTACCTCCGGCGGGACAAATCCCGCAAAGGGCAGGGAGTACGACAGCCGCAAAATATACGTGCGCGGCAATCTTATAAACGCCGAAAAGGAACGCAAAAAAAACACCGGAAAGCGCAAGGGGGAAGGCGGTTTGATCCCCCGCAGCTGGAAGCTTGTGGAGCTTGGCGGCGCTATCATTGCCGAGGGCGTGGCGGACTTTGATATCTGCACGGATGGCACTGTAATTTACACCGACGGCAAGCACATCTACGCATTGGATAACGGCAAAAAACACAAATTATGCAAAACGGATTGCTGTTTACGCCTTGCCGTTGCGCACGGGTGCGTCAAATCCGACGGGCTGTTTGAGTTTTAACCGAAAAGGAGGGTTTAGTTATGCCTTTTATAGATTGTAAAATAACAAAAGAACTCAGCGAGGAGCAGAAGGAAGAGCTTAAAAGTAGGCTGGGCAGGGCGGTTTCCGTTTTGCATAAGCCCGAAAGTTACCTCATGGTGGGCATAGCCGACGGTTATAACCTGTATTTTGCGGGTGAAAAACTCCAAAGCGGCGCCTATGTGGAAATAAGCCTCTTCGGCTCGGCGTCCTCCAACGACTACGAAAAGATGACCGCCGAAGTGTGCAAAATTTTGTCCGCGTTCTCGGTGCCCGCCAAAAACGTATACGTTACCTATCACCCCGTAAAGGATTGGGGCTGGAACGGCGCAAACTTTTAAAAACTTCAAATTTTTTTGAAAAACTCAACACGTATCCGCAAAAAATTATAATCACAGGAGATAAATATGCACAAGGATTGCGAGAGAATACTGTTTTCGGAAGAGCAGCTCCGTTCAAGGGTTGCCGAAGTTGCAAAAGAGGTAGATAAGCTCTACAAGGACAAAAATCCCCTCTGCGTGGGCATTTTAAAGGGCAGTATAATTTTCTATTCGGACTTTATCCGCCACCTCACCGCGCCCGTAGCACTCGATTTCATGGCCGTATCGTCCTACGGCGGGGGCTCCGTTTCGTCGGGTAAGCTCAGGATAAAAAAGGATTTGGACAACGACGTTAAGGGTCGGGACGTAATTGTAATAGAGGATATAATAGACAGCGGCTTTACCCTTGCCAACTTAAAGCAACTGCTATTGGAGCGCGGTGCAAATTCGGTGCTTATAGTTACCCTGCTCAACAAAAAGGGCAGGCGGGAGTACGATATTGCGCCCGATTTCAACTGTTTCGACATAGAAAACGAGTTTGTTGTGGGCTACGGGCTGGACTATTCCGAGCGTTACCGCGCCCTGCCGTACATAGGCATTTTAAAGCACGAAGTATACGAAAACAAGTAACTCTTCGGCCAAAACCCCAACACATATCCGCAAAAATCAAAAATTATAAGCCCTCGGGTCATTTGCTCCGGGGGCTATAAAGTGCAAAAATACAGTCTTAAAAAACTGCGGCGCCGAGATGAAACCGGCGCCGCAGAAGATTTACATGTACAACACTACTTTTTAATTTTCATTAACTTTTACATCTTCATTTTCATTGAACACAGTATATCATACCTCTTTTAAAATGTCAACAAAAAGCGGTATAATTTAATTTTTAAGCATTCGAAAATGTCAATAAGGTTGACGTTCGCGCCGGGCAATGTTAATATAATTAAAAGATATTCAGCAAAAGTGAAAATTCTTGTCGGCTTAATTTTCAAAGGATAAAGTTGAGGATATGTTGGAGGGACAAATGAATATATTTGATCAAAATATTTTAATATATAGCGAAAACATTTGTAAAAATATTGCCGCTACCGATGCGAAAGAAAGGGGATTGCTTTCTCAAAACATTTTAAATAATTTGCGTAATTTGGTAGAGGCGATTGCCCAGCGCATTTATAGTGATATTGAACCGATAACGCTAAACAAATATGATGATATTGTAAAATCGTTGAATTATATTGCCACGAGAGGGAATCTGTATTTTCTTGTGCAATTTCATGATATGTTACAGTCATCGGTTTCTCACTTTATTCCCGATGAAGATAATGCTGTCCGTTTAATGTTAAAATACCATGAATGGTTAATCAAGATTAAAAATTATGTTAAGAAGGAATTTGGACTCTCCATTCTGGGAAATTTAGAAGATTATCCTTGGGAACAAGACAATTCTCTTATAGAGTATTACGGAAAAATTGCTTTAACCGTAGATGGGTGTCGTTACACGCATAGTGAACCCGTTGACCGTTTTTATATTCAAAAAAGCAAGCCGTTTTTTGTTGACGGAAACATATATTACGAACTTACCATAACCGCCGCCGACGATTATTCGGGGAAGTTTGATAGATTTACGGCTTTTTCCAACAAAGAAATCCCCACTCACTATGCAATAAAACTTAAATTTATTTCTTCTTCCATCAAAGTTCTAAATCGCGAAATGCCTGTTTCTATTATAGATAGCTATCGTGTTGCCATAAGGCCGGTGGAATTGGAAGACCTGGCATATATTTTAAATATTCAAAAAATCGATACCGGGACAAAAGAATATCATAATTTAATGAATTTTCTTACGGACAGTGGGTTAAGCCTGGTCAACATTATTGATATGGTAAGTCCGTATTACGAGCAATTGAAAATACAATTGCAACGCGATGTTCGTTCAAACAATGTTGTTAAAACTTTGGATAAGTGCAGAGAAATATCAAGCAAAAAGACTCAGGGATATATTACTTTAAGATACTTATTGCTACGTTTAAGGCATAAGATCTTAAAAGAGCAAAAAGATGATAACCCCAATAATTGGTTTGATTTTTTAAAGTTAAAAAATAGTTGCTTATCTTTTGAAAAGATGCCGTTTTATGCTTCCCTCACCAGGCACAATCCCTTATTCCGTGATGTTTTTGCTTGTGTAAACAGTCATGGGCATGAGCATGAATTGCTGGCAAGAACGATTAGGACAAACTCCGATCAAAATGTACGGTTATTTAATCCCGTTGCCGATTTTGAAGAGTTGGGGAATGTGTGTAAAATGGTTGCCGACTACAATGCTTTGCTGCCAGGCAAGCAGATAGATGAAAGAAAACTTATATTGGATAGTAAGTATATTTATATCAATGGTTATGTGAAGCATTGTCTAAACGTAATAAAAACATTGTTGAGCCGAATGGGGACAGGATTGAACGGATATCAAAATTCTATGGAAACCTGGCTTGAAACGGCAAATGTGGACTCCGAAGAGAAAAAAGTTATTTTAAAAAACCTGTTTGCAAAATCCAATCTTGCAATAATATTCGGCGCGGCAGGCACGGGTAAAACAACGCTTATTAAGCATATTTCTTACTACTTTGCAGACTCAACAAAACTGTTCCTTGCAAATACAAATCCGGCGAAGGATAATTTGCAGCGTCAAATAAAGGTAGGCAACAGTGATTTCAGTACAATAGCGGGTTCAAAAAAATATACAAATAACAATGAATATGATATTGTTGTCATTGATGAGTGCAGTACTGTCGATAACAGGACAATGGATGATTTATTGCAAAATATTTCCTGTAAGTTGTTGATCCTGGTGGGCGATGTCTATCAAATTCAGTCTGTTGAATTTGGTAATTGGTTTTCTTTAACGAGATATTTTTTACCCTCATCCGTTTTATATGAGTTGACAACGCCTTACCGAACAAAAAATGATAATTTAATATGCCTGTGGGATAAAGTGCGCTCTCTCGATGATAAAATAGCAGAATATCTCTATCATCAAAAATACTCAACGGATTTTGGAGATCCATTATTCCAACGTGAAGATGAAGACGAGGTGCTGTTGTGCTTAAATTATGACGGATTATACGGTATTAATAATTTAAATCGCTTTTTACAAAACGATAATGCCAATCCGCAATTTTCTTGGGGGAACCAAGTTTATAAAGTTGGCGATCCGGTTATTTTTGGCGAAAATAACCGATTCTACCCCACTATTTATAATAATTTAAAAGGATGGATAAGAAAGATTGAGCGGGAACCGGGCAAAATTATCTTCGAAGTCGAAATTGCAATACCGTTGAACAGTCTTGAAATAAAAAATCCCGACCTTGAACTTTTAAACTGCGATGTAAAAGGGCACTCGCTTATCCGGTTTTCGGTTAATCACTTTATTGATGATGATACAAAGGAGAAGAGCGCAAATGAAACGGTACCCTTCCAGGTTGCTTATGCAATTTCAATCCATAAGGCCCAGGGTCTGGAATACAATTCGGTAAAAGTCGTCATATCCAATCAGGTTGATGAGTTGATTTCCCATAATATTTTCTACACTGCAATAACCAGGGCAAGAAAATCGTTGAAGATATTTTGGACTCCCGAAACCCAACAAACCGTTTTGGATAGCATCAAACCTATTTCCAACAAGCAAGATGCGTGCATCATTGCCGGGAAATTCGGCTTAAAACTTTTAAATCAAGTTGATTAAAACAATATAATTCAAAAATTACAGTATAACTTTTTAACTTATTGCGTCAATAACAGGGCGCAAAAGGTATAATAAAATTTAATTTTCACAAACTCCTGTTACGGCAGTAATTGCCCGGACAGGAGTTTTTTAATGAAAGCAACGGGAATTGTAAGAAGAATAGACGAGCTGGGCAGGGTGGTTATCCCCAAGGAAATAAGAAGCACTCTTCGTTTGAAAAGCGGCGACCCGCTCGAAATATTTACCGAACGGGACGAGCTTATGCTCAAAAAGTACTCGCCGATAGCCTCGCTCGAAAAATTTTCCGAGGGCACGGCAAAATCCCTTGCCGAACTTTCGGGCATGGCGGCGGCGATATGCGATACCGACGAGGTTTTGCACGCGGGCGGCAAAAACAGGCGGGATTTGGAAGGCAAACACCTCTCGCGCGAGATGGATAAAATTTTAAAGGAGAGAAAGAGTTACGTTGCCAATCTTTCGGAGGGCGGCAACGTCGTGCCCGTTTGCGACGGCCAGGAAAGTTCCGCAACGGCGCAGATAATAGTCCCCATAATATGCAACGGCGACTGCCTCGGAGCCGTGGTTTTGATATCGTACGAGGAGGGTGCGCGCGTTGAGCAGTCAAACTGCAAACTTGCCCGTCTTTCCGCCGAAATACTTGCGGGGCAATTTGAATAACTCACAATTTTGCCCCGCCGCGCCGCGGGGCTTCTTTTTATGAAAACAAAAAAACAATCGTATATATTAGGTGCAATTATAATTTCGGCGGGCGGCTTTATATCCAAGGTTTTGGGGGCGATATACCGCATACCCCTAACCAACGTTTTAGGCGGACAGGGAATGGGCATATACCAGATGGTCTACCCGCTGTACTGCATACTTTTAACCGTCTCCGCTTCGGGCATACCCACGGGCATAGCCCGCCTTGTGTCGTCCGGGAGCACGGGCGCCGAAAGAACGGCCTTTAAAATTTACGGCGCGGTGGGGATAATAGGCACGCTGTTTATGTTTATGCTCTCGGAGCCGCTTGCGGCCTTGCAGGGCGAGCCTGCCGTGTCGCTGTGCTGTAAAATGCTCAGCCCCGCCGTATTTTTTGTGTCCGTACTCTCGGTGGTGCGCGGATATTTCCAGGGCAGGGGTAACATGATTCCAACTGCGGTAACCGAAGTGGGCGAACAGCTCATCAAGGTTGCCGCAGGCGTCGCGCTGTCGTATATATTCAAAAACAACCTGCCCCTCGCCGTGGCGTCAACGCTGTTTGCCGTTACCGTAAGCGAGGTTATATCCGCCGCCTTCGCCTATATCTATTACTTAAAAAACCGCCCCCGCATGCCTCTTTTCAGACTGCCCGCCGCTCGCATATCCTCAATACTCAAATACACCGTGCCGCTCACTTTAACGGCGATAGCCCTGCCCCTTTCCCAGCTTGCCGAAAGCGTAGTGGCGGTGCGCCTTTTGCGCGGCATTACGCAAAACGCAACCGCGCTCTACGGCATATATTCGGGTTGCGCCATAACGGTAATAAATTTGCCTGTCTCCGTAACGTACGGCCTCGCCGCGTCCAGCGTGCCCCAGATATCACCTCTTGCGGAGAGCGGAAACATAAAAAAAGCCAAAAAAACGGCATATAAAGCGCTCCTTTTCACCCTCGCAGTGTCTGCACCTGCGGCGGTTGCGCTGTATATATCCGCCCCTCTCGCCGCAAAACTGATATTCGGCTCCCTTGCCGAAGGCGAAAGGCAAACGCTTGTAACCCTCATAAAAATTTTATCTGTCAGCGCGGTAACGGAATCGCTCGTGCAAACCTCCTCGGCGTGCATAACCTCGCTGGGCAAGCCCGTCCTCGGCACAACCACGCAGTGGATAAGTTGCGCCATAAGGGTCGGGCTCACCGCGGCGCTTATAAAATTCACGCGGCTTGGAATTTTCGGCGCGGCGTGGGCGGCAAATTTTGCGTTTGCTATTGCAACTTTAATAAATATCTGCTATATTATAGGGGTAGGAGTACGTAAAGATGAAAATAACGCTGATAGGATTGGGCAACGCCTGCAACGATATAACGCTGAGGGCCAAGGAAGCTCTCGATAAATCCCCCCTGATAATCGCGCGCAATTCGGGCACGGAGAGCTTTAAAAGCCTTTCGGGCTACGAGGTGCGCGTTTTGGACGATATTTTTAAGTCCAGCAGAAATTTTGACACTCTCAACAAAAAGCTCGCCGCGGAAGTGTTAAAGGCGGCGAAGTCCGCCGACGTGTGCTACTGTGTGGACGGCTCCGTTTCGGAGGACGAGGGCTGTAAAATAATTCTCTCCCGCCGCAAGGACTGTCTGGTGCTGGACAGCGTTTCCAAGGGCGCGGGCGCCTACAATTCCGCTCGCCTCAAACAGTCCCAGCCCACGTTCGTTTCGGCATATTCCGCGGGCAATTTAAAAAGTTGCCGCGCCGTCTGCGTGTACGACATGGACTGCGAATACATTGCGGGCGAAGTAAAAATCAAACTTTCCGAAATCTTCGGCGAAGAGACGGAATGTACTTTTATAAGGGGCGGCAAGGCCAAGAAAATAAAAATTTACGAACTCGACCGCCAAAAGGAATACGGATATGACTGCGCAGTTGCGGTGGAGGAGGCGGACTTTTTGCACCGCGACCGCTACGATTTTGCGGACCTTGTGCAACTCATCAAACTTTTGCGCGCGCCGGACGGCTGCCCGTGGGACAGGGCGCAGACTCCCGACAGTATCAAAAAGGATATGATAGAGGAGGCCTACGAGCTGGTTGACGCCATCGAGCGCGGCGACACAGACGGCATGGAGGAAGAGACGGGCGACGTCCTGTTGCAGGCGGCTTTCCACTCGGTAATGGAGGAGGAAAGGGGAGAATTTACCGCATCGGACGCGCTCACCCGCCTGGTAAAAAAACTCATTTTCCGCCATTCGCACATCTTCGGCAAGGACAAGGCGAAGAACGAGAGCGAGGCTTTAAAGGTTTGGGAAAGGAACAAGGAGGAGGAAAAGGGTCAAACCACCGTAACCCAGACGCTCTACGCGGTGCCCAAAAATTTCCCCTCGTGCATGCGCGCCCAAAAGGTGGGCAAGCGCGCCGCAAAGTGCGGGTTCGACTTTTTATCCTCCGTTTCCGCCTCCGAAAAGATATGGGAGGAGGTGCAGGAAATGGTGGACTGCCAGATGAACGGCGATGAAAAGGGCGTGTTTGAGGAAGCGGGCGACGTGCTGTTTGCCGCGGTAAACACCGTAAGGCTGGCGGGTGCGGACGCCGAGGAAGCGTTGCGCGCCGCAACCGATAAATTTATAAAACGCTTTGCCGAATGTGAAAAACTGATAATGGCGGACGGCAAAAAAATAAGCGACATAACGGGGGATGAACTCCTCTTCAACTACTACTGGGAGATGGCTAAAAATGCGCTTGACTCAAATCAAAATAGGTGATTTAATAACGCCGAACAACGTATTTCTCGCCCCGCTTGCGGGGTACACCAACGCGGTTTTCCGCGAAATGTGCTACAACCTCGGCGCAGGGCTCACCTACACGGAGATGGTATCAGCAAAGGGACTGTGCTACGGAAGCAAAAAAACGGAAGAATTGCTGTACGTTACGCCTACATACGGCGGCATAAAGGCTTGCCAAATCTTCGGCAACGACCCCGATTGCATGCGCGCCGCCTGCCAAAGCGAAGCGCTTGCGCCCTTTGACATAATAGATATAAACATGGGCTGTCCCGTGCCGAAAATATATAAAAACGGCGAGGGAAGCGAACTTTTAAACAATTTGGAGCTTGCCTCAAAAATAATTTCGGAATGTAAAAAGAGCGGCAAAATAATAACGGTAAAGTGCCGCATAGGCATGGACGACTACAACTGCATTACCGTAAAAGTCGCAAAGATGTGCGAAGATTCGGGCGCGGACATGCTGACTATCCACGGCAGGCCGCGGAACAGAATTTACTCCGGCGACGTAAATATGCGAGAAATCGCCGCCGCCAAAAACGCGGTAAAAATCCCCGTAATAGCCAACGGCGGCATATTCACCGTGAACGACGCCGAAAAACTCATGGTAAAAACGGGCGCGGACGGCGTAATGATAGCCCGCGGCGCGCTGTTCAACCCGTGGATATTTGCCGCAATAACGGGCAGGGACGCGGGCGACAAAAAGGCGGCGGTACTCAACCAGATAGCCGAAACGCGCAGGATTATGGGCGAGCGGTTCGCCTGCGTATATATGCGCAAAATGGCGGGCTTCTACATAAAAGGCACAAAGGGCGCAACCTCCATGCGCTTAAAACTCATAAACTGCAAGACCACCGCGGAAATAGAGGCCGCGGTGCAAGGCATGGAATTTTAACAATATGGAATTTTAACGGTAAGGAAAAGTATGGAAATTTTAAAAACCGAAAAGCTCACAAAAACGTACTACGGCAAACCGGCGGTAAACGCCGTTGATATAACCGTAAACGAGGGCGACATATACGGCTTCGTCGGCAGGAACGGCGCGGGCAAAACCACGGTCATAAGGTTGCTTGCGGGGCTTGCCAAAAAAACTTCGGGCTTTTATTCCCTCTTCGGGGTGCCCGACTCCTCGCGGGAAATATCCCTTGTCCGCCGCGATATGCGCGTAGTGGTGGAGAGCGCAACTCTGTACACATCTTTAACCGCCGAGCAAAACCTTGTTTTGCAGTGTAAACTTCTCGGTCAAAGCACGTCGTGCATAGGCGGGCTTTTAGCCGACGTCGAGCTGGAAAAAGCGGGCAAAAAGCCCGTAAAAAACTTTTCGCTGGGCATGCGCCACCGCCTGCAAATTGCCATGGCAATGGTCGGCAATCCCAAGCTTTTGCTGTTGGACGAACCCACAAACGGGCTTGACCCGGAGGGGATATTCCACGTGCGCGAACTTCTTATAAAGCTCAACCGCGAAAACGGAGTAACAATAATGGTGTCCAGCCACATTTTGGGCGAGCTTTCCAAGTTTGCCACGTGCTACGGATTTATAGAGCAGGGCAGGCTCATAAAGCAGATATCCGCGGCAGATTTAAGCGCGGAGTGCAGAAGTTCGGTAACAATCAAAACGCAGAGCAGGGAGCTCTGCCAAAACCTTTTGAACGCGCGGGGTATAACGTATACCCAATCGCCCGAAGGCTTCGAGGCAAATTATTCGGGCGAGGCGGCGGAACTTTTAAAATATCTCACGGACGCAGGCGTTGCCGTCAGCGGTTTCGAAACGGCGGAAGGCGACCTTGAAAAGTACTTTTTGAATTTAATAGGTGGCGGTCATGAACAAAACTAATTGCTTCCGCAGATTTTTCACATTGATCGGCGCGGACTTTTATAAACTGTTCCGCTCGAAATCGTTCTACATAGTGTTCGGTATTTTTGCGGCGGATATTTTGGCGTCCATATTCTTTATGGCAATATCCAACTCCATTTTGCAAAGTTTATCGCAGAACGAATTGCACACCTACGCCAACTCCCTGTATGCCGACGCTCTTTCCTACGGCGATTTGGGGATTTTTACGGTAATATTTTTATCGGTATTTCTCTGCGGGGAATTTAAAAACAACACGATCCGCTATAAAGTTTCCATGGGCTATTCGCGCACGTGCGTATATTTTGCCTCGCTGGCAATGTCCTATATAATAACGCTGATGGGCGTTGCGCTTTGCTGTATTTTAATATCGGCGGTGGGCATACCCGTACTCGGCTGGCAGCACAGCGATTACCATATGCAAAACGCCCTCTATTCGTTTTTTGCGCTTTTGCCGCTGGTTGCCTCGGTGCATATGCTTGCCTATACTTGCAGGTCGGTGGGCATAACCCTCGGCTCGGCTCTGCCCATAGTTATAATCTTTCCGGGGATTTTCAGCATACTCAACCTCTTGATAGGCTACTCCAAGGGCATAGAGTGGGTAACGAGGATATTATTTCTGGCGCTTGAAAGTTATGTGCCCACGGCTCTCATGGAGGGCGTGTTCCCCTATCTGGCGCTGAACGTGTCGCTGTGTTACATTTTATGGACGGCGCTGTTTATAGGCGTCGGCTACCTGTTGTTTACAAAGCAGGATATAAAATAACCGCAACAAAAACAAACCAAACCGCCGCCGCGCAGAATTTGCGCGGCGGCGGTTTGCTGTTTTACGGTGCGTTGCGGCAAAGTTTCCAAGCCGCCATAAAACGTCAAAATACGCCATAATAACCCACTTTTCTGCGCCGCCGTTACGCTATAATACTCTTTGCAATGGAGGTCTTTATTGAGCTTGCGCTCCTTGAAAACTTCTGTATGGACTACACCCTTTTATATTGCGCCAAACTCGTCTGCAAAAACAAGGCGGGCTGGGGGAGGGTTGCGGCCGCCTCGGCTTTTGGCGCGTGCTTTGCCGTGCTGTTCCCGCTCTTTGGCTTGGGCGGAGTGTGGGCGGCGGCAGTAAAAATCGCCGCGGGGTTTGCGCTCTGCGCGGTTGCGGGCAAATTCCCTTCCTTTAAAAGTTATTTGAAATTCACCGCAATTTTTACGGCGTTTTCGGCGGCGCTGGCGGGCGCACTTATTGGTATATTTTCTCTCGCCGGCATATCCTATGCGGAGGGCGGCTATATCCTCTCGTCCGTGCCCGTAGGCATACCGCTCTTCGGCGCTCTCGTATGCGTCATCATTGCGCGGCGGCTCAAAAACAAGTTTACAAAAGGCGGCAGAACGGAGGTTGATTGCCGTATATATGCGGGGCAATCGCAAGTTAATATCCGTGGGTTTTTCGACAGCGGCAACAAGGTGAGCTATATGGGCGAGCCCGTGTCCGTCATTCCGGAGGAAGCGGCAAAAAAACTCGTCGACCTGCAAAGTATAACCGCCGCCGTAAAAATACATACTGTAACGGGAAGCAAAAAAATCAAAGTATTCACCGCCGACCGCATGGAAATCGACTTCGGCGATAAAATAAAACAATATAAAGGCGTAAAAATAGGCGTGGGTTCGGCGCACCCGCCGTGCGCGGTTCTGCACCCCGACATTTTGGAGGAATAGATGTTTGATAAAGTAAAGCGGCTCCTGCAAGCCCTGTTCGGCAAAAACACTCTCGACTACATCTGCGGCACCGAGGCTCTGCCCCTTCCGTATTCCCAGGAGGAGGAAAGCGATAAAATTTCCAGGCTCGAAGAGGGCGACGAGCAGGCAAAGGCCGAGCTGGTTGAGCATAACCTCAGGCTGGTTGTCTACATAGCCAAAAAATTCGAAGGTTCGGGCACGGACGGCGACGACCTCGTGTCGGTGGGTACGATAGGGCTCATAAAGGCTATTAATTCCTTCCGCTCGGATAAGAACATAAAGCTCGCCACATACGCCTCCCGCTGCATAGAGAACGAAATCTTAATGTATTTAAGGCGAATGTCCCGCTTAAAACAGGAAGTCAGCTTCGACGAGCCTCTAAACACCGATTGGGAGGGCAACGAGCTTCTTCTATCGGACGTAATGGGTACCGACGCCGACGCCGTTTATTCGGATATCGAAGGCGGCGTGGAGCGGGAGCTTTTAAAATCTTCCCTCTCCAAACTGTCCCCGCGCGAACAGCGGATAATGAAGATGCGCTTCGGTCTGGACGGCGGCGAAAGCATGACCCAAAAGGACGTTGCGGATAAACTCGGCATTTCGCAAAGCTACATATCCAGGCTGGAAAAAAAGATAATTTCCAAGCTCAAAAAAGACATAACCAAACACATAACATAGCCATAGCGCACCCCCTTTGTACATAAAACTTCAAAGGGGGATTTTTTATGTTGCAAAAGGTAGTAATATGCGGCGTGGACACGTCGGGGCTTCCCAAGCTCACCGCCGCCGAGCAAACTGAACTTATGAAGAGGTTAAAGGCGGGCGACGAGGCCGCGCGCGAACGCTTTATAGTCGGCAACATGCGGCTTGTTTTGTCGCTTGTAAGGCGGTTCTGGGCAAAAAACGCCAACGCAGACGACGTGTTCCAGGCGGGTTGCGTGGGGCTTATAAAGGCAATAGATAACTTTAACGAAAGTTTCAACGTGCGTTTTTCCACCTACGCCGTGCCCATGATTTTGGGTGAGATAAAAAGGTATTTGAGGGACGGCAACAGCCTGCGCGTATCCCGCTCGATAAGGGATACGGCCTACCGTATACTCAAAGTGCGCGAAAAGTTGGAGGAGGGCAACGACGACGTAACCTACGATAAAATCGCGCAAAAAATGAATATAGCCGTATCGGAGGTCGCCTACGCCCTGGACGCCATATCCGACCCCGTCAGCCTCTACGAGCCGGTTTACAACAAATCGGGGGACACCCTTTTATTGATGGACCAGATTTTCGACGATAAGAACAACGACGAGGTCTGGACGGAAAAGGCGGCTCTGTACGAGGCGATAGAGCGGCTTGAAGGAAGGGAAAAGAAGATATTGTTTTTAAGGTATTTCGAGGGCAAAACGCAGACTGAAATATCGGCGGAAGTGGGCATCTCGCAGGCGCAGGTGAGCCGCCTGGAAAAGACGGCTTTAAAGCAGATAAGATCGTGCATATCGTAAAGTAAACCCGCGTTAAAAATTGCTTCACCTGCCCACATTTCAAAGCAAAGGCGCCGCGCCGACAACAGTCGGCGCGGCGCCTTTGCGCACAAAACGCTTTAAAAGTGCCTTTATGTTGTGTTTTTTAACTTTTATTGCACTAAAAAGCCGTTTATTTTAAAAATTTGCTATACAAATCGGTTCCAAATGTGGTATTATACAAGCAGACAATACAAAGGAGCATAAGTATGCCGAGAGAAACAATTTCGGCCAGCCACTTAACTTCGGTGGAATAGTTAAACGGCCAGGTAAAATGGGATGAGTTTGAATTGCCTACGCCAAACGGACAGACGCTGTCTAAAAGGGATTTCGTGCTGGCGGCAGTAGGTACGCCCAACAGGGAAGCGGAAAAATGGGATATAGAAGTAAAGGACGCAAGATATAATACCCAACAGGATCTGATATATGTGCTTGTGGTTGCCGGAAGAATATTAAAAATCGGCAAGAGCATAACCACAATGAAGAAGAGGATCGAGTCATATCATTGCGGCAAAAACGCATACAGGTTAAAGAAAAACGCCACAAACTCGGCAACAAATTGGTTTATTTTGCAGTCGGTCATAGCCATGGATAAACCTGTCTACATATATGTTCTCTATATTCCTTCCACACAGGGCGAGTTCATGGGCTGGGGTTATCAGAACAGAGTCTCAAAAGAAATAGAAGGTAAAGTCATATCCGAATTTGTAAGGATTTACGGGTCTAAACCCATCGGCAACAAACAGACCTAATATTTGATTTTTTCGGCGAAGTCGTCAATATAATCTTTTTCCTGCGGCGTAAAGTCCGGCTCATCGTCAAACCGCAAATGTTTCAGCACCATAATATTGTTGAAATTGCCGTATCTGGTCAAATGAATAATAACTTTAAAACAAGCCTGTGTTATTTTTAGCAGATAATCATCGGCTTGTTTTTCATTGTCGAAAGCAAAATAGCCTACGGATTGCGTTGTGTTTACGTTGTGCCTGATATACGGCGTGTAGTAGGTGGAGAGGGGCACTATAATCACCCATTTATCGTAAATATCCTGCTTTATTTTTGCATAGCGGGTTTTCTTGGGCGTGTGTATGGTTTCGTAAATAAATTCCCCGCCCTGTTCGTCGCTCAATAAAGCCTTTTGGGTAAAGTTGTGCAAATCGCATCTGTACCTGAAATTATTTTCCCCGTTTTGTATGGATTTACGGATAATATCTATTATCGGCTGTGAAATATACAGGGGGATAAATTTCATATTTTTGGGAATTACAACGCCCTCCTGAATATCTTTAATCAAATAATTGTTGATAATTTTTGTCTTGTTATCAAACACGTTTTTTTGCCAAAGCATAATCGTGAAGGACGACCCTACTTTCGGGAAATATTTTTTTGCGTCGTTGTCTATAACAACAAACGAACCGTTGTTCAACAGTTTTTTCAGGGTGGTATTGTTGTTATTGTATGTCATCCAGTTGTTCGGGGTAATAAAACACAAATACCCTTTGTCATTCAATAAATCTATAAAATATTCAATAAATTCGTTGGATAAACTCCTGTTTTTGTTTCCCCCGCCGGAGTAGGGTGGATTGGCCATTATCAGGTCCCATTTTCCGCCGAAGCCCCCTTTGAGTTTAAACGCGTCGCCCATGCAAATATGTTTGGGCTTTAAAATCTTTTTGCAGTTGACATAGCGGATAGGGTTCAGCTCATTGAACCAAATGTTATCCATGGCCGTTTTAAATTGGCAATATGCGCCGAAATTGCCGTTGCCGCAGCAGGGATCCAGAATCCTCAAATTCTCCCTGCCCCAAAATTTATCCGGTATATAGTCCAGCATTGTTTTAACGCAATCCAGCGGAGTGCAAACATCGTCGGTCGAGGTTTGATGGCTGTCGTCGGCGTTCAGTTTATCGTAATAATCTCGCAATTCTTCAAAAGAGGCGCCCGACATATTTTTGCAGGAGCTGACGGGCAATAATTTATTGGCATTATTGCCCATCAACAACTTTTGGAGTTCGCGCTTATCGTAAATTTTATCTTTAATCACAATGTTGCGCTCGTTGCAAAAATTTTCGAATTTCTTTTTGGTTTTATTGTTGGGCAAATATTTACCGTTTTCCAGCCTGTTTAAAGAGCAATAAGAAATATTCAGCAACTTTGCCAAAGTTGCCTGGGAAATTAACAGCTCTCCGCGGACATACAGTAATTTATCTTTAAATTCCATACCAACCTTACCGTTTCGGGATATAACACTACATATAATTGAAGATATAACATTGTATATCATTGAGGATATAGCATTGTACAACAAATTATAGCATTATATATCAAATTATGCAACAAAAAAATCACGCACAGGCGGGCGCGAACCGCCGGGTTTCTTCTCTTCATTCAAGACAGTCTCCCGCCTGAATGCCATTAGATACTCTTTCGTTTGATTTCTCTGTGCGGCTGTGATATAATGGAAACGATAAACAGGAATTAAACGGAGAAGTATGAAAACACTTTATTTGATCGGCGGGACAATGGGCGTAGGAAAAACTGC
>CANREJ010000037.1 GCA_947629665.1 uncultured Clostridia bacterium
TGATGAAATCCTTATCATATTCATAGTTTCTATTTAAAAAATTCTAAAAGGCAGTTATAACAATGGAAAGAAACGAAGCAGCACAGGCTGAAAGCGTGAGTAGAACGGAAAATTTAAATACGGACGAAAGTTTGAATGAACAAGACCGTACAATAAACCTTACCCCCCCCCAGAAAAATAGGCTTGATACTCGCGATACGAGCATTGAACTGTTGCGAATACTGAGTATGTTTATGATAGTTGCGCACCATATTGTCCTTCACGGGGGAATTATTGATAATTCAGGCGGCAATATAGCAAAACTTATATGTGGGGGGATTTTTATTCCAGGCGGAAAAATCGGCTTTGACTGTTTTATCTTTATCAGTGCTTGGTTCATGGCAGGTAAACCTTTCAGCGGAAGCAGATATATTAAAATCGTGCTTGAAACTGTGTTTTATAATTTATTGGGAATGGCATTGGCGGCACTACTCAATAACGGTTTAATTGCTCCCATAACATGGAGAAATTGGCTCGGTTGCTTTTTACCCTTATTCGGAATTTCTCACGGATTTGCAATTTACTATCTGTTATTTCTTATAATACTTCCGTTCTTGCAGAAAGCAGCGGAAAAAATGTCCAGGCTTAATATAATTTCTATTATTATATTACTTTTTATGATGCAACTCGGTTCAAGCATCATAGCTAAAATAATAGATTTTGACTATGAACAATTTACAGATGTAACGATAGGCTTAACAACCTTTATAATTATCTATTTCTTGTCTGTATATCTGCATAAATATCCTTTAAAAATTACCGACAGCAAACTAATTATGTCTGGTATTTTTATTCTTATTTGGATAATATTTGCAGCAGTGAACATTTTATCTGAAAAATATCCCGAAAATAAAATATTATCTTTAATATTTGCTGTTATCGGAAGTGAAATTTCTCCCCTTAACATAATTGCAGGCATATGTATATTCTTTCTGTTTAAAAATATTAAAATCAAGAATATCAAACCTATAAACTTTATTGCAAGCCATACATTCGGGATTCTTTTATTGCACGATCATAACTATTTCAGATATATCATTTGGGAAAGAATTTTCGGGGTTAGCAAGGTTTACCCTGCCGGCGCGCTTATTCAGCTTGCATATACGATCATTGTTGCCTTGATTGTGTTTGCGGCGGGAGTTTTGATCGATATTATAAGAGAATATTTACTTGAAAAACCATTGACAAAGACAAAATTATATTTAAAGGCGTGCTATTTACTTGAAAAATGTTTCAAATTTTAAATTCAATATTGATTAACCTAAGTATAATTTACAACAATACCGCCGTGCAGAATCTGCACGGCGGTATTGTTGTAAATTATCATTGTTTGTATCGTGTTTCATTTGTCTGTATCGGTCCAGGAATTTTTTACGCTCCCAACCCGCAAATCTTTTTCGAGAACGGAACTTCTTATTGCGGCGATTTCGGTATTACCACCAAAGGTGGTTTTTATTATATTTGCAATTTCGTCGGTATATCCCGGAGCAACTATTATTATACAGTCTACGGGGTTTTGGCGACTGTATTCAGGAGAAACGATTTTTATATGAGATGCTGGCGCATATTTCCCTTGTTTGAACGGGGCGGAATCTATTATGTATTCTATTTTGTCGCCCATTTCAGTTGTTGCGGCAATTGTGAAACCCTGATGGCTTGCGCCCCATATTGCTACCTTTTTACCGCTACGTATTTTGCTTTCAACATAATCGGAAAATTCTTTTTTAAGCGCAACCCTATTCATTTCCAAGCCCTTAACATCAGGCGCGGTTTTCTTTTGCACAATAACCTCTATAGTATCGGGTAAACATAAACAACTTTCAAGAACGCTGAAACCGTTTTTTTCCATTAAGAATGCCAATGTCTTTTCTGTAAAATAAGCGATATGGTCATGTAATAATTCATAGTAGCCGTTGTTTTTTAAGATGTATTCAAAGCTCGGAACAGTAATGAGACCGTATCCACCCTCTTTAAGATTATTGTAAATACATCCCAACATTTTATTGGGGTAAGGCTGATGCTCCAAAAAATTAAACGACAAAAACGCATCGAAAGGTCCGCCTTCGATTACCGTGTCTGTTTCCTCTGTAAAATTTTTCTTCACATTAAGTCCGCTATTAACCGCAATATCTACCAATTCACTGCGATTTTCTATGCCGTACACCTCGACGGGAAACTCAGTCAGCACATTTAAAAATTCGCCTCTGCCACAACCCACTTCTATAAATTTTTTACCCGTCAAATTGTATTTTTGTATAAATCTTGAATACTGTGATCTCCTCAATCCTACCATTGTCTGTGTGAATCCGCCCGCACGTATCGTATCGCGATAGTAATCTACGGGTTCACAATCAAACTGTACTAATCCACATTTTGGACAAACGCATAGGTTAAGATTTATTCCAGCTTCATTTTTCAGTTCATCTTTATCGGGAATATTTTGTGCGCTTGCAGGCATATTGGAGCAAGTTAGAATCGGTTCCCCGAGTAAAGAATCGCAAACAATACATTTTTTCATAAATTCACCTCGTCTATAATCACTGCGGTTTTTATCAAATCCTCAGGTTTTTCTTTTGTTAATAAAAGCGCTTTTTCTACGTTTTTAAGTCCGTAAAACGTATGCGTTATAAGAGGTTCCGGATCTATTCGCCCATACTGCACCATTTTAAGCATCCGCTCAATACGCGCCCTACCACCTTTTGCCAACTCGGTATGAACCGTCTTGCCCGCCATTCCTCTGCCTCCACTGAACTTAGGGAAAGCGAGATAACCTTCTCCGCCATAGTAGTTAATATTTGAAACGACGCCTTTTCCGTACTTAACCATATCGATAGCCTGCGTGAAAACATTATCGCCGCCACCGGCTATAATTACCGAATCTGCGCCCTTGCCGTCCGTCATTTCGAGCACGCGTTCCGCAATATTTCCTTCTTTATAGCTTAAAATGTCACTTGCCCCGTATATTCCAGCCATTTCAACACATTTAGCGCGACTGCCTATTGCAATTACGCGTGATGCGCCCATATGGACGGCACCCGCAATCGCCATAAGCCCTACGGGACCTATGCCAATTACACAAACCGTATCGCCGGTTTGGATTTCAGCGTATTCCGCGCCGGTGAGACCTGTTGTCATGACATCTACACACATAAGCGCCTGCTTTATGGTTACACCATTTGGTATATGTGCAAGCGTTGTATCTGCGTCCAAAACGCTGAAATACTCGGCAAACACACCCGGCATCGTCCTTCCCAATCTATGACCAGAAAAATGCTCTATAGCATGCCTTTCGCACCCTTCCTGAGAATCTGTAGCGCGCCAATCCGGAGTAATTGCCGGTACTGCAACTACATCACCTACTTTGAAATCCTTTACATAAGCCCCGGTTTTTATCACTCTGGCAACACATTCATGACCCAATACATGCATCGTTTGTTTTGGCTTTCCGCCGCCGAAAACTGTATGCACATCCGAAGTACAACAAGAAAGCGCGACAGGGCTCAAAATTGCACCGTAAGGCTCACCCGTTTCAGGTTCTGGTATATCTTTCCAAACCATTTTGCCGGGCGCCGAAAATACATATGCCTTCAATTTTTTACCTCTCGATTACAATTAGATATGTTTGCTGTGGTTACGCAGTAACCACAGCAAAGGAGCTCCTTTGCAAAAATTGCTTTTCTTTAAATTTTTATATCTTAATGCAAACTTTCAATATACTTTATTATTTCTGAGACGCCTTCTTTAATAGTTGTATGAGGTTTCCATCCTGTATCGGAAGTTAACCGCGAAACATCCGCCTTTAAATTCATCACTTGCCTATCGGCATATGGAAGCACGCCGAGTTTTATCAAATTACGTGCCCCGAAAATATCGGCTATTTCGTAAATCGTCTCCTTTAACGGTCGCGCCTCGCCACTACCCAAAACATATACTTTTCCGTCTACGCCTTTATCACCCAAAAGGGCGAACGCTTCGGCTGCATCTCCATTATATAGGTAATCCCACATCTGCTCGCCTTTTGTAAATTCCATTGTTTCACCTGCAATCATTTTGCCGACAACAGAAGTGATCATACTTTTCCCTTCGCCCCCTTCAAAAGGACCGTATGTGCTGACTATCCTACACCAAATATGCTTCATACCCATAGAATGCGCATACTCGCGGGTGAAGTTACCCGCGGCAAGTTTTGCTATTCCGTAGCCATTTTCGGGGAATGCGGGAGTTTCGGGGCGCAGTATTCCTTCAACCCGACCATATTCTGCCTGCGAGCCGGCGCCTATGAAAGTTTTACACCCGAATTTATTCGCAACTGTAACAGCGTCGAGAGCAAATCGTATATTATTGCATTGGCTGTAAAAATCATTACGCCGCGAACGGGCTGTATTCCAACCAAAATGATAGAACACGTCATATTCTTTACCGGTATCATTTTCGATATCGCACAACTCCTCCAAGCCGCAGTACTTTATCGTCACAAGTTTATCAGACGGTATATTGATGTTACGCTTAGAGTCTCTACGGCAGAGCGCCAAAACTTCCGTTCCGCTTGCCGTTAATCTTTTAATTAGAGATATACCTATACCGCAAGTCGCGCCTGTTATAATTGCCCGTTTCATGCTCTCACCTTTTTCAGTAATTACCGTTTTTTAATTATTCTACTGTTCACAAAGACAAATTTGTTAGAAATTAATAATAAAATTCGTCAAAATTACATCTATTTTTTATTGATTAAAGGATTGGCATCCTCCAGCATTCCAATTACCATAATGCTTTCAAGCTCTTCACGGGGTAGGAAGGGTGCCAAATCCTCCAAAGGAGGAGAAATCAATGTGCCGTCGTCCATCTTTTTCGTGGCAGACTTGGGCTCGAAATTCTGAGCAGTATCGACAAATATTTCCGCCATACAATATCCATCCGCCGCCAAAATTTTATCCAACTTTCTCATTTCCCGATTATTTTTTATACAATAATAAGGAATATCATAAGCTTTTGCAATTTTCTTCATGGACGGGAACGATAAGTCATGACTATCGTTGGGTCCTACACCAAATTTGCTGTGCTCGGGGAACAAGTTGCTTTCGGTTTGCCGCATGGAGTGATACCCGTCATTGTTTATAACGAAAATTTTGATTGGCAATTTATGATAAACTATTGTCTGCAATTCCTGTATGTTCATCTGAATGGAACCGTCACCGGAAACGCAAATAATTTCTTCACCCGAAGCAAAGGCCGCACCTATAGCCGCAGGCAAATCGTATCCCATCGACGCCGCGCCGCTGTTTATTATGAATCTTTGTCCTTTCTTTATTTCGTATGCGTGACTTCCGACAACGCATGCGCTTCCATTACCTACTACCGTTATTTTATTTTCCGGCAATCTCCTGCTAAGTTCTTTTATAAAGCAATATACATTTGCGTGCGGCGCGTCATAATTGTAATGTTTTGGCAATACAACGGGATATTTTTCCTTCCAACTACGGCACAAATCCAACCAACCACTTCCGCTAAACAATACTTGTCCGTTAAGTTTATCTAGAAGTTTCGTAAGAAAAATTTTCGCATCGGCACAAATAGGAAATTCTACATGAATGGAAGGTTTTTGCAACTCGTACTTATCAATATCAACCATTATAACATAAGCTTTCCTTGCCCAATTCTCTTTACTGTATCCGACCTGTCTAACACCCAATCTACTACCAACAGATAATACCAAATCGCTGTTTTGCACAGCCCAGTTGCCGGCCCTGTCGCCCATAATACCCGCACGACCGATATATAAGGGGTTTATATCTTCAATCAAATCGATACTGTCCCAACCAGTAACGACAGGAATATTGAGCAATTCCGTAACCTTAACAAATTCATCATGGGCATTTGCTATTCTGATTCCGTTACCGGCATTGAAAACAGGTCTTTCCGAATTTTTGATGAGTTGTATCACCTGATCAATCACGTTTTCGTCAACATCGTAATTTTTCTCATCGTAGCCTTCGGATTTAGGATTAAAATGAACAAATTCGCTTTCGTCGATAACTGCACTCTGAATATCAAGAGGCACATCAAGCCAAACAGGACCAGGACGGCCTTCCTTTGCCAAATATAAAGCCTTTTCCAAATGATACATTGCATACTTCGGGTCTGAGAGCATTTCGGCATATTTAGTCATCGGCTTGACAACTTTGACTATATCAAATTCCTGATCGCCCATAGCACGCAGAGGCAAACCACTTGCCCTTGCCGTAGTAGCATATCTGACTTGTCCAGAAATTATAAGCATAGGTATTGAATCAAGCCAAGCCCCAACTACGCCTGTCAATGTATTTGTACCTCCAGGACCTGTTGTTACGCATACCAGCGGTATTTGTTTGTGAAGGCGCGCATAAGACTCTGCCGCTATCGCCGCCGCCTGCTCGTGCTGAACAAACACACACTTCATCCCAGGGGTATGCGCAAAAGCATCGTCAAGATGCATAGCACCACCGCCGGGCAATGTAAAATCTGTAACAATCCCTTGTTCAACTAAGTACTTCCCGAAATAATCCGCAACTCTTTTTTTCATAAGTTCCTCCTTTATTCATACATTCAAATATAAATTTTAAGCTTTAACTTTTATCTATATCCGATTGATTATCGTTTTCAGTATAATCCATGTTGCCGATAATATCGGTAGCGGTTTTTCCCTTTGACGATTTTTTAAAGATGCCTTTAACCATACCGAAACCACTCTTCACCGCATATAAAAAGAATTTATCTCTTAACACAAACAGCATGAGCGCATATACCATACATCCAACCAATGTTATTACAAAAAATGTCCATACAGCATAAGACATATACCTCTGCATAACAAAAATTACTCCGAACATCACCGTGCCGGCCAAAATATATTTCCAACAGCCTTCGAAAAGCATCCTTAACTTAATATGACCTTTCCTCAACGCCAAAATAACCAATATGCCAGTTACAGTAAATTCACACACCGCAGTAGATATAGCGGCACCAAGAGCGCCAAATTGCTTTATCAGAAAATAATTGAGTAAAATGTTTATGCCCGCGCCCATAAATGTCGCTACTGTTGAATATTTTTCTTTATTTATAGCGAGGAAGAGCTGACTGCCGAACACATCGCCAAAACCAGATATTATAAATCGTACGGACATTATCTGCATAAGAATAGGCACTTCGGCATATCCGCCACCCAAAAACCATGAAGAAAGATTAGAGGAAAGCACCGCAAAACCGAATATAAGAGGCGTCCCCATCATCCATACATATCGTATGGCTTGCGATATATGATTTTTCAGACCTTCAGTATTACCCGCGTTATAGTCATACGAATTGCGCGACACCATCACGGAAGTAATTATCGTAACGAAAAGTAGAGCTACGCTATTTATTTTATAAGCTTGTTCGTAGCAACCGTTTTCATAGTCTGGATTTTCGGCAAGCAACCCTATCATTGTCTTGTCAAATACTGAATATATAGTTACGGCAAGCGTCGGCAAAAATATCAAAAACGCTGGCTTTAAATGGCGTAATAGCTTTAATGCGTTCGGCTTTACAAATTTTATTTTACCGATTAGCGAAGGCCACATTATCAAATTCGAAAATACAATCGAGCCGGAAAGACATAATGCGTATATCCACGTGTCGTTCTCAGTCTTGACGAGCAAAAATATAAGAACCAGACCAATTATTTTCATTATTATCGTTCTTATTGCTATCGAACGAAAATTTTCTTCACCTCTGAAAAAAAATTGAATATCAAAAGGTATAGTTATAACCTGCAAAGAATAAAAGAGTATGAGCAAATTATAATTCTCACCAAACCCGACGGTAAATACTACCGAATACAGTACAGCAAGTGCAACCGAAGTAAAAATGCTTTTTAATATAAATAGTTCCCAAAATACCTTACTCTTCTCTTGGGGATTATCGCGACAAGAAGCTATCTGTCGCTGTCCATACATATCAAAGCCCAAGTTTGAAAATAAAATGAAATACGTTATAATGGACATTGCATAACTGCATTGTCCATTACCGACTTCGTGCAGAACGCGCGATAAATACGGCGTTGTAACAAGCGGCACAATAAGAGTCAAAATTTGACTTATAAAGTTATAAATGAAGTTTGATTTTAAACTCCGTTTAACATTTTGCTCGCTCATTCAAAAAACTCTTTTATCTCTTCGTCCATTTCAAAAGGAACGAACTTCCTGTCATTAAAATATATTTTTGTCCAGCGTACTATTTTCTTTATAGCTGTATCAATGTGCCATTTTGGCATCCAGCCGAATATTTTTTTGATTTTGCTATTATCCAACTTCAAAAATGACGATTCGTGCGGCCCACCGTCGCTCATGTTTACCCATTCAAGGTCGTCGCCCCATTCTTTGCAGAACATCGAAACAAGCTCACCTGTGTTTACACAATCACAATCGTCCGGACCGACATTATAATATCCTGCGTATCCTCCGTCCATATATTGCTTGGACGCAATATCAAGATAAACGGCAAGTGGTTCAAGAACGTGTTGGTAAGGACGTGTGGAAAAAGGATTTCTTACAACTATTTTTTTACCATTTTCTATTGCGCGGATGCAATCGGGTATTATTCTGTCATTTGCAAAGTCGCCACCTCCTATTACATTGCCGGCACGAGCAGTCGAAACCGCACAAACGCTATCCAAAAAACTCTTCTTATAGCTGTGCGTCACAAGTTCACTACACGATTTGGAGTTACTGTAAGGATCGTACCCGTCAAGTGGCTCATCTTCACAGAAAGCATGGTTGGGAGTATCATCGTTGAAATAAACTTTATCGGTTGTAACATTTAAAACGCTTTTGACGCTATCCGTAAGTCGCACGCATTCCAACAAGTTAACAGTACCCATTACGTTCGTTTCGTAAGTGTATCGCGGATTTTTATAACTATCACGAACTATAGGCTGAGCCGCAAGGTGAAAAACAATTTCTGGCTTGACTTCGCAAAACACGCTAAACATATGGCTGAAATTGCGCACGTCGCCGATAACCGACCTTATGGCGGGTTCTACACCCGACAATCCGAAAAGGTCAGGCGTTGTGGGCGGTTCGAGTGAATAACCTGAAACTTCGGCCCCGGCATTAACCAAAATTTTGCAAAGCCACGTACCCTTAAAGCCCGTGTGTCCCGTAATTAAAACTTTTTTATTTTTATAAAACGATAAATTTACCATGACTTTACCATACTTTCCAAGGAGCATGATCGGAATTATACATTTTGTTAAGTATGTCCATCTCCCTCTTTGTATCCATACACTGCCAAAATCCCTTATGCCTGAATGACATTAGCTGCCCCTCAAGAGCAAGTTTCTCAAGCGGTTCTCTTTCCAGTACGATATCGTCACCTTTAATATAATCGAAAATTTTCGGTTCGAATACCATAAACCCCGCATTTATCAAAGCACCGTCGGAAAAATTCTTTTCCCTGAAAGAATGTACGGCATTATCACCACCTATATCCAAAACTCCCTTTTGTTGAGCAAGTGTAACTGCTGTAAGCGTCGCAACTTTGCCATGTGATTTGTGAAATTTAACCAAATCGTTTATGTTTACGTCGCATACGCCATCGCCGTAAGTCATCAAAAACGTTTCGTTACCAATATAGGGCTGAATCCTTTTTATCCTGCCGCCCGTCATGGTATTAAGACCAGTATCGACTACTGTAACTTTCCACGGTTCACAACGCTGATCATGAATAATCATATCATTTGTGCCTTTGGTGAAATCAAAAGTAATGTCGCTGTTATGAAGAAAATAATCGGCAAACCATTCCTTAATAACGTGTTGCATATAGCCCGCACATATTATAAACTCGTTGAAACCGTAATGCGAGTAACATTTCATTATGTGCCACAAAATGGGCTTGCCGCCTATTTCTATCATGGGTTTAGGTTTGAACTGAGATTCTTCCGAAATGCGAGTTCCGAATCCGCCTGCAAGTAAAACTACTTTCATTTTAATTTAACCTTTTAAGTTTTCTATATATTTTAATTAAACATTTAGACATAAATGGAGGGATTAAAAGAGATAAATAAATTTTTATAGGGTGAGCAACCGTCTTTTTTATATAAAATTTATATTTCCGCACAAGTTTAAATGTAATATTCCCGTTTGCACGAAGTACCACCAAAGATTTAAAGCCAAACAAATTGGAATATTTATTATGGCTTATTAAGAACCTGCGCGATTCTTTTTCGTAGCAATCAGGCAATAGTAAAACGCTTTCATAATACCTATAACAGAAAAATTCCAATGCCTGTTTGCTTTTTTTCCAACCTGAACCTTGTTTATAAGGATTCCCCTTAATAAAATCAACAAAAACAAATGCGCACTTGCCGTCGTATTTTGAAATACCTTCAAATAAAATGCAATCATGCATAAAAGGACTCAATATTTCAATATACTTTTGCGCTTCATCACTGACATTTTTAACCAAATCGGTTCTTACAATCATTGAACCGTATAATGTCAACGCCCAAAAATATTTTACAAAATAGTCGTTCCTGTCACACTCGTCAAGATTGTGTATGTTATACTCTTTAAAAACAGACTTGCTTATCCCGTCTGTTGACCTGAATCCGATAACTTTATATTTATCGTAACCAATTTCATTTAATTTCTTTTCAAGTTTTTCAAAATCGACGCAAACCCCATCGCCCAACAAAAAATAATAATCTGTCTTGACCTTCTGAATAGCTTGCATGGTTTTCACATCGCCATTTACATCAGAAGGATATCTGTGATAACTGATTTTATCATTATTGCAATTATTAATCAATCCAAATGTTTCATCATCAGTGCTACTATCATGTATTTCAAAAACAAACAAAGTACCTTTGTATTTGTCTAAATAATTTTCCAACTGATATTTAATGCATGTACTTCTGTTATAAGTAGGTATGACTACTGTAATCAATGCAACACACCCCACTTTTTGTCTTTATCGCTCATAATTAAAGGCGTGCCGTCGGGGAGAGTGTAACCCGCGGGGTCGGCAGAGCCGCAATAATCACCCACAACGCCCCAGTCTATGCCTATTGCAGGGTCGTTCCATGCTATGCCGCCCTCGTCGTTGGGGTGGTAAAAGTCGGTCACCTTGTAGCAAAACTCCGCCTCGTCGGAAAGCACCAAAAACCCGTGTGCAAAGCCCTCGGAAATATAAAACTGCTTTTTGTTATCTTCGGATAACTCCACGCCGTACCACTTGCCGTAGGTCTTGCTGCCCTTCCGCATATCCACCGCGACGTCGAACACCTTGCCCTTTATCACGCGCACGAGCTTGCCCTGCGGGTAGTTTATCTGGAAATGCAAACCGCGCAGCACTCCCTTGCAGCTTTTGGACTGGTTGTCCTGTACGAACTCCATTTTAAGCCCGACTTCTTCCATGTCGCGCTTGTTGTAGGTTTCCATAAAATATCCGCGGCTGTCACCGTGAACGGCGGGCTCTATTATATACAGACCCTCTATGCCGCCAACGTTTTTTTGCACTTTAATCTGACCCATCAGTAGTCAATCTCCTTTAAATACCTTGCAAGCGCATCACGCCAATCAGGCAAAGGTTTAAATTCCATTCCTTTGAGTTTACTCTTGTCCAACCTGCTGTTAAAAGGTCTTTTAGCCTTGGACTGCCCGTACTCCGCCGTCGTCACGGGTATTACTTTAGTGCCGTACCCCGCCTGCCTGAATATCTCTATGGCAAAGTCGTACCAGCTTATATATCCGCCCTCGTTGGTGGCGTGATAATAGCCGTACTTTTCCGTTTCTATCATATCAACGAGAAGTCTTGCGAGGTCGTAAGTATACGTCGGCGTGCCAATCTGGTCATTTACGACCTTCAACGTTTCGTGCGTCTTACCGAGCTTTAACATAGTCTTAATGAAGTTATTCCCGTTCTTGCCGAACACCCACGCTATGCGGACAATGAAATACCTTTCAAGCGTATTGACAACCGCCAGCTCGCCTTCCAATTTACTCTTCCCGTAAACGTTTAGCGGCTTGTAGCTCTTGCAATCGGGTTGCCAAGGCTCGTTGCCGTTTCCGTCAAAAACGTAGTCGGTCGAAATATACATCATCTTGCAACCGAGTTTTTTGCACACGGCTGCTATATTTTGTGTGCCCGTTGAGTTTACGAGCCTTACTTTATCTTCATTATCTTCGGCGGCGTCAACGGCAGTCCACGCCGCACAGTGTATCACCGCTTCGGGACGGACTTCACCCATAACGCGCTCCACGCTTTTGCCGTCGGTTATGTCCATGTCCTCTATGTCCACGCCCACGGCATTGTGCCCGCGCCTTTCAAGCTCCTTTACGACGTCGTAGCCGAGCTGACCTTTTACGCCCGTTACAAGTACTTTCATTGCCTGTTTCCGTACATTTTTTGGTAGTAGTTTTGGTATTCGCCGCTTATAATGGTCTCCCACCATTCGCGATTATCCAAATACCACGCTATCGTCTTTTTTATCCCGTCCGCAAACTTTGTTTCGGGAAGCCAACCGAGCTCGGTGTGTATCTTCGTCGGATCTATCGCGTACCTCATATCGTGCCCCTTCCTGTCAGCAACAAACGTTATAAGACTTTCGGGCTTGCCCAATTCCTTACATATCAGCTTGACAATATCGATATTTTTCATCTCGTTATGTCCGCCTACATTGTACACTTCTCCCACGCGACCTTTGTGGATTATCAAATCGATTGCCTTGCAGTGGTCCTCCACGTACAGCCAATCACGCACATTCTCTCCCTTGCCGTACACGGGCAGGGGCTTATCATTCAAAGCGTTGGCTATCATAAGCGGAATAAGCTTTTCTGGGAAGTGATACGGGCCGTAGTTGTTTGAGCAACGGCTGATTGTAACCGGCAGACCGTAAGTCCTGTAATATGCCAAAACGAGGAGATCCGCCGCCGCTTTTGAGCTCGAATATGGACTGCTGGTGTGCAACGGGGTGGTTTCGGTGAAAAATAAATCGGGTCTGTCGAGGGGCAGATCGCCGTAGACTTCGTCCGTGGATACTTGGTGATAACGCTTTATGCCGTACTTGCGACAGGCGTCCATCATGACCGCAGTGCCGATTATGTTGGTTTGCAGAAAGATTCCTGGGTCTTCTATGCTTCTGTCAACGTGGCTTTCGGCGGCAAAGTTGACGACAACATCGGGCTTCTCCTCTTCAAAAAGTTTATAGACTGCCTCTCTGTCGCAGATGTCCGCCTTAACGAAGCGGAAATTGGGGTTGTCCATTATCGGCGCGAGAGTGGAAAGATTGCCAGCGTAAGTCAGTTTGTCGAGGCAGATTATGCGGTATTCAGGGTATTTTTTGAGCATGTGGAAGATGAAATTACTGCCGATGAACCCCGCCCCGCCTGTTACTATGATTGTCATTTTTATTACCTCACTCCACCTTTATTCCTGCCACGTTTTTCAGGTGCGCGCCATACGGCGACTTGCCGTAACTTTCGGCTATACTTATAAGTTTATCCTTATCTATCCAACCGTGGCGATAGGCTATTTCCTCGGGCGCGGAGATAGTCACGGCCTGCCTTTCAGACAATACGCGCACAAACTCAGCCGCCTCGAAAAGGCTGTCCATCGTGCCAGTATCGAGCCATGCAAACCCACTGTCCAAAAGTTGAACGGTTAAGTCTCCTGCCTCTAAGTATTTTCTGTTTAAATCCGTTATTTCCAGTTCGCCGCGCTTTGAAGGCTTGATTTCTTTTGCGTATCTGACCGCGCGGTTGTCGTAAAAATACAGACCCGTTATGCAGTAGTTTGACTTGGGGGTTTGCGGTTTTTCCTCGACGGAGAGCACCTTGCCGTTCTTGTCGAACTCAACTATGCCGAAGCGCTGCGGGTCTTTCACGCCGTAGCCGAAGATCGTTGCCTTGCCGTTTGCGGCATTGGCGGCGGCTTCTTTCAGCATTTTGGAAAAACCGTGACCGTAAAAGATATTGTCTCCCAAAATCATCGCGACGTTGTCTTTGCCGATGAACTTTTCGCCGATTATAAATGCCTGCGCGAGCCCGTCGGGGGAAGGCTGCACGGCGTATTCCAAACGCACGCCGAATTGCTCCCCATCGCCCAACAGCTCCTTAAAACGGGGCGTGTCCTGCGGAGTGGAAATTATCAGTATTTCCCTTATCCCCGCCGTCATAAGCGTCGAAAGCGGGTAGTATATCATGGGTTTATCATATACCGGCAACAACTGTTTGCTCGTTACCTTTGTTAAGGGATACAGTCTCGTTCCCGACCCCCCTGCAAGTATTATGCCTTTCATGTGGTTATCCTAGTAATGTTTTATAAATGATATCGACCTTTCTTGCCTGCTTTAATTTTCATACCGAATATTTCCGAAAAAGTTTTAATGTTTTATTTCACTTTATGATATCACGCTTACAAAGCATAAGAATCCGAATCACTAATGTTAATTGTTCTAAATGCCTAATATATTTAAAACCAATATAATATTACAAATCAATAATACACCCATCATCAACAACGGCACATTCCTGCTTTTAGCTATAACGTTATACGGTGGATTAACAACACTTCTTCTTATTGGTGCCGTACATATCGATAAAATATAAGAAATAATAAATACAGAATATATAGTGAACAAGTCATATAATCTGCTTGCCGCATACATATTGGCAAAAAGAACGCTTATAATTTCCCCTATCAAGTATAACTCGCAAAAAAACTTTAACTCCCTACTATTTCTGGAAATGTAAATTAGTAAGAACCCTTGCAAGCACACAAATAAATTCGTCATCGATAAATGCACCGGTATATTAACATAATCTTCGAGCCACCCACCAAACGCATCATGAAGTCCTACTAACCATAAAACCCTATCTGCAACAACATATATGCCGCCGCCGAAACCGATTATCAAATTTATCACATAATAAATAAGACATAAAATATTTACAGCAATCATGAATTTAATTGAGAAATTTTTGTGCCGAAACAAGATGTAAAATAACATCCAAACAATCGACAAAACACTCAATCGATGAACAAGTATTGCGACAAAAAGAAACAATATCGACCGAAAATATTTTTTACTGATAAAGAAATAAAAAGCTAACAAGCACAATGAAAGCGCCAAGCCTTGCCTTATTGCAATTCCGCTGTAATATATCCCATAATAAGAAAAGAACACACCCAATAGCATCGGTAAATTTATATCGGCTTTCATAAAGCGGCGGTAAAGCTGTGAAACTGCGTATGCAAATATAAGGCATGAAATATATGTTAATATGAAGTAAAAGACATGAACATTATTAAAGATTGCCTTAAAAAACATCATTAAATACAGGAATCCGTATTCTACAGTAAGATATTCCCCAAAAATATTAAAGCCGTAATTTTTGCCTACGACTATCTTGTCGAAGATTTCATTATAGCCCAAAGTATCAGGTACATATGCCGGGCGAAATGCAATAATGACAGAAAACAATAAAATCAAAAGGGCAGTTATTGCTCTTTTGATGTGGCGATCAATTTTCCAATAATGGAAACCTATGCCAATTAATAAACTTATTACTATTGTTACTATCAATAAAAAGCCAAACATGTTATCCAACAACTATATATCGTTACATTTTATTTCCAATATTCAACCATTTCTTCATACATATCCACTAAATCGGAGCACACATGCCATCCGAGCTTTTCTATTCGTGTTACATTCAAATAGTATTTATGCGGCGGTGAAAAAAAACCTGCCTTATTAGAATCAAGTTGATATTTTACGTTTATATTGCCTTTACCTATGGTCTTAGCAACAAGCTCTGCCATTTCAGAAATAGAACAATAAGTGACAGGGTTAGCAACATTGTACGCCGTGCCGTTCTCGCCCTTGAACATAACAACCAGAATAGCCGTTACGGCATCCTGAACATCAATATACATCCTCTTACTTTTACCATCTGTCAATAAAACAATATCATTATTTTGAATTGCGCAGTTCGCAAATTCAGCAAATACGCGCTCATCCTCAGGCATAACACCTTTCCCGAATGTTTGCGCTAACCGTACGATTTTTACGGGTACGTTATACTCTTTAAAATACGAAACGCACAAGTTTTCAGACATTCTTTTGCTTTCCGGATAGCTACTTCTGACGGCTAACGGATTTAAATATTGGATTCTGTCTTCCGTCAGTTCTATTTCTTCTGACGTAAAACCGTACGCCTCCATGCTCGAAAGATAAACAACGGATTTCACGCTCTTGCGCCTTGCAAAATCAAGTATGCCGTTCGTACCATTTATATTGGTTATAATAACTTCGACAGGATTATCGACAAACGCCTTGCTTGAAGTATAACTTGCACAGTGAATAATATAGTCGACATTGCAGTCCACATCCTTAAAATCAACGATATCGCATTTTATGACCGTTCTTTCCCATCCGTTGGGATTTTTTAATGCACAATCAAGTTTTTTTTCATCTCTGACAAGAAGAATCAGATGAATTCCGAGATTATATTTATCAGACAAATTCGCCAAACATATTGCCGCAGTTTTACCAATCAAGCCCGTTGCGCCTGTTATCAGAATCGAAGCATTTTTCAAACTTTGAATGTCAAAATTACACTTTTTTAACCTTTCTTCAAACAGCATTCCTATTTCCTCTAATCATCGTAATCATAAATTTGAGAATTTTCTTTTGCATCGAGAATGGCGCGCATGATATAAAAATCTTCGGGAGTTGTTATTTTTATATTTTCGTTCGGACCGTCAATCAAATACAGCTTCTTATGATAATGGTGCATCATGGTGCAGGAATCGATAAAATTTGTTTCTCCCTCTGCCAACGCTTTCGCGTGCGTTCCCAAAATGTCGTCGAGCCAAAAACTTTGCGGCGCGCGCGCCAAGCGAGAGTTCTTCCTTGACGGAATATATTTTATCATGCCGTCGTCGGAGACTTCCATAATGGTCTCTTTCACAGTGACCGTCGTGATTGCCGAGCCGTTAATTTTAACGCTTTCAATATTTTTATCAATCAATTCATCGTTGATCATTGGACGGACTCCGTCATGGATCAAGACAATAGATTTTTCCCCATTGGAAAGCTCTTTTGCGGCCAAAAGACCGTTATATATGGAAAGTTGTCCTGTTGACCCCCCGGGGACTATTTTTTTTACTTTATAGAGATTATAGGTCTTCACCAGCGAAGAAAGATAGTCTATCCATGTTTCGATACACGAAACCACTATTGCGTCTATATTCACATTGTTTTGAAAATAGCGCAAAGTATGAACAATTATGGGAATCCCGTAGATAGTTAAAAATTGTTTCGGCTTTTCCTTACTGTGCATTCTTTGACCGGTCCCACCGGCAAATATAACCGCAATATTCATTATGTGTTT
>CANREJ010000038.1 GCA_947629665.1 uncultured Clostridia bacterium
ATCACGGAAATTCGCAGTGCGCGCAACCGCACGAGAATTTCGTGAACAGCGTAGCTTATACCCGTTGGCGGGAGCATGCGGTGGGTAGAAGCGAGTAGAACTAGGAGCGCGCGGCTTTGCGACGGGAAGTGTACACAGAAGTACATGACCCTAGCAAAACGTAAGCGCGACAACGTTATACGACGCCTTATACACGCCGCAACGGGAGCTATTTAATGATGGCAAGCTCCTTCAACGCCCTTGTATAAGCTATATACTTTTCGTTTACAGTCATGCCCGCATCGGCAACCGCAACTGCCGTGAACTCCAAACCCTTGCTTTGGTAAACGGTCATAAGGTTGATTTTGGTTTTGGATATTTTGCCCGTTACTGCGGGAAGATTGTAACTTTTGCGGGTAAACTTTTCAAAGTCCGCTTCGGTGCAAATGAGCGCCTTTAAACCCTTTTTGCCGCTTAAATACGCCGTTACCGAGCGGCGGTCGATTCGCTCTATCTGCGCGCCGTTCAAGCCTATGGACTTCATGTCTATCCCCAAATTTTTTGCAACGTAGTCAACAATCTCGTTGGTGTTGCGGTAGTTGAGACTGAGATTGTATACGGGCAGACCGAGGCCGTTCCAATCGGATATGCCGCGGTAGCCCGTTATGTTTTGCTTTAAATCGCCGAAAATATTGAATACCGCCCTATTGTTTACCGCCCTTAAAACTTCGTATTCGGCGGGGGATATATCCTGCCCCTCGTCCACGAACAAAAAGGCGTATTTGGGGGATATGGAGTAGCCCAGGCAAACCAGAATGAGACAGAGCGCAAACGGGTCGCAACGGTAGAACGTTTTGGGGTCGGCGCCATATTTAGTTTTTGCCTTTCTTAAAATTTCGCGGTTGAAAAATCTCAATACTTCGCGCGTATTTTCGCACTTACCTATTGCAACATAGTAATTTTCGCCGCGGAGAACGTCGGCAAAGTCGTACACGGGGGCAAACGCGCGGGCTATGTTCTCCACAAGTGCGTATGCCGCGTCCGCCTCCAAAAGTAGCTTTTCACGTTTTTCGATGCCTACGGAATATGTTAAAACCTCCTCCGTCCCCACTTTCATTTTGTAGCGTTTTAAGTCGGCTATTTCCTTTTCCACCGTGGCTTTTAAGGAAGTTAAATCCTGCAAGGCGGCGAGGCAGATTTTGTGTGAATAGCGGCGGATAAATTTTATTGACTTATAAAACGATAGGAGCTGCCGGTAAAAGAAGGCGTATTCCTTCATTCTTTCATCCGTGCGGACGAGAGTTAAAAACTCCGTTATATCCAGCACGCAATTGAACATATAGCGGAACTGTTTTGTGTAGTACAGACCGCCGTCGGGCTTTTCCTTTATTTCGCCCAAAATACAGCGGCGGACGCGCAGTCCCGCGTTTTTTATTTTTTCGTACTCGGCGGACTGCAACCTGCACGACGCCAAAACCTCGTCCACCGCCGAATCCACTTCACGCGAGGAGAACATACCGAATATGCCGTCGTAAATTTTGCCGAGCCGCTTTTTTACGTCCGCGCCGAATCTTGGGGAATACACGTAATTTGCGTACTCCGCGGGAATGGGGCCGTGGTTGATTTTGGCGGATATATCCACGCCGACGCTGTTCAAAAGAGTTAAAAAATATTTATTGAGGGTGCAGGTTTTAACTTTTTCAAGTTCCAGCACCGCAGAAAGTTCGTCTATAAAGGCGTTGAAAGAGTCGGAAGGGGTTATCACAAGCACGTCGCTCTTCCTTATGGACTCGTTGTTATAGGTTATAAAGGACAGGCGGTGCAGAAGTATCATGGTTTTGCCGCTTCCCGCAACGCCCTGTAACACGAACTCCGCGGACTCAGGAAGGGTTATAATCTCGTATTGGCGTTCCTGGATAGTTTCGATGATGTCGGTGATTTCCTGCTTTTCCTTGCGGCTCTTTAATATCTCCTTTAAAAACGGGTCGAATATGAGCTGTTCGTCCCGTCCGCCTATTTCTTCCTTTGAAAGATAGTCCGAAAGGGATAAAAATTCATTTTTGAAATCCAAGAGTTTGCCGTTTGCCGTGCGCAGGGCGCGCCGCAAAACGAGCTTGTAGCAATAGTCGTTGATTGAAAACGACGTGTTGCTCTTTTGATAATATTTTTTTGCGAGAGGTGCGCGCCAATCGACTATCTCCAGACCCTGGTCGCCGTGCTTGCCTATATAGTAGGAGTTATAGCCCTCCTTTTCGTCCACCAGATCCATTCTGCCGAAGTACGGTTCGCTGAAAAAAGGCTTATATGTGTTGCACTTTTGCTTGTATTTTGATATTTCGGCGTTGAGTTCCAAAACCCGCCTGTATTGCTCGGCGTTGTAGTCGGGGGAGCGCGTTACCGAAAGTTTTTCGGCGCGGGCGGCCTGTATTTTGTTTTTGAGCTTTACCAAATAGAGCGCTTTGAGCATGAGCATAACCGCCTGCAAATGCTTTTGCTCGGCGCTCGTCTGCTTTTCCCCGTCCAATAAATCCAGGAAGAACTGCTTATCCGGCTCCTTGTGCGGGTCTATTAATTTTTTGAGTTCGTCAAGATTTATCACGGCCGCTCCACTAATTAATTCAGTATAGCATGGATTTTAGAAAATTGCAATACCCATTTTTTAGGAAGTTGAGATAGAAAAGACCGGGGCGAGCCCTCGGTCTTTTGCGTTTTTTATGCTTTGACTCCCGTTTAATTGTGCGGAAGGTTTTTATTCTTTTACTCCCACTCGATTGTTGCGGGGGGTTTGGAGGTTATGTCGTAAACTATGCGGTTTACATGCTTCACCTCGTTTACGATTCTATTGGAAATTGTTTCCAGCACGTCATAGGGGATTTTTGCCCAATCGGCCGTCATGGCGTCGAGCGAGGTTATTGCGCGGATAGCCACAACGTCTTCATAGGTGCGGAAATCGCCCTGCACGCCCACCGTTTTGCTGTTGGTTAAAACGGTGAAGTACTGCCAGATTTGTTCGTCCAGCCCCGCCTTGGCTATTTCTTCCCTCAAAATATAGTCGCTGTCGCGCACGATTTGCAACTTTTCTTCCGTTACTTCGCCCATTATCCTTATGGCAAGCCCCGGACCGGGGAAGGGCTGGCGCATTACCACCGATTTGGGCAAGCCCAGCTCAAAGCCCACTTTGCGCACCTCGTCCTTGAAAAGGTCGCGCAGGGGCTCTATAATCTCCTTAAAGTCCACAACCGAGGGAAGTCCGCCCACGTTGTGATGGCTCTTTATTACGGCGCTCTTGCCCTTGCCGCTCTCTATTACGTCGGGATAGATTGTGCCCTGCACAAGAAAATCCACTTTGCCTATTTTTTTGGATTCCGCCTCGAACGCGCGGATAAACTCTTCGCCTATTATTTTGCGCTTTTTTTCGGGGTCGGCAACACCCTGTAATTTTTGGAGGAATACTTTGCCCGCGTCCGCCTTTATGAGGTTCATTTTGAGGCCTTCGGCAAACACCGACATGACCTCCTCCGCCTCGTTTTTTCTCAAAAGTCCGTGGTCCACGAAAACGCAGGTTAAATTACTGCCGACCGCCCTGTGGACGAGCGTTGCGGCAACCGCCGAATCCACGCCCCCGGACATGGCGCAAAGCACCTTTTTGTTGCCTATTTTTGCGCGGAGTTCGGCTATTTTATCGGCTACGAAATTGGACATTGTCCAGTCGCCTGCCGCTCCGCACACGGCGTAGAGGAAGTTCTTTAAAATCTGCGAACCGTATTGCGTGTGGTTTACTTCGGGGTGGAACTGCACGCCGTATATCTTTTTTTCTTCATTGCCGAACGCCGCATAGGGGCAGTTTTGGCTGTAAGCTATTTTTTTAAAGCCCGCGGGAAGGGCGGTTATTCTGTCGGTATGGCTCATCCAGCATATTGCCCTTTGCGGGACGGATTCTGTGAGGGCCGAGGGAAGATAGGTTACTTCCGCCTTGCCGTATTCAGAGGAGGAGGCCTTTTGCACCTCGCCGCCCAGAATATGCGCCGTCAGCTGGCAACCGTAGCATATGCCCAAAACGGGTATGCCGAGCGTAAATATCCGGGGGTCGATTTTGGGACTGCCCTCCTCGTATACGCTGTTGGGGCCGCCCGTAAAAATTATGCCTATGGGGTTGTATTCCCTTATTTTTTCAACCGTCATTTCGCAGGGCAGAAGGTCGCAGTATACGCCGAGTTCCCTGACGCGGCGAGCTATAAGCTGGTTGTACTGCCCGCCGAAATCGAGTATCAAAACCTTTTGATGTTGCATTTTTTCAACCTTGGATCAACTTAATTTTTGGGAGAGTAGTTGGGAGCCTCTTTGGTGATGGCTATGTCGTGGGGGTGGCTTTCGGCAAGGGACGCCGCAGTCATTTTTACAAACTTGCCGTTTTTGCGGAGTTCCTCTATTGTGGCGTTACCCGTATATCCCATGCCCGCGCGGAGACCGCCCATAAGCTGGAAGATTATATCGGCTATTGCGCCGCGGTAGGGCACGCGGCCTTCAACGCCTTCGGGAACGAATTTTTTGGCGTCCGCCTGGAAATATCTCTCCTTGCCGCCCTGCGCCATTGCGGGAAGGGAGCCCATGCCGCGGTAGCTCTTAAAGCTCCTGCCCTGATAAATTTCAAGCTCGCCGGGGCTTTCGGCCGTGCCTGCAAACAGCGAACCTATCATAACCGCACTGCCGCCCGCCGCAATCGCCTTTACTATGTCGCCGGAGTACTTTATGCCGCCGTCGGCAATAACGCGCTTGCCGAGCTTGTCCGCCTCCTCCGCGCAGTCCAGAACTGCCGAGAGCTGGGGCATGCCTATGCCCGCAACTATACGGGTGGTGCAGATTGAGCCGGGGCCTATGCCGACTTTTACCACGTCGGCGCCCGCTTCGATGAGGTCGTGCGTGGCCTCCGCGGTTACGACGTTGCCCGCAACGAGGGGCAGGTTGGGATATGCCTTTTTAACCTTTGAAACGGCGTTTATGATGCCCTTTGAGTGGCCGTGCGCAGAGTCGAGCACAACAATGTCCACTTTTGATTTTACAAGTTCGGCAACGCGTTCCAAAACGTCGGGAGAGGCGCCTATCGCCGCGCCCGCGAGGAGCCTGCCGTTTTTATCCCTTGCGCTGTTGGGATACTGTATTGATTTTTCTATGTCCTTTATGGTGATAAGCCCCTTCAAGTAGCCGTATTTATCAACTATGGGGAGCTTTTCTATTCTGTGCTTGCCCAGAAGTTTTTTGGCCTCCTCCAAGGAAGTGCCTTCGGGAGCGGTTACAAGGTTGTCCTTTGTCATTATGTTGGAAATGGGCTGGGCGAAGTCCGTTTCAAAACGCAGGTCGCGGTTGGTGAGTATGCCCACGAGCTTGCCCTCACGCGTGATTGGAACGCCGCTGATTTTATACTTTGCCATAAGCTCGCACGCGGCGGCTACGGGCTGTTCGGGAGTTAAAAAGAAGGGGTCGGTTATGACGCCGTGTTCACTCCTTTTTACCCTGTCCACCTGCACTGCCTGCTCCTCTATGCCCATGTTTTTATGGATTATGCCTATGCCGCCCTCGCGCGCCATTGCTATGGCGAGCTTGCTCTCGGTAACGGTGTCCATTGCAGCCGAAATCAAGGGGATATTCAGGTTTATGCCCTTGCACAGCGTTGTGTGAAGATCGACCGTGGCGGGCAAAACTTCCGAAGCCGAGGGAATGAGCAGTACGTCGTCAAAAGTCAGCGCTTCCTTTACGATTTTGTTGGTCATTTATTTATTCTCCTTTACTTTCAACTTAAAATTGTGATTACCGCGTTATAGTAGTTCTGCTGTTCGGCGGTAGGCTCAATCGCTTTTATTGCGGTGTATACGCGCTCGGCAAACGGCTTGTCCTCCCGCGAGGCGAGAGCGAGCGCGGCAAGCGCGTTGTTGACGGGAAAACCTTCCAGCTTTTCCATCGAAGCGTTGGCCGTGTCCATGGCGCCGTCCTTGTCGCCCTCCGCATATTTTGCGCAGGCAAGGTTGCCGTAAACGATATTGTAGTAGTCGTAGCTTTGGCGCAGATCTTCGGGGAGCTTTTCACGCTCGTCCTGCGTGCGCTTTGCGGCATATTCCGTAAAATCCTCTCTCTGCACAAGTTTGTCGCCGTAGTTTACCACGTTGAAGTTATCCCCTGCAAGAATACTGTCGTCCAGACAGCGGGCAAGGTTGGGGGTGTTTTCGGCATACACATAGGCAAGACCCGCGTAGCCGCTTGCAAAATTATAAGCGCGCATATTTTCAAAGAGGGTTGCCATTTGCGCGGGAAAACCGAGGCTGGCAACGCCGAATGCGATTATTGCGGCAATCAACAGCGCAAGAAGAGTTTTTAATGCCGTTTTTGCTATTATTTTCTTCAAGTTGTTTACCTTGGTTGAAGTATAAATTTTATGTATTTTAACATAGGCGCAAAAAAAATGCAACTGTTTAATATGTATTCATACATATTATTCATAATATCGCGGCGGCTAAATATATTTATCGTATGAAAAAATTTTTTTGTGCCGCTTTGGCTTTTGCGGCCGCCTCCGCGGCCGTGCTTGCAGGGTGCAACGCCGCGCCCGATTACACACAGTATATTTCGGAAAAACGGAGTGAAATTTACCTTTATAAGGACGATATCGCGGAAATTACGGTGCATTGCGTAAGCCGCGAACAGCCCTATAACGCCGATGGTATATGCGGGGATATGTGCGATTTAATAGAAGTTTTTGTTAAAATTTCACCCGTGCCCGACGCCGTCGGCCTGACGCTTGGGGACTATTCGGGCGAGATGAACTACGAGGCCGTGGACGAAAGGTTTACGGCGAGTTACTCCGCGCCGGCAATTTCGGCGGACGGCGTTGACGTTGCCCTGGATTTTAACGGGGAAACGCACACATACCGCACGCTCGGCGTTTTGGACAGCGGAACGATGACCTGCGAACAGGCCCTGCTGTACGCCGAACAATACGACGGGGAGCTTTTTAAAAGCCTTACAAACAGGTGCGCCTTTGAGGGTGAAATTTACGTGCGGCTTTTATTTGACGAGGGCTGTTACTACTATGTAGGCGTGTGCGATCGCCAAAAAAATATAACCGCCTATCTTTTGGACGGCGGCACGGGCAAAGTTATTGCAACCAAAAAGGACGGTTAAACGGACAAAAACTCTATTATAACGGAGTTCTGCACAAACAGATATTGGGGCTTGATTTTAAAAAATTCTTCGGAAAACTCAACATACTCCCGCATTTTTTGAATTGCGGGGGCAAATTCCTTTAAAAAATCCGAGCCGAAAAGGTCGGTGTACTTTTTAAGCGATATGCCCTCCTCCGTGCGCAGGGCGAGCATTATAAACTCCTCCTTTTGACCCTCTTTGTCTATTTCCTCCCTGTCTATTACGGGCAGGTGCCCGGAGAGTATGCACTTGAAATATTCGTCCAGGTCAAAGGTGTTTGTAAAGCGGATATTGTTTATGCAGGAGGACGCCGACACGCCGAAACCTATGTATTCGCCACGGCGCCAATAGTTTAAATTGTGCCTGCTCTGCCTGCCCTTTTTGGCGAAGTTGGATACTTCGTACCTCTCAAATCCAAGTTTTTGCAACCTTTTGACGCCCGCTTCGTACATTGCGGCAACTTCGTCGCCGTCGGGCAGTTCGCCGTTTAAGTAGTCGGTGTATATGGGCGTGCCGTCCTCCGGCGTTAAGGCGTACATGGAAATGTGGCTTGCGCCGGACGCCGCCGCAACCTCTATGGTCTGTAAGACGTCGGCAACCGTCTGGTCCTTCAAACCTATCATTACGTCGGCGTTGAAGTTTTTGCCCTTTAACAGTTTTGCGCAGGTTAGAAAGTCGTTGAGGGTGTGTATTCTGCCCAACTCGCGGAGCTGGGCGTCGAACGCCGATTGCAGACCGACCGAGTAGCGGTTTATGCCGCACTTTTGATATAAATCTATCTTCCCCGCGCTGATTGTGCCGGGGTTTATTTCTATTGTGATTTCGGCGTCCTTTGCAAGGTTGAAGTTCTTTTTTGCCGCCGCGACGAGCATGGCGATATAGCTCTCGTCCACAACCGACGGCGTGCCGCCGCCTATGTACAGGGTGTTGAATTCATAGTCCTTTAAATCGTCTTTCCTAAGAGCCATTTCGCGGTAGACGCACGCCATGTAGCTCTCGGCAAAGGTGATTTTATCGGGGAAAGAGGCAAAGTCGCAGTAGCGGCACTTTGCCTTGCAAAAGGGGATATGTACGTAGATTCCCGCCATTTAAATTTCCTCCCAACGGAATTTTTGCATGTCTACCGAGCCGTCCTTTAAAAACCCCACTCCCTCCTCCTGCAACATTGCGCGCTGGATTTGGGGACCGCCGAAGGCAAAGCCCGGACTCACATGGCCGTCCTTAAAAACCACCCTGTGGCAGGGAATTTGCCCCGGACGGGGATTTACGTGCAACGCCCAGCCGACTTGCCGCGAGGAGCGCGGACTGCCTGCAAGGCGGGCTACGTCGCCGTAGGAAAGAACTTTGCCGCGGGGAATCTTCTCCACCACGGCGTAGACGCGTTCAAAAAAATTCATATCAATCCTTGTTGGTCTTTAAAATCTGCATGAAAACTTCGCTGGGCACTTCTACGTTGCCTATCTGCCGCATGCGCTTTTTGCCCTCTTTTTGCTTTTCGAGGAGCTTCTTTTTGCGGGTTATGTCGCCGCCGTAGCACTTGGCGAGGACGTCCTTGCGCATTGCCTTTACCGTTTCCCGCGCGATTATCTTGCCGCCTATTGCCGCCTGCACGGGGATTTCAAACAGCTGGCGGGGGATTGCGTCCTTTAAATTTTCGCACAGCGTTCTGCCGCGGGGATATGCGCTGTCCTCGTGGACTATCATGGAGAGCGCGTCGCATACCTCGCCGTTTAAAAGTATATCCATTTTTACGAGCTTGCTCGGCTTGTAGCCTACAAGTTCGTAGTCGAAACTTGCATAGCCGCGCGTGCGGGATTTTATTGAGTCGAAAAAGTCGAAGATGATTTCGTTCAACGGCAGGTGATATTCAAGCTGTACGCGGCTCTTATCCAAATAGGTCATTTGCAGGAATGTGCCCCGCTTTTCGCGGCACAAATCCATAATCTGTCCCAGATAATCGGGCGGGGAATATATGTCCGCCTTTACGATGGGCTCCTCCATTCTATCTATCTCCGCGGCGGGCGGCAGGTGCGAGGGGTTGTCCACATAGATCTCTTCCCCGTTGGTCTTTATCACCTTATAGCTTACGGAAGGGGCGGTTGTGATTATATCCAGCCCGAACTCGCGCTCTATTCTCTCCTGTATTATCTCCATGTGCAGAAGTCCCAAAAAGCCGCAACGGAAGCCGAAGCCGAGCGCGACGGAGGTGTCCGGCTCGAAGATGAGCGAGGCGTCGTTGAGCTGCAACTTTAAAATAGCGTCCTTCAAGTCGTTGAACTTACTGCCGTCGAGGGGATATATGCCGCAGAAAACCACTGACTGCACTTTTTTATAGCCGGGCAAAGGCTCTGCGGCGGGGTTCTGGGCGTTTATTACCGTGTCGCCCACGGCTACGTCCTGTATGGATTTTATCGAGGCGGCTATATAGCCGACTTCGCCCGCAGACAGCCCATCCTTGGGCAAAAGCCCCGGATTGAACGTGCCCGTTTCAACAACGTCGTAAATCTTATCCGAGCGGAAGGTCTTTATTCTGTCGCCCGCCTTTACGCCGCCGTCGACTATCCTAACAAAAAGTATTACGCCCTTGTAGTTATCGTAATAGCTGTCGAAAATGAGGGCTTTTAAGGGAGCGCTGTCGTCGCCCGACGGCGCGGGGAAGTACTTTACAACGTCCTCTAAAACCTCGCGGATATTTATGCCCTCCTTTGCGGATACGAGGGGCGCGTAGGAGGCGTCCAGCCCTATTACCTCCTCTATCTCCTTTTTCGCCTCGTCGGGGCGGGCGGAAGCCAAATCTATTTTGTTGATTACGGGCAGAATTTCAAGGTTGTTTTCCAGCGCGAGATACACGTTGGCGAGAGTTTGCGCCTCCACGCCCTGGGTTGCGTCCACTATCAAAATGGCGCCCTCGCACGCGGCGAGAGAGCGGGATACTTCGTAGGTGAAGTCCACATGTCCCGGAGTGTCGATGAGGTTGAGTTCGTACTCCTCCCCGTCGTCGGCCTTATAGAACATTCTCACGGGGGCGAGCTTTATGGTTATGCCGCGCTCCCGCTCTATATCCATTGAATCGAGAAGCTGGGCCTCCATATCCCTTTGGGATACTTGCCCCGTACACTCCATCAGTCGGTCGGCAAGGGTGGACTTGCCGTGGTCTATGTGCGCTATAATACAAAAATTACGTATGTTCTGTTTTTTGCCCATGGCTCAATTATATAAAATCGGGCGGATTTTTGCAAGAATTTAAGGGGCGGGATAAAAATTTATTGCACGCCGCGGCTGTTCGGGCGGAAAATATCTTTTAAAAACGAAAAAATTTTTTTAAAATTTTATTTTTTAGCGCTTTTTTAGCACATAAAGTGTTATAATGGTTCTATCATACCGAATTATTTAAAAGGAGAAAAAAATATGTCCGATATGAAACGTTACCAACGCAGATTGATACCCGTGAATATCGTGGTTATGGTACTTTCGCTGGTGTCAATAATTTCGATTATGTTTTTGCCGTTGATAGATATCGATTTAAGTAAAAACCCCAAAGTGATTATGGATATTATCAACGAGAGTGCAGGCGACAGCGACAGCGACGGCGGCGATAGCGCAAGCGACGATTATGCCGATTATTTGTCCGACTATATGGCGCAGGCAATGATTGGCGTAAAAATTAAAATGACCACTATGGATTTTGCAAACCTCGCCTTTGAGGCAGATTTGGTTCCGAGTATTTCCCGCGAGTTCGCGAAGATACTTGCAAACGGCGGTGAGATGCTTGTTAAAAATATGTTCGTACAAATGATACCTACCGTTGAGGGCGGTGATACGGGGAGCCTGGACGCCGAATTTCTGTACAGCAGTATTATGGATTTGAGTACTTCGGCGGATACAGATACCGCCATACGCGCCATTGCCGACCGGGTTGCCGACCAATGCGGAGTTTTCGGCGAAAACAGGGACAGTTACGTTCAAAGCGTGGAACGGGAGATAAAAAATGTTTACAACTCGACGATGGAATATACCAACAAGTTTACCGTTGAATCGATTGTTTGCACATATATGAGCCAAGATGGCGACGACGGTGAAGATAGCACCCGTCCCCACGGCAAAACATACGAGGAATTTATTTACAGTATGTTGAGTACAACCGGCGCGGGCGAAGAACTCGGCATGATGCTTAAAATTCTTGGCATGTATATATTTATTGTTATGGTTTTTTCCGCGCTGATGTGGTTTATACTCCTGCTGTTCGCGTTCTTCCATACCTTTGCCAAAAACAAGAGATTTACAATGTGGTACGTTAAACTGTGGGGATTTACTCCCTGCATGATGTTCGGCGTTACGCCCTTGCTGGGTTCCGCGCTTGTTACAGCCGCGGCGGGGAGCACATACGGCGCGCTGTTTGGGCTGATTACCTCGCTTACCTGGATAAGCGGCGGCTGTTACATTGCGCTGTGGCTTGTTTCGATATTCTGGGCATTCCCCATAAAGAGGCGCATAAGAAAGCTGAAAAAGGCAGGTTATAGCTACTACGATTGAGTTTAATGAACTTTAAAGAAAATTTGCCCGCCCGCGGATTTTTTCCGCGGGCGGGCGTTTTATGTGCGCTCTTATGAGTGCGTTTATGTTTAGTTGTAGGTGGCAAGGCGTTCGGAAAGTTCGAAGTCGGTGATTATTGAGCCGCCGCCTATTACCGCCGCAAGCTGTGGCTCTTCGGGCAGGTTTACGGGGATTTGCAGTTTATCCTCTATGTAGGCGGGAAGGCCGTCCATTTTTATTACGCCGCCCGTAAGATATATCCCGCCGCGCATTACGGCAGAGGCTACGTCGGGTTGGAGCTTGGAGATTACAAGGCGGACGTACTCCAATATTTTATCTATATACGCGGTGATTATGGGGAGTATCATGCCCGAATTGACCGCCAGCGACGAGGGCGCGCCCGTGGCGACGTCCGTGCCGTCCACTACCATCATCTTGTTGTCGTCGTGCAAAAGACTGCCCACGGAATTTTTCAGGCGTTCGGCGGTGAGCGCGCCTATTTTAAAGCCCGAATTTTCGGCGAGGTCGTCAATTAAGTGGACGTCGATATTACTGCCGCCGAGGTTGAGATTGAGGCCGCAGATCATTCCGTCCTGGGAGAACGCTGCTATGTTTGTAACCGTTGCGCCTATATCCAGCGAAAACATCGGGGTGCTTTCGCCTACTACCACGTTATGCCCCAGAACCGCCGCAAAGGGCGTGAGGGTGAAGTGTATCATTTCCACGCCACAGGCCTCGGCAAGGCGGGCGTACTTGGCTTTAAGCTCCTCCTTTGCGCCGCAGGGGATTATAAACATTATTTCGGCGTGGCGGGTTTTACGCGGAGGGATTTCTATCTTTTCCAAAAAATAGGACAGAAGATGGGCGGCAAGGCTCTCGTGAACTATGTCGCCCTCAAACACGGGGTTGATTATGCGCGTTGTTACCGCCGACCTGCCCGCAAGCGCGCGCGCTTTGTTGCCGTACGCCTTGATGCCGAGCCGCTTTTCGCCCTCTTCCTCGTATTCCTCAACGGCAACGCAGGTGGCCTCGGTGAGTACCACGCCGCAACCGGGCATATATATTTTTGTGGTTGCAGAGCCGAAGTCTATTACAAGTTTTTTCATAAGTTTGTAACCTCTTTGAGAAGTTTTTGCGTGAGCGGAACGGGCAAGCCAACCACGTTGGTGTAGTTGCCGAAGTACTCCTTTACCAAACCGCCGTCCTGTATGCCGTAACTGCCCGCCTTGTCCAACGGCGAGCCGCTGTCCACGTAAATTCTTATAAAGTCGTCCGAAAGTACGTTGAATTTTACTTCCGTTTTGTCGAAGTCGATGACCTTTTTATACTGGTTTTGCACGCACACGCCCGTGATTACATAGTGCGTTTTGCCCGACAACTTTTTGAGCGTGTTAAAGGCGTCCTCCCTGTCCCTGGGCTTGCCCAGCACTTCCTTGCCGAAAACGACTACCGTGTCGCAACCGATAACCGTTGCGGACGGGTTGCTTTTGAACACCTCGTCGCACTTGCTTTCGGCGAGGGCGCATGCCATCTGTTCCGGGAAGAGAGATAAATTTACGTTTTCGCCGCCCTTGGCGGGGATTACTTCAAACTCCGCAAGTATTTGCGATAAAAGTTGCCTGCGCCTCGGCGACGCGCTTGCCAGAATGTATTTCATGTGAGTTTAGTTTAAATGCCGTCCGCTTTGTGGACGGCATAGGGTTTTATAAGATTTCGAGATTTTTGTGGAAGGACTTTCTAAATTCCCCCGCCGCCGCCATGGCGTTTTTGATTTCAAGCGTGGCGTCGCCGTCGATTTCCGTTTTCATTATTACCGAGTCGCCCAAAATGTCGCAGTTTATGCTCTTTATGGTGCCCGAATCGGCCCTGTCGAGGCTTTCGGCTATGCGGAGCATTACGCCCAGCTTTTTGACGATTTCAAGATCGTCGTCCGAAACAAGATCCCTGAACCGCGCCCAGTCGTACAGGTTTATGTCTTCCCGCTTGTGGCAACATGCAACGAAGGCGGCAAGCACAATTTCGCGGTGGCTTACGCCGTAGAGCGTGGCGTTTAAAATCATATACCAGCTGTGGTGGGGATGGTTGTAGTATTTTATCATCATGCCGCAGTCGTGCAACATTGCCGCAACTTTGAGGATTTTGAGATATTGTCTGGGGAATTTGTGCAGTACGCGGAGCTGTTTAAAGAGCTGTATGCTTAAATTTACAACATGCTCAACGTGTTTTTCGTCGCAGTTGTAGTATTTTACAAGCGTTGTGAGCGAATAGTTGAGGACGTCGGCTATGGGCTTTTCCAGCGTCATGGGAAGCGCCTGGTTAAACATTATGCCCTCCCTTAAAGCCGCGCCCGACAGTGTGAAGCCGTCGATATTGAGATAGCTTACAAACGCCTTTATTACGGCGAGAGCCGCAGGCAGAATATCCGCGCGCTCTGCCGAAAGACCCTTTATCTTCTTCTTTTTGTCGAGGTCGAGAACCTTTATCATGTCGTATATGGGAATAAAGTCCTCAACCATCATGTGGTAGTTATGCACCGTGTCCAAGGGATACTTGTGAACCATTTTGGTGATTTTAAAGAGATTCCTGAACGAGCCGCCGCAACCTATCATCTGCACGTCCCCGTCCACCTCTTTGAGCCACTCTATCTTCTTTAACTGCTCGGTGAAAAACTCCTCTATTTTTGCCGCCTGTTCTTCGGGCTTCAAGCCGTCGCCCGAAAACAGCCCCGTGAGCGTTACCGCACCGAAGGGCAATGTGGCGTAGTTTAACATGTTCCTGCGGTTGTAGTAGATTATTTTGGTGGAGCCGCCGCCTATTTCCAGCACGATACCCTTGGGGATATCCATTGTGTTGATTACGCCGCGATATACCAAAATCGCCTCCTCTTCCGCAGAGAGGACGCGTATTTTTATGCCGCAGTTGGCCTGTATTTCATCCAAAAAACTGCGCTGGTTCTTTGCGCGGCGCACCGCTTCGGTTGCTACGGCTATAATGCGCGTAACGCCGCTGGCGTCGCACAGCTTTTTGAACATTTTTAAAGTTTTGATTGTTTCGGCAACGCGGGCGGGCTTTAAAAAACCGTCCCGCTCCATATCCTGACCGAGCCGTACACTCTCTTTTAACTCGTCAACTACCATAAAGTAGCCGTCCGCGAAGAGGTTTACTATTACGAGCCTTGCAGAGTTAGAGCCTAAATCGATGATACCTATTTTTTCCAAGATACAACTCCCCACGGGTGGCGCTCCCTGCGCCATGTGTATGTCGATACTTTCAGCGTTTAGAATTATAACACATTATTTGGGCGTTGTATAGATTTTTTAAAAATTTTTATGCACTTTGCACAAATAATTTTTTATTTTTCTACCTGTCAAGCCTTGATTAGGCGATATTTTCAAGTTTGCAAATGTTAAAAAATATAGGCAAATTCTAAATTTTTATCGCTTTTACGGGCTTTTTGAGGACGGGGCAGACAAAATCGGGTGCGATTTGTTTTAGCGGCTCCAACACAAACCCGCGCGTGGCGTATGCGGGGTGAGGGATTATAAGGTCGTCCTCCGTGATTACCTGCTTGCCGAAAAAGATTATGTCTATATCCAGCGTTCTGTCCTCCCAGCGGACGGTGCGCGTCCTGCCGCAGGCGTTTTCCACGGCGTGGACGGCGTTTAAAAGTCCGCGGGCGGTGAGGTAGGTTTCCACCTCCGCGGCGCAGTTTATGAATTTGTTTTTCGCAACGCCGCCGTAGGGCTCCGTTTCGATAAAACCGGACACTTTTTTTACCGTGATTCCGCGGAACGTGTTGAGTTTTTCAATTGCCGCGCGCAGATATTCCTCCCTGTTACCCACGCTGGAACCGAGGGATAAATATGCCGTTGTGCGCCATAATTCCACGGTTGCGCCCATTGAATTAAAGTCGAGCTTTACAGGCGCTTCGGGCTTGTACACCGTGAGGGATATGCCCGAAGCGGGCGTTCCGTCCAACACGGCGCAGGCGCACTCGTACGCCAGCTTTTCAATGAGGTTATAGGTGTTGTTTTGCGCGACCGCGGCGATTATTTTGCTTGCCGCAGAGTAGTTGATTGTATCCGAAAGATTGTCAGTTTTAGCGGCGCGAGAAAAATCAAAATACAAATCCGCGTCAAAAATGAAGGGCTGGGGTGCGGTTTTTTCAAAATCCTTACAGCCGTGGCAGGCCAAAACTTTTAAGCCGCGAATTAAAATTTTATCCAAGATATGCCTCCCAATCAAACGGGTCGTACCCAAAATTACTGCAATCCCTTATGGCGCGGACGTTGGGCTCCACGTCGTGCACGCGCACAAACAGCACGCCCTTTTTATACGCCCTTACGCTTGCCCCCAGCGTGGGAGCGAGGCGGTCCTGCGGGCTGCCGCCGAACATGGACTTGCGGCTGCAACCCAAGAGGCTGGGATAGCCGAGCGCGGAGAGCTTTTGGTAATTGTTTAAAAGTTCGAAATTCTGCTCTCGGTTTTTGGCGAAGCCTATGCCGCCGTCCACTATGATTTTGTTTTTATCTATGCCCGCGGCGAGAGCGAGCTTGATTGAATTTTGTAAAAAACTCAACATGTTCTGCCATAAATCGCCCGTAACGGGCGTTTTTGAGTTGTGCATTATGCACACCGAGGCGTTGCGTTCGGCAATGGTTTTTGCCATGTCCGCGTCGTGCGTCAGCCCCCAGACGTCGTTTATCATGTCCGCGCCCGCTTCGAGCGCGGCGCGCGCCGCCGCAGAATAATAGGTATCCACCGAGACGGGAATATCGAAGTTGCGCTTTATTTCTATTACGGGAGAGTAAAAGCGCTCAATCTCCTCCTCCGCGCTTATCTCCTCGTAGCCGGGGCGGGTGGATTGGGCGCCTACGTCTATTACCGCCGCGCCCTCGTTTACGGCCTTTTCCACCGCAAACAGAACTTTGTCGCGCGGGGTGCGGCTGGGCGCGTAAAAGCTGTTGGGCGTGAGGTTGATTATTGCCATCACGTAGGTATAATCCTTAAATTCCCTTGTGCCTATTATCATTTGAGAAGTTTGAATACCTCGTCCCGTTTTTCCGCGGGGAAATTGCCCTCTACGGCATATGTTACCGTCTTTGTGCCCGGTTTTTTCACGCCGCGGCAGGTCATGCACGTGTGCTCGGCCTCGCATATTACCATTACGCCTACGGGCTGTAAGCAGTTCATTATTTCGTTGGCTATCTGGCTTGTGAGCCGCTCCTGTATTTGCAGGCGCTTTGCAAACACTTCCACCGTGCGGGCAAGTTTGGATATGCCCACCACCTTGCCGTTGGGAATATA
>CANREJ010000039.1 GCA_947629665.1 uncultured Clostridia bacterium
GCCCGCCTTCACAAGTGTTTAATTGGCGCCCACCAATAAACGGCTTTGCAGAACTCCCGTTTTTTCACCCACGCTTATTGACAATTGGGTAGATTGTTATATAATTATGTAATAAACAGTAAATTGCTATCAAAGCGCACCCGTAAGTTATATCCGTACGGGCGGTTAAAGGAGATTTTTAAAACAGCTTATGGCAAAAACGGCAAAAAGCGGCAATGCGTGGTATGAATTCAAAAACATTACAATGGCAATAGCCTTTTTGGTACTTGCGGGATTTACCGGTCCGTTATCGGCAATGGTTGGCATAGTCGCTGTATTTGTTTTGGGTATATCCATGATAATAAGAGGAATTTGCTCCATCGGCGAAACAAACCTGGGCGTATCGGTTGCAGTCATTGTGTTGGGCGGCGCGGTTATCGGGGTCGCGGTACAACTTACGCACTACGATTGGTTTAATAAGGCGTCGGCGTGTTTGAGCGCGGCTTTTATCGCCTGGTTGGGTTTTAGGCAGCGCAAAAAAGTAAAGGAGCCTTACGGAATAAACACAAGATATCAACACAGGCTCAGGGTTTTGGCAAACCTCTTGTTTGTATTTATTTTTTACGGCGGATTAGTGATATTTGCGGCAACAATACTTGATTTTTTTAACATATATCAACAAATCAGCATGGCATTTAAATATATCGGCTTTTTGTTATGTATGACAGGTTCGTGTCTATGGCTAAGTCATACTTCTGTTGTTATGAAAGCCTTGAAAGAAAACAGCGCCACAATAAACGATTTTAAAAACGTGGCAGAGCCATCTCCGCGCAGGCAAACCGTCAAAACTAATTCAATCGACGCGGACGAAGCGAAAGTGCGCTCCGAAATGCGGTCTTTGGCGGCATATGTTACCGGAGGATTCGACTATCCCCATTCAGGTTATGCCGATTGCAAAATAACTTATTCTGCGTCGGTATCCGTAGAAAACGGCGAAATAAAATTTAAGTTGCGTTGTGCGCTGACAGGCGCATATCCGCAATCCGCGGAAAAAGCAGTGAAAAGCAATGTAACCTCAATGATACAAAAAAAGCAAAAATTTATTTTAAACAAGGCCAAAAGCCGACTGTATTCAATAGAGCCGGACAGGGATTATTCAATTTCGGTGGAATCTTCCGTGGTTTGATTTTAAAAGCAGTCCTTTTCCGTAAAATTCGTGGAGGGGATTCTAAAATATTCGTAACGCAAAAAAATGTTGCGGGCGGCTTAACGGCCGCCCGCAGTTTACATAAACCAAATTCACACAAGATATTTTTTCAGGCTCTCGGCTCTGTTTACGCGCTCCCAGGGCAACCCCGGTTTTCCAAAGTGCCCGTATGCCGCCGTCTGCGAAAATATCGGCTCCCTCAGCCCCAAAGTTTTTATAATGGCGGAGGGGCGCAAATCAAATTCCTTTTTAACTATATCGGCAAGTTTATCGTCGCCCAATTTTCCCGTGCCGAACGTATCCACAAATATCGAAACGGGTCTTGCAACGCCAATCGCATAGGCAACTTGCAACTCAACTTCGTCGCACAGCCCCGCCGCAACCAAATTTTTGCATATATATCTCGCCATATACGCCGCCGAGCGGTCAACTTTCGTTGCGTCCTTGCCGGAAAAGGCTCCGCCGCCGTGCGCGCATCTTCCGCCGTAAGTGTCGACTATTATCTTTCTGCCCGTAAGCCCGCTGTCGCCCTCAGGTCCGCCTATATTGAACCTGCCCGTGGGGTTTATCAAAAATTTTGTATTTACAAGCAACTCTTCGGGAATAACGGGAATTACATTCTTTATAATATCTTCCCTCAACTGTTCCTGGGTAACTTTTGTGTTGTGCTGTGCGGAAATAACAACCGTATCCACGCGCACGGGCTTTTTTCCGTCGTATTCCACGGTAACCTGGGTTTTGCCGTCCGGTCTTAAATATCCCAGCGTTCCGTTTCTTCTCACTTCCGCAAGCCTCTTGGCGAGCTTATGCGCCAGGGCAATGGGGAGGGGCATAAGTTCCTCCGTTTCCCTGCAAGCGTAACCAAACATCATTCCCTGGTCGCCCGCGCCCGTGTCGCCCTTGCCGTCCTGCGCGCTGTCCACGCCCATTGCAATATCCGGGCTTTGGCTATGCACGGCAACTTCTATTTTGCACTGGTCAAAGGCAAACGAACCGTGCCTGTATCCAATCTTTTCTATAATCCCGCGCGCAACGTCAATGTAATCGTCCTCGCTCATTTTGGCGGTGGAGGTAACCTCGCCCATAATCAACATTCTGTCATACGCCGCGCAACACTCAATGGCGCACCTTGCATTTGGGTCTTTGCTCAAAATATAGTCGAGTATTCCATCGGAAACCTGGTCGCACAATTTATCGGGGTGCCCTTCCGTTACGCTCTCGCTTGTAAAAAACTTTTTCATAAGTCCTCCAAAAATAAAACTCCTCTGCCGCTGCAGGGGAGTATATTTAACTTTATATCCCCATCGGTACGGCATTAGCACCTTGCAAAAAGCAGGTTGCTGTGTGGTCGACGAGCCGTTCTCTCGCACACTCTTTATAGGTTTTAAAGTATTCTATCATTTATAAAAATAATTGTCAAACAAAAGTTGCGTTTAAAAGTATTTTTTTATATAATGATAGATATGAAATGTTCCCAATGCCCCGTCGTGTGCGGCGCCGAAAGAAATAACGCTATCGGCGCGTGCGGAGTTCAGGGCATAAAAATCGCAAAATATTATCTTCACCCCTTTGAGGAGCCGCCCATATCCTTTAAAAAGGGCAGCGGCTGTATATTTTTTTGCGGCTGTTCTTTAAGGTGCGCGTTCTGCCAGAACTTCGAACTTTCCCGTTCCCTGCGCGGCAAGGAAATAACAAAAGAGCAGCTCGCCGAAATTTTCAAACAGCTCGAAGAGGAGGGCGCGGACAACATAAATCTGGTAAACCCCACGCATTATTTAAGGGATATTATGGGGGCAATCGAAATTTACCGCCCCAAAATTCCCATAGTCTACAACACCCACGGCTACGAGCGCATAGAACAGCTTAAACTCGCCTCAACCTTTGTGGACATATGGCTCCCCGATTTAAAATTTATTGATCCGTTGCTTGCAAAGCGCTACACCCTGCGCGGGGATTACGCCAAGTTCGCCCTGCCCGCCATAGAATTTATGTCCTCACAGCCTTTGAAAATGAAGGAAGGGAAGATGCTTTCGGGCTGTATTGTCCGTCATTTGATCTTGCCGCTTGCCGCCTACGACAGCGTGAATATCGTCAAATTCGTATCAACATTGCCGCCCACGGTCTACTTTTCGCTCATGAGCCAATACACGCCCTTCGGCGATATAAAAAACTTCCCCGAACTGCAAAGGGGCATAACCCGCCGCGAATACAACATCGTGCTTGCCGCGGTGGAGGAGACGGGACTTAAAAACGTATTTTTGCAGGATTTTGACAGCGCAAAACAGGACTTTATTCCCAAGTGGGATTATTAAACCGCAATACATATGTTAATTTCACTCCAAAACGTCAGTTTTTCCTATGGCGACAACTTAATATTTTCTGGCGTGAACCTATCCTTTAACGAAGGGGAACGCGCGGGTCTTATAGGCGCCAACGGCGAGGGCAAGACAACCCTTTTAAGGGTGATTCTGGGCGAACTTGCCCCCGACGACGGCAAAGTTATCTTAAAAAACGGCGTGCGCATAGGCTATCTGTCCCAAAACGGCGGCTATGATTCGGGCAACACGGTGTTTGCCGAAATGCGCCAAGTTTTCGCCGGGGACTTTGCCGCAACCGAAAAACTCGAAAGACTCTCCGCCGAACTCGCGGTTTTGGACTATAAGAGCCACGATTATTCGGTAATATCCTCAAAAATAGAGTCTTTGCAAAAATTCATCTCCTCGCGCGACAGCTACAATGCGGAAGTAAAAATAAAAACCGTTTTAAACGGCATGGGGTTTGAAAATTGCTATACCCAAACGATAGATTCCATGTCCGGCGGCGAAAAAACCCGCTTAAAGCTCGCCCGCCTATTGTTGGAAGAGCCCGACCTTTTGATTTTGGACGAACCCACGAACCATCTCGATATTTCCACGCTGTTCTGGCTTGAAGACTACCTGCAAACCTACAAGGGCGCAATGATTTTGGTTTCCCATGACAGATATTTTTTGGACAGGCTCTGCACACGTATTTTTGAACTTGAAAACAAAAAACTCAACACGTTCACGGGAAATTACTCAAAATATAAGGTTTTAAAGGCCGAACTTACGGCAAGGCTTCAAAAGGAATACGACGCACAGCAGGAGGAAATAGCAAAACTGAAAGACTACGTTGCAAGGAACATAGTCCGCGCCACTACGGCAAAGTCTGCGCAGAGCCGCGTAAAACAGCTTGAAAGAATGGAACTTGCCGAAAAACCCTATTTCCCACCCAAGCCGCCCGCGTTTTCCTTTACTTATGCCGAAAAGCCCTACCAAAACGTGCTTACGGTTGAAGATTTAAACCTTGAAATCGGCGGTAAAACGCTGATATGCGGGGGTCAATTGAATATTGTGCGCGGAGAAAAGGTTGCCCTTGTCGGCGAAAACGGCACGGGCAAAACCACCTTTTTAAAGGCGGTTGCGTCAAATAACAGGGCAATAACGCGCGGCAGATACGTAAAACTTGCCCTGTTCGACCAGGAGGGGCTTAACTTGAATCCCGAAAACACCGTTCTCCAAGAGCTGTGGGAGAGGCACGCCGCCGCCACGCAAACGGACGTCCGCGCCCTTTTGGCGCGCTCCGGGCTGTTTGAAGAGGATATGCAAAAGAGAGTAAAAAGCCTTTCGGGCGGAGAGCGGGCAAAACTTGCGCTCGCCGTTTTGCAGAGCGAAAACGCAAACTTTTTGCTTCTGGACGAGCCGACCAACCACCTCGACCTGCCCGCCCGCGAGAGCCTGGAAAAAGCCCTGAAAAATTTTGACGGCACCGTGCTGTTCGTCTCGCACGACAGGTATTTCATTTCCGCCGTCGCCACAAAAATAGTTGAAATCGAAAACGAAAAACTCAACACGTATGAGGGAAATTACAGCTCATACGCCGAACAGAAGTCTGCCCGCGCCGTTGCCGAACGCAGGCAAAAGCAAAGCGAAGAGTACGCCGCAAAGTCCCAAAAACGCGCCGAGAGCCACCGCACCAGGCAGGACAGGGCGGAGGAGGCAAAGCGCAAGGAGCGCACCCGCCGGTTGGAGGAGCAAATTTCCCTTTTGGAGGAGGAAGAGGCCAGCATTAATTCCAGCCTCGCCAACCCCGCCGCGCTTGCCGACTACAAGCAAATTCTTCAACTCACCGCCAGACTTTCCCAAATAAAAAATCTGCTCGACTCGCTTTACAGCGAATATGCGGATATGATATAATAAATCAAAGCGGCAAAAAATTTATCTGCCGCAAAGAGGTTTTGTTATGGACGAACAGGATAAAAAAATACGCCATACAATTTCCGCCGAGGAAACGTTTACCCTCGCCAAAGACGTATTCGATATGCGCACGTTTATCAAAAACGCCTACGCAAACCGCGCGGTAATATCCCGCAGAATAAATATAGTAACGCTCAGTATAAGCATGATCTTCACCCTTTTATACACGTCATTCATGCTGTACAGGTCGTTAAACAAAACGGTATCCTTTGCGGCGGGCGTTGCCATTTACGTGATAATCGGCGTATATGTTTTAATGGCGGCGTTGCTCGTCGTGTTCTTTGTTTTGAGTTCGCGCGCCACAACCAAGAGCCTTAAAAAATTCTCCGTCGCCTTAAAAATCATAAGGCTTATAGTAAAATTACTCTCGCTCGCCGTATCCATTTCGGCAATAGCAATAGCCTCTTCGGGCAGCGGCAGTGCGGCGGATTTTGCCCTGGACGTAATTTTAATAATATTTTCCGTTATTACAATGATTGCACAGCTCATTCCCATGTGTTTCGGCGGAATAGCAAAATTTGTGCGCTGGCTTCTTTCGCCCGTAAAAATAAAATACCGCTTTAACGCGGTAATTTTGGAGTGGTACAACCTTATAATAACGGGCGCCCCCGCAAAGGGCGCGCGCGCCCGCGTGGCAAAAAAGCACTATGAGCCCATTGGCGCGATGATAGATAACCTTCTTGTTCCCGCCCTCGGCCAAAAATACATAAACACAATCAAACCCGCGGCGCTCATAAGCCTTGTCGAGGACTGCCCCGAAGACGATAAACCCCTGTTGGAAGGAATTTTAAAGAGCGTGTTCGCCTATGCGGCGGAGTGCGGCTACGTTGCGTTCGACCCCTGCCGCGATTTGCATTTCGAGGGCACTATCGAGGAGAAAGAAAAAAAGACGATGAAGGAACGCCTTGTGGGAATCGGTGCCAAGTTCGGCAAAAAAGTACTCGATAAATACATAGCGGCGTCCTCCGACGACGATGAAAATTGATATTTGGATTTTGCAATAAAACGCGCCCGGCCATTCGGTCGGGCGCGTTTTATTGCACTGCCCCACGCCAAAATTACATGCGGCAGGTTTTTATTGGTTTTTTTGCGCCAGATACTTTAAAAACCCGTAAACAACCGCCTTGTCGTCGGCGGAAGATTTGCGGAATGTTTCCAAAATAAATTTTTCGGTTTCGGTCAGGTCGCTGTTTATATTCACGTTTCCCATATCGTCCTCACGCCCCAAAATATAATCGGTCGTGCACCCGAAAAAATCCGCCAACGCAATAATGAAATTGGCTTTTGGTTCCGTCGTGCCCGTCTCCCAGTAGTCGATTATCTTCTGGCTGGATTTTATTTTTTCCGCCAGCGCGCCTTGGCTTAAACCTTTTTCCTGCCTCAACGCTTTAACTCTTTCCGAAAATTTTTTCATTGCACTATTATAAGCAAAATACTTCTTAAAAATACTTGACAAATAAGTAAAATACTTATATAATTTAAAACCGTAAGAAATAAATTTCTTAATTTTGCAAAAGGAGAGTAAAAAAATGAGTAAGTATGCAGAAAATAACTTGCGTAGAGATGAAGTTATAATTTGCAAAGTAAAGAAGAATCCCCTTGCCGCGTTTCCGCAGATTTTATTTTTTTTGATCTGCCTTGCTGGCGGCATAGTTGCGGCGGTTAAAATACCGTCGCCCGAATCGGCGCCGCCTATTGGTATAATAGTTATGTCGGTTTTAATAGCTATCGGCGCGTTGGTTCTTATTATAAAGATAATCCGTATCATTACTATGGAGCTTGCCGTTACAAACAAAAGGGTAATAGGCAAAGTAGGTATCATATCCGTAAATTCTTTGGATTATCCTATCGAGAAGGTGGATAACGTTTCCGTTAAAAACACCCTTTGGGGAGCAATTTTCCGTTTTACGACGGTAATCGTTCTCGGTGGCGGCGGTGGGGACGCACGTATTCAATTTCCGGGCATATCCAACGCAACTCAATTTAAAAACACGGTAACCGACGCAATAGAGCAGCATGCAAAAGAGGCGCGCAAACATCAGGCGGAAGAAATAGCGGCCGCCATGAGCAGGGATAACTCTCCCAAATATTAATTCATAAGTCTATAAAAAATTTAAAACCCCCGCGGCAACATAAGCTGCCGCGGGGGTTCGTTATAACAAATTTGCCAAATTTATTTTAAAATTCCAGGCTCTTGTCTATATAGGCGGTTAGTTCGTCTACGGGTATACGTATCTGTTTCATCGTATCCCTGTCGCGCACGGTAACGGTATTGTCTTCCAATGTGTCAAAGTCTATCGTAATGCAGTAGGGGGTACCTATCTCGTCCTGCCTACGGTAACGCTTGCCTATGGAGCCGGCCGCGTCGTAAGTAACGGGGAACTTTTTGCACAGTTTTTTATAAATTTCCTGCGCCTTGTCCGAAAGATTTTTTTGCAGGGGCAACACGGCGGCCTTGTATGCCGCAAGCACGGGGTGCAGGTGTAAAACGTTCCTCACGTCGCCGCCTTCAAGCGTTTCCTCGTCGTATGCCTCCGAAAGCACCGCAAGCATAAGCCTGTCCGCGCCTATCGAGTACTCTATAACGTACGGTATATATCTCTCGTTGGTAACGGGGTCCACGTAGGTCATCGTCTTGCCGGAGTATTCCTGGTGCCGCGTAAGGTCGTAGTTTGTGCGGTTATGGATACCGTTCAGCTCCGACCAGCCCATGGGGAACAGGTATTGAATATCGCACGCCTGTTTTGCATAGTGAGCTAACTTGTCGTGATCTTTAAAGCGCAGGTGTTCCTCGCTGAAACCCAGGTCAACAAGGAATTTCCACGCCTTTTGTTTAAATTCATTGTAGTATTCGCTGTCCGTGCCCTCTTTGCAGAACCATTGGTGTTCCATCTGTTCAAACTCTATCGTGCGGAAAATAAAGTTCCCCGGCGTTATTTCGTTCCTGAACGCCTTGCCCACCTGGGCAATACCAAATGGCACTTTTGCGCGCGTAGTGCGCTGTACGTTCATAAAATTAACAAATTCGCCCTGCGCTGTTTCGGGGCGGAGGTATATTTTATTCTGGCTCTCGTCGGTAACCCCGCGCGATGTTTCAAACATAAGGTTAAATGTGCGTATGCCCGTCCAGTTAAACTTTCCGCATATGGGGCAACATACGTGGTGCTCGTTGATATACGCCTCCATTTCCTCATTAGACATAACGTCGGGGTTCACTTTGCCCTTGGAGTGCGCCTCGATGAGGTTATCCGCGCGGTGCCTGCTCTTGCATTCCTTGCAGTCCATTTTCGGATCGGAAAAGGAGGTGGTATGCCCGCTCGCTTCCCACACTTTGGAATTCATAAGTATAGCGGCGTCCACGCCGTAACTGTTTTCGCTCTCCTGAACAAACCGTTTCCACCAGGCGCGTTTAATATTGTTTTTAATTTCCACGCCCACGGGGCCGTAGTCCCAGGTATTGCCCATTCCGCCGTAAATTTCGCTTCCGGGGAAAATAATACCTCTCGCCTTACACAAATTCACAAGTTTGTCCATTGTTACCGTTCTCTTTTCGTCGGCCATAAAAAACTCCTTTGTACGCACTTGGCTTAGTGCGCCGCAATAAAAAATAGGCAACCTTTCGGTTACCTAACCATTGTATTTAATTTATTCTGTCAAGTCAAGTATTTTTTTGGCGTAACGGTCGTTAGCAATCCCCGAACGTTAGCCATACATTCCGCTTGCGCTACCGCCCCGTTTCAAAATGTTCACAAATATTTTTTCGTGCGGTTAAATTAACTTCATCATTTCTCTCTTCCAAGCAAATAGTCCACAGAAATTTCCAATTTTTCGGCAATGAGAACAACGTTCACCAGCGAGGGAGAGGTCTTTCCCTGTATCCAATATCTCATAACGGATTCGGAAATATCCGTCATTTTTTGCAGGCGGTACCTCGAAATTCCCTTTTCGTTGCAGACTTTTAAAAGCCTTTCGCCGAACGGCGGCGGAGTGCTGAATTTTCCGTTGCCGCTGTCGCCTGACAACCCCAAAAGGAAATCAACGGAACAGTTAAAATAATCTGCAAGTTTCACCGCTACACCAAGCGTAGGCAAAGCTCTGCCCGAAAGATATCGGCTTATTGAAGATTGCCTGCACCCAAGCTCTCCGGCAAGTTGCGCCTGAGTTTTTTGCCCGTAAAAAATAAGCTCGCCGAGCCTTTCGGGAAATTTTAACTTCATCACTTTACCCTGCCAAGCAGATAATCCACCGAAACCTCAAAATATTCGCTCAATTTTACAAGGTTTTCCATTGAAGGCAACCTCTTACCCGTAAGCCAATCAAAAACAAGCGAGGCGGAAATTTTTTGCTGTTTGACCAATCCGTATTGACTTTTCCCCGATTTTGCAAAGGCATTTTTAAGCGAAATGTCAAACGGCTGCACGTCAAAATATTTGTTGCCGTCCTTTTGGTACTCTGTAAGTCCCAACAGATAGTCGGCGGAGCAACCGAAAAACTTAATAAGCGCCATAAAAGTCAAAAACTGCGGCAACCGTTCCCCGCGCATATATCTTGTGATATTTGTGCGGTCTGTATCAACGGCCTTTGCAAGTGCGGGCGCGTTTATATTTTTATCGCACATAAGCTCTTTCAGCCGCTCACTGAACTTCGACAAATTAACCATAAAATAGACCTTATACTACAAATAATTCTTATCGGTTTTGGCATCAATTTGTTGACTGATGGCAAAGTAGAGAATATAATTTAAGTATGCTTGCAAGCGACAAAGAAAAACCAAAGGAGGGTAACAGAATTATGGACAAAAGCAAAGGGCCGGATACGGCAAAAGAGGTGTTTGCCGCGGAAGCGGAGCAAAAGTTTTCGCCTGCCGAGCTTTGCGGTGAAATAGTAACCACATTAAAGGACTTGTTCGTATGTGAATTTTCCCAAAGCGGCAACTCGTTTTGCATGAAGTTTTTAAACGGCCAAAAATTTCTTATAACCGTAGCCGAAAGCGTGTAAAACTCTTCGGAGTTGGCAATTTTATTTATTCCAAAATTTAGTTTTTAAAAACCTATTCCAAATTTCAAAAAACTGCCCGCAAACGTTGTACATTTGCGGGCTTTATGTGTTATAATAAATCAAATGATTTATTAAGGAGAATTTCATGCTCTCGGATATCGAAATTGCCGAAAGTTGCAAAATGCAGGACATTCGCCAAATCGCCGCCAAACTCGGTCTTTGCGAGGACGATTTGGAGCTTTACGGAAAGTATAAGGCAAAAATAAACCTCAAAGAGGTAAACCCCAAGTCCAAACTCGTGTTGGTAACGGCAATCAACCCCACGGCGAGCGGGGAGGGCAAAACCACCGTTTCCATAGGCCTTGCCGACGGTATGTCAAAGCTGGGCAAAAAGGTCTGCCTTGCGTTGAGGGAACCCTCCCTGGGTCCCGTGTTCGGCGTAAAGGGCGGCGCGGCAGGCGGCGGATATGCGCAGGTTGTGCCCATGGCGGATATAAATTTGCACTTTACGGGCGATTTACACGCAATCACCGCGGCAAACAATCTCCTTTGCGCAATGATAGATAATCATATTTTCCGCGGTAACGAGCTCAAAATCAAGCAGGTTTACTTTAAGCGTTGCATGGACATGAACGACCGCGCCCTGCGCAACATAACCCTGCACAACGCCGCAGGCAACATGAAGGGTTGCCAAAGCTACGAGCGTGAAGAGGGCTTTGAAATAACGGCCGCCTCGGAAGTTATGGCAATTTTGTGCCTTGCAACCGACCTCGCCGACTTAAAAAAGAGAATAGGCAACATAGTGGTGGGCGTATCCGAAAGCGGCGAGTACGTGCGCGCACGCGATTTGAAGGCGGACGGCGCAATGACCACCCTTTTGAAGGACGCCATAAAGCCCAACCTCGTGCAGACATTGGAAGGCACTCCCGCAATCGTTCACGGCGGCCCCTTTGCCAATATCGCCCACGGTTGCAACTCCATACGCGCAACCTACACGGCGATGACCCTTGCCGACTACACAGTAACCGAGGCGGGCTTCGGCGCAGACCTCGGCGCGGAAAAATTCCTCGACACAAAGTGCCGCATAGCCGGCATAGAACCCGACTGCGTTGTTGTGGTTGCCACGGTCAAGGCGTTAAAACTCCACGGCGGAGCCGATAAGTCCGCGCTTGCAACTCCCGACATTGCCGCGTTAAAGGCGGGGCTTCCCAACCTTTTAAAGCACATACAAAATATCACAAACGTATACAAAAAGCCGGTAGTCGTTGCAATGAACAGGTTTGCAACCGATTCCCGCGGGGAAATAGACGAGGTGCTCTCCGCATGCAAGGCGGCGGGCGCGAAAGCGGTGTTTACCGACGTATTCTTAAAGGGCGGCGAAGGCGGCGTTGAGCTTGCCGAAGCCGTTTTGGAGGCCTGCAACAAGCCCTCAAAACTGTGCTATGCCTACGACCTCAGCGACGGCATAGTTAAAAAAGTAAACGATATAGCCAAAAACATATACGGCGGCGACGGCGCGGATTTTTCCGCACTTGCCCTCCAAAAAATAGAGGAAATTGAGAGCAAGGGAATAAACGGCCTGCCCGTAATAATTGCCAAAACGCAGTATTCCCTTTCGGACGACGCCAAAAAACTTTCCCGTCCCACAGGCTTTAAAATTTACGTCCGCGACGTAATATATAAGGGCGGCGCAAACTTTATAGTGGCGGTTGCGGGCGAAATAATGCTCATGCCGGGGCTTTCCAAGTCGCCCTGCGCCGAGCGCATAGATATAGACGACAAAGGCACAATCACGGGCTTATCCTAATCAATTATCGAGGCAACGCAAATGCAACTTCCCGAAGCAACTAATTTTATAGAGCAGATAATAAACGAAGAGCTTGCGGCGGGCAAATTCCAGTCCCGCGGCAACAAACTTTTGGTGCGCTTCCCGCCCGAACCCAACGGCTATCTGCACATAGGCCACATAAAAGCCATGTGCATAAATTTCGGCGTAAAGGAGCGCTACGGCGCCAAACTCAATTTAAGAATGGACGATACAAACCCCGCCAAAGAGGACTACGAATACGTAAACTCCATAGTGGAGGCGGTAAAGTGGCTGGGCTTTGAGTACGACAGGCTCGTGTTTGCCTCAGACTACTACGACAGGCTCTATGAGATTGCCGAAAAATATATAATGGACGGCAACGCCTACGTGTGCGACCTTTCTGCGGAGGAGATAACGGCAACCCGCGGCACTTTAACCGAGCCGGGCACGCCGTCGCCCTACCGGAACAGAAGCGTGGAGGAAAATTTAAAGCTCTTCCGCGAAATGAAGGCGGGCAAGTATCCCGACGGCGCGCGCACTCTGCGTGCAAAAATAGATATGTCCTCGCCCAATGTGAACATGCGCGACCCCATAATTTACCGCATAGCCCACGTTACCCATTACCGCACGGGCGATAAATGGTGCATATATCCCATGTACGACTTTGCCCATCCCGTATCGGACGCAATAGAGGGAATAACGCACTCGCTCTGTTCCCTCGAATTTGAAAATCACCGCCCGCTATACGATTGGTTCATACAAAAGGCCGGCTTCCCCGCCCCCGTGCCCAGGCAGATAGAATTTGCAAGGCTGAATATAACAAATACTTTAATGTCCAAGCGCTATTTAAAAAAGCTCGTGGACGAGGGCTTTGTGCGCGGCTGGGACGACCCCCGCATGCCAACAATAATGGGGCTTAAAAACAGGGGCGTTCCCCCGGAGGCGCTTAAAAAATTCTGCGCCGACGTCGGCGTTGCAAAGGCTTACTCAATAGTCAATTCCGCCCAGCTCGACAGTTGCGTGCGCGACAACCTCAACGAAAACGCCGAGCGCGCTATGGCGGTATTGAATCCCATAAAAATGACAATAACAAATTATGCGGGCGAAGAGGAGTTGGAGTTTGAAAAGAACCCCGTCAAGTCCGCGGGTACGCGTAAAATTAAGTTTACGGGTAGCGTATATATAGACGGAGACGATTTTTCACTCAATCCTCCGCCCAAATACAAAAGGCTTCAAAAGGGCGGCACCGTCCGCTTAAAGGCGGCGTATATAGTCCGTTGCGACGACGTCGTCTTGGGCGAAGACGGCAGTGTAAAGGAGCTTTTATGCACCTACTTCCCTGAGAGCCGCAGCGGGGCAAATCTCCCCTGCGAGGTAAAGGCAAAGGGCGTAATACAGTGGGTTGACGCCAAATACGGCGCAGACTGCGAGGTAAGGCAGTACGAACCGCTGTTAAAGGACGAGGAATATCCCGATCAGGACTATGCCGAGCGTTTAAATTTAAACAGTGAAAAGATTTTGTACGGCAAGGCGGAGCCCTATCTTGCGGAGAGCCAAAACGGCACGCCCTTCCAGCTCATGCGCACAGGCTATTACAAAAAGGCGGAAGAGGATAAAAAGCTCGTACTTTCCGAAATCGTGTCTTTAAAAGACAGTTATAATAAATAAAACGGAGAAATTCAAATGGCAGGATTGTTTTTATGGTTAATTCCCACCCTGTTTGCTGTTATAGGTCTTATAATCGGTTTGGTTAAAGGCTTCACAAGGGTGCAAACGTGGGCGGGCGAATACGTAGTATCCGCGATGCTCACCATAGCCATAGGCGCAATACTCAACGCTTCGGGCGCAAGCCCTACGGTGGGTGGTATAGTGATTATAGTATGCGCCGTTGTGTTTATGCTCGGCTGTATGGGGCTGTCCAAGCTCTTCCAAAGGATAATAAGGCGCTCAATGGAAAAGCGCGACGAGGAAATGCGCAAATACGGCGGCGTCGGCGTAATAAACAGACTGTGGGGCGGTTTGGTTTTGGCAATCAAGGGCTTCACAATTGCAATGCTCATAATTGTTCCCGTGTACATTGTACTCGACTTGGCGCACGTTGAGAGCTTGCAAAACTCTATGGCGGGAATGTACGGCGGCGGGTTCTGGCGCGGCATAAAGGGCGTTGCGTTCGACTTTATAGTCATAGGCGTCATGAACATTGCCATTCGCCACGGCTTTTCCAACGGCATATCCTCATCGTTCTGGTCGCTCATAGTATTCGGGCTGGCAATCGGCGCGGGCTTTATGTCCTATCACCTCGTCTTTAATTCGGGGCTGTTCGCAAGCGCAAACGCCGCTTTGGGAGAAGTGGTATTGGGCTGGTTCGGCGGCGTAAACCTTCCGGGCGAAATGCAGTTGGACGGCATCGCGGCTTCCATTGCAAAATGGATGATCACCGCGGGACTCTTCCTGTTATTGCTCATAGTGGTAATGCTCATATCCTTCTTTGTATCGCGCGTACTCTCGTTCGCCCGCCTCGGCTCGGCGTTCTACGTTGCCGACGGTATATCAGGCGCAATTGTAATGTTTATAATATTCGTGGGCATATTGCTGTTTTTGGGGTATTTGGTTCAGCCCATAGCCGACCTCGACTTTATGCAACCGTTCACAAGTTATTTCAATGTAAGCACGGTTGCAAAATACTTCTACCAACAAAATCTGTTAAGCAGCATGGGCGTGCCCGCGCTCATACCCCTCAGGGATTGGCTCTCCTGATCAATATGTAAACAAAAAAACAGGCACGCGGGAATTTAAGCCGCGTGCCTTTAAATTATATTTTTTCAGAGTAGCTTTGGCAGCAGGTGCAGGCCTCGGCATTGCAAGTGCAACCTACCTTTATTTTGGGAAGAGTGCAGTTGCAACTCTGATAATTGTGCCTGCAAGTGGATACGTCGCAGGCGATATCGATATTAACGTTCTTTTCCATATCAAATCCTCCGCTTATATTTTGTGCCGCCCGCTTCAAAATATACCAAGCCCCTTGACAAACCGCATTTTTGGCTTTAAAATAAAATTAAGGAGTGAGTTATGAAAGTCATACTTTTACAGGATGTTAAAGGTCAGGGCAAAAAAGGCGAAGTGGTTGACGTAAACGAAGGTTACGCCCGCAATTTCCTCGTTAAAAAGGGATTGGCGGAAGTTGCCACAGCGGCTAAACTAAACGATATTTCAATGAAAAAATCGGCGGCGGATTTCCATAGGGCGGAGGAAGAAAAGGCCACGCGCGAGCTTGCAAAAACGCTGTCGGGCAAAAAATTCACCGTAAAAATAAAGGCGGGTCAAAACGGCAAAGTATTCGGTTCGGTAACAACGGCAAACGTCAGCGAATCCCTTGCCGCCGCAGGTTATGCGGTGGATAAAAAGAAAATAGTTCTGGCACAGCCCATCAAAAACGTGGGCGAATATGAGGTGGAACTCAAACTTATGGAGGGCGTATCCGCCAAAATCACCGTAGAGGTGCAAGCGGAATAGTACAAGGAAAATAATAGCGGGGCGGCGCAGATTGCGCCGCCCCGCTTTGCTTTATAGGTGAATTATCATATCAAGTGCAACAGTGGAGAGTAAAAAAGTAGTCCATATAATTCAACTGTGTTAGAATAGGAT
>CANREJ010000040.1 GCA_947629665.1 uncultured Clostridia bacterium
GCACACCACCGGGCACGCGCTGGAACTTTGCTACCGCAAAAAATCCCACGGCGAGTTTGTGCTCATTGGCATGTACTACGAACTGTACATCGCCCAAAAGCTCAACGTGTGCGGCGAAGAGTACGCCCAAAGCCTTAAAAAACTGATTAAAGCGGCAATAAAAGACGTGCCCGGCTACGACGATATATCCAAGGCGGCGGAGCTTGCCAAATTCGACAAAAAGAACACCGACTATCTCGTAACTCTCGTGGTTCCTCAAAGCGAGGGCAAATCCGCCGAACTCAAAATTCCCCAAAAGGAATATGTGCAGTTGCTTTGCGAATGTTCCCAAAGCATTAAGGAGGGCAAATGAAAGAACTTAAACTTGCGGTCATAGGCAAGGACGTCTCGGCTTCTTTAAGCCCGCAGATTCACAACTTTATAGCCGACAAAATGGGCAACAGGGTGCAATATCAAAAAATCTCCATACCGGAGGAGAGTTTTGAGGACAGCATAGGCCAAATCATAGGCGGCCTGAACGGGTTTAACGTAACCATACCCTATAAACTTTCAATAATCCCGCACCTCAAAGCAACGTCGGGCGACGCAAAAGTTTTCGGCGCGGTGAACACCGTAACAACTTTCGATATGTGCGGCTACAACACCGACGGCCTCGGCTTTATGATGACTCTCCAAAATAACGGAGTGGAAGTAAATGGCAAAACGGCTCTCGTCCTCGGCGCGGGCGGCGCGGGCAGAAGCGTGTCCAAAAAACTTCTGGACGCGGGCGCGCACGTGAGCCTTTACGATAAAAATTATGCCTCTGCAAGCCGCCTTGCGGAAGAGTTTTGCGGTCTCACTGCGCTGAATCAAATCCCGCCCCTGCCGTACTTTTTAATAGTAAACGCCACGGGCGTGGGCATGCACAACTCCGTGGGTCAATCCCCCGTCGGCGAGGAGCTTATAGCGGGCTGTTCGGTGGCAATGGATTTAATTTACACCCCGCCCAAGAGCAAATTTCTGGAAGTCGCCGAACGCCAAGGCAAAAAAATAATAAACGGCGCGGGAATGTTGTTTTACCAGGCGTATTTTGCGGAGTGCTTATACTTTGGAATTTCGCCCGACAACGCACAGGCGGAGCGGCTTTTTAACGAATATCAAAAGGAGAACATGCAATGAAACTGCTTTTTATAAACGGCGTCAACCTGAACATGACGGGAATAAGGGAGAAGGGCATATACGGCGTGCAGACGCTTGAAGAAATCAACGCCGGAATTGCCGCCCATTTCAAGGACGACGAGTGCGAATTTTATCAAAGCAATTCGGAGGGCGAAATCTGCTCCAAAATCCAGTCGGCAGACTGCGACGGAATAATTTTAAACGCAGGCGCATACACCCATTACAGCTACGCCATACGCGACGCAATCGCCTCCGTTTCCGTGCCCGTGGTGGAAGTGCATATGTCCAATGTTCACTCGCGCGAGGAGTTCAGGCGCACGTCCGTAATTTCCCCTGTTTGCAGGGGCGTTATAGCGGGCTTCGGCAAAAACAGCTACATTCTCGCGGGCGAGAGCTTTAAACTATGAACATAGTGCTTGCGGGAATGCCCGGTTGCGGCAAAACAACCGTCGGCGAAGTACTTTCTCAAAAACTCGGCCGCAAGCTGATTGACACCGACGCCCTCATCGTCGCAAAATACGGCGATATATCCTCCATTTTTGAAAACTACGGCGAGGACTATTTCCGCGCGTTGGAGCGTGCGGCCGTTGCGGAGGCGGCGGAGCGGCGGGAGGTTGTAATTTCCACGGGCGGCGGTTGCCTCATGAACGGACAAAACGTGCGCGCACTGCGGGCAAGCGGAAAAATAGTGTATCTCAAAACGGATATAGAGGAACTCGTGCTCCGCTTAAAGGGCGACAGTTCCCGCCCGCTTTTAAAGGGCGACGCGGAGGCAAACCTCAAAAAATTATACGCCGTCCGCGCGCCGGTTTTTGCGCAGGTTGCCGACTTCACCGTACAGACGGACGGCATACCGCCAATAACAATCGCAGAACGTATTATGGAGCTTATAAAATGAAAACAGCGCTTATAACGGGCGGAACCAAGGGAATAGGCAAGGCAATCGCCCTTGCGTTTTTGCAAAACGGCTACGAGGTGGTACTGAACTATCACAGCGACGAGCCTGCCGCGCTGGCGGCGCAGGAAGAATTTAATATGATGGGCTATTGCCCGCTCTTGTTGCGCGCCGACGTTTCGAACGAGCGGGAAGTTGCGGACATGATGCGCGAAATTTTTTCGGTGTACGGCAGGCTGGACGTGCTTGTAAACAACGCGGGCATATCCCGCGTGAACGTCATACAGAACACCTCGGCGGAGGAGTGGGACAGAATCTTTGCCGTAAACGCCCGCGGCGCGTTTTTGTGTTGCCGCGAAGCGGTTGATAAGATGATAGGCGCAGGCGGCTGCATAATAAACGTGGCGTCCATCTGGGGCGAAGTCGGCGCAAGTTGCGAGGTGGCTTATTCTGCTTCCAAGGGCGCCCTCATAGCCTTCACAAAGGCGCTTGCAAAGGAGCTTGCTCCCTCGAAAATACGCGTAAACTGCGTTTCTCCGGGCGTAATCGACACCGAAATGAACTCCAACTTATCCTCTGCGGAAATGGAGGACCTCATAGACAGAATCCCTTTGGGCAGGCTCGGCAGGCCCGAAGACGTAGCGCACGCCTGCGTATTTCTCGCTTCAACGCCCTATGTTACGGGCGAAGTGCTGTCCGTCGGCGGCGGTTTTGCAAAGTGATTTTTAAAAAATATGCACGATTTTTTAATAAAAAAAGGAAAAACGAAAAAATTTTCGTACAATTAATGAGAAATGGAAAAAATACCCTGCCTTAAAGAGCGTACCTACGCCATAGAAGAACAATTTTTATCCCCCTACGCGTGCAAGTCCAACCAAACGCGCGGCAGGCTCAGGGAGGAACAGCCGTGCAATATGCGCACGGATTTTCAGCGTGACAGGGACAGAATTATCTACTGCAAATCTTTCAGGAGATTGAAGAATAAGACGCAGGTATTCTTTTCCCCCGAAGGCGACCACTACATAACCCGCCTCACGCACACCCTCGACGTGGCGCAAATCGCCCGCAGTCTGGCGCGCGCCCTCTCCTTAAACGAGGACTTGGCGGAGGCAATCGCGCTGGGGCACGACTTGGGGCACACGCCCTTCGGGCACAGCGGCGAAAGAATTTTAAATAAATTATGCCCGCTGGGATTTTCCCACAACGAACAGTCCTTGCGCGTTGTGGACATCCTCGAAAAGGACGGCAGGGGGCTTAATCTCACGTTCGAGGTGCGCGACGGCATCTTAAACCACCCCAAAAACGGTACGCCCGCAACTTTGGAAGGCATGTGCGTGTCCATCGCCGACAGGGTTGCATACATAAACCACGACCTTGACGACGCCGTCCGCGCGGGGCTTTTAACCGAAAACGACGTTCCCCAACACATACGTAACGTCCTCGGCACGGGCTCGCGTGAGCGCATAAACAGGGCAATATATTCGGTTTTCGAAACGAGCAACGGCAAAAACTACGTTAAAATGGGCAGTGAGATAGAGGAGGCGAGCGAGGAGTTCCGCACCTTTATGTTCCAAAATGTTTACTATTCGGGCACGGCAAAGGGCGAGGAGGAAAAGGCGGAGAGAATGCTCACCGAAATGTACTTCTACTACGTTAAAAATACGGACAAGCTCCCCCAAACCTACACAAAACTTTTAAGCTCATACTCCCCGGAGCAGGTTGTCTGCGACTATCTGTCCTCCATGACGGACAGGTACGCCGTGTACATGTTCAACAAAATTTTCGTTCCCAAGGGCTGGACGTTCATAGACGAAAGCAATTAAAATGGCAGACGTTTTTTCGGAGTTTATCACAACTTTAAAGGAAAAACTTAATATAGTCGACGTTGTTTCAAGCTATATCGGGCTTGAAAAGCGCGGCAGTAACTATTGGGCGTGCTGTCCCTTCCACCACGAAAAAACGCCCTCTTTTTCAATCAGCGAGCCCGACCAGTTTTATCACTGTTTCGGTTGCGGCGAGTCGGGCGATATAATAAAGTTTGTAAAAGAGATTGAAAACGTCGACTTTATGGACGCGGTGAAACTTTTGGCGGAGCGCGCAAAACTCCCCATGCCGCAAACGGGTTACGACAACCAAAAAACGGTGGAGCAAAAGCGCAAGCGCGACACAATGTTAAAAATTTTGAACGACACTGCGCATTTTTATCTCGATAATCTCAATTCAGGCAAAGCGGACGAGCATATCGAATATATATTAAAAAGACAAATCCCCGCAAACATAGTGCGCACTTTCGGCTTGGGCGCGTCGCTCAACTTCACTGATTTACCCGCCTATCTTTTAAAAAATGGCTACAACAGGCAGGATATGCTGGACTGCGGCGTGGTAAATTCCATTGACGGCAGGCTTGTGGACTCGCAGGGCGGAAGGCTCATCTTCCCCATAATCAACGCTATGGGCGAGGTAATCGCCTTCGGCGGCAGGGCGCTTAAAAAGGTGGATTTCGGCAAATATAAAAACACCAAGGACACGCCCGTTTTCAACAAGAGCAAAACGCTCTACAACATAAACCTTTTAAAAAAACTCAAAACAACCCAAACTATAAGGGAAGTAATAATGGTAGAGGGGTATATGGACACAATTTCCCTCTATCAGGCGGGCTTTAAAAACGTGGTTGCCAGCATGGGCACTTCGCTCACGCAGGACCAGGCGCGGCTCATAAAAAGATACACCAACAACGTGCTTATAAGCTACGACGGCGACGCCGCCGGCCAGCACGCAAATCTGCGCGGGCTGGAAATTTTAAAAAACGAGGGGCTGAACGTCAAAGTGGTTCCGCTCGTAAACGGGCTCGACCCCGACGACGTAATAAAACAGTTAGGCGCGGAAGGCTACCAAAATTGCTTAAACAAGGCAATGCCCTTAATAGATTTCAAACTGCATGCGTTGAGGAGCCAATACGACCTGACCAAAAGCGAGGAAAAGCGCAAGTTTGTGGCCGATGCGTTAAAGGTCATAAAAACGGCGGACAGCGCAACCGAACAGGAGGATCTGTTAAAGACCCTGCGCGACATAACGGGCTTTACCTACGAATCCTTGAAGCGGGACTTGAATACCTCGCCCAAGGAGGATAAACCCGAACCTCAAAATCCGCCCGCGCGCAAGGATTCGGCAACCGTATCGGAGCGCGCTTCAAGGTTTATAATAGCCGCGTATCTGTTCGGCGCCAAATTCGCCGCGGACGTACCCATAACCGACATCGTTTTTACAAACGGCGTCCACGCCATAATAGCAAAATACATACAGTCCAAAAAATTGATGGAGGAGCGCGTCCAGCCCGCCGAACTGTTTGAGTTTTTTGACGAGGACAGCGAGGAATACGCCGAACTCTGCCGCATACTCGACTATTCGGACGGCAACCGTTTGAAGGGCGAAGTTGCCGAAAAATATTTTTACGACTGCATAAAGCGGCTGAAAACGGACGAAATAGACGGGCAAATCGCCCGCATAAAAACACTCATAGAAAAAGAGCAGAACAGCGCCGAACGCCTGAAAATGGCGCAGACGATGCAACAACTTTTACAAATCAAAAGTAAAATTAAAAGCGGAGACAAACAATGAATTTATCCGACCAAAAACTGTACGAAATTTTAAAGCAAATCATCGATACGCACGGGGCAAAGGGCTCCATAACAACCAACAGCCTGTGCGACATAATGGAAAAATACGAAACGACGCCCACGCAAATGGACTTTGTGTATAAGTCCATAGCCGAGGCGGGAATACAGATTATCGATGAAGCCGAGCGCGACAAGGAACTCTACGAGCAGGCGCTCTCGGATATCGGGCTGGACGACCCGGTAAAAATGTATCTCAAAGATATAGGCAGGGTGCCCCTTCTTTCGGCCGAGGACGAAATAGAACTCGCCCGCAGAATGCAGGAAGGCGACGAAGAGGCAAAAAAGAAACTCTCCGAGGCAAATTTAAGGCTGGTTGTATCCATCGCAAAGAGATACGTGGGACGCGGCATGCTCTTTCTCGATTTAATCCAGGAGGGCAACCTCGGCCTTATGAAGGCGGTTGAAAAATTCGACTACCAGAAGGGCTTTAAATTTTCCACCTATGCAACCTGGTGGATAAGGCAGGCAATCACAAGGGCAATCGCCGACCAGGCGCGCACAATAAGAATACCCGTGCATATGGTTGAAACAATCAACAAACTCACACGCGTATCCCGCATACTCTTGCAAAAATACGGCAGGGACCCCACTGCGGCGGAGATTGCCAAGGAAATGGGCATAAGCGAGGAGCGCGTGCGCGAAATCCAAAAAATAGCGCAGGACCCCGTATCGCTTGAAACGCCCATCGGCGAGGAGGAGGACAGCCATCTGGGCGACTTTATAGAGGACGAAACAACGGTAACCCCCTCGGACAGCGTATCCACGTCCATGCTCAAAGAAACGCTTTTGGGCGTTCTCAACAGCTTGACCCCCCGCGAAGAAAAGGTGCTGAGACTCCGCTACGGCGTGGACGACGGCAGGCCGAGAACGCTTGAAGAGGTTGGCAAGGAGTTCAACGTTACGAGGGAGCGTATCCGCCAGATAGAGGCCAAGGCGTTGCGCAAGCTCCGCCATCCATCGCGCTCCAAGCACCTCAAAGACTTCCTCGACACTTGATGGACAGAATAAAAAAACTCTGCGCATATCTTCCGCGTTGCACAACTTTTGCCGACGTGGGTTGCGACCACGGCTATTGCGCGCAGTATATGTTAAAAAACAATCTGTGCGGCGAAGCGGTAATTTCGGATATCAGCGCAAAGTCCCTGTCAAAGGCGGAAGCTCTGTTAAAAGAGTACATTTCAAGCGGAAAATGCACACCTGTATGCTGTTTTGGGCTTGAAAAGATAGACCCGTCCATCAACCTTGTGTTGATTGCGGGAATGGGCGGGGAAGAGATTGTATCCATTTTAAAATCCGCGTACATACCGCAAAATTTTGTTTTACAGCCCATGCGCAACGTCCGCGCGGTGCGCGAATATCTTTTGGACGCGGGCGCACAGATTTATTGCGACGACCTTTTCGAAAGCGGCGGAAAATACTATTTTGTTCTGTGCGGCAGGCGTAGCGGCGGGAGCAGGGAGTACACGCCCGCCCGCCTTGAATTCGGGTTTGGCGACTTGTCGGGCGCGCTCGGCGGGTATTTAAACGCGGAGCTGGCCAAAAAGCGGGAATACCTTACCCGCAATCTCGCCCCAAAAACGCGCGCGGAAATCAATAAAAGCATAAAATTCATAGAGGAGTTTTTACACGGTGAAATCGTTTGAACTTTTGCGGTTGCTGGAATACATAGGCCCGCTCTCCATATCCGCGGACTTTTGCAAGGCCGAACATGCCTACGACAACAGCGGAATACTCGTTGACAGCGGCGAAGAAATCACGGGCATACTGTTCTCGCTCGACCTGTCCAAAAAATCCCTGCAAAAGGCAAAAGAACTCGGCTTTAACGCAATAGTAACCCACCACCCCGCAATTTTCGGCGCGCTCGGCAGTCTTTCGGTGTATGACTACGGCAGTAACCTCGTTGCGGAATGTTTAAAGAGCGGTATCACCGTAATATCCATGCACCTGAATTTCGACGCCGCGCCGCAGGGCATAGACTACTATCTCATGCGCGGTTTGGGCGGCGAAGCGGGCAAAACTTTAATAAAGCCCGAAGGCGGCGGCTACGGCAGGGCGTATGACATAAAACCCTGCAAACTGTGCGAATATGTTGAGTTTATCAAAAAGAACTTCAACACGCAGAGGGTAATTTTTTACGGCGACGCCTCCAAACCTCTCGCCCGCGCGGCTTCATTTTGCGGGGCGGGTTGCAACGACGCGGCAATAGATTTTGCGGAGAGCGAAAACGCGGACGTGTTTATATCCTCGGATATGAAGCACCACCAGATAACCGCGCTCCTTGCCCGCGGAATAAGCGTAATAATTCTCACGCACTACGCGGCGGAAAATTACGGTTTTAATAAAATTTACGGTAAAATAATTGAGGAACTCAATGTACCGGCGGCGTATTTTTGCGACGAAGAATTGCTTTGAGTTTCAAGGAGTAATATATGACCAACGTTGAAAAACTTTTAAAATATCAGGAAGAGGACGAAAAACTGTTGACGGTTGAGCGCGAGCTTGCAAGTTCGCAGGAGCGCAAAAACCTTGCCCAGGCGGTAAACTTTGTAACCAAGGCAACCGAGCGGCTGGAAGCGCTGGACGGAAAGGCGCTCACGCTTTCGGCAACGCTTGAAGAACTCAACAAAAAATACGCCGAAGTATCAGAAACGCTTGCCGAGTTTGAAAATCTGGACGAGCTGTTGGAGGGCGGGGCCGACATAACTTTCTATAAAAAGAGCCTGGCGCAAATTTCGGAAAAGTTAAAGTCCATAAAACAGGAAGTTGCCGCTCTCACCAAGGCGATTAAAGAATCCAACGAGGAATTCCAGACGCTGTACACAAAGAACAGGGCAATGCAAAAACAGGGCAAGGAGTACCAGGAGGCCTACGAAAAGCTCAAAGCCGAAAAGCGCAAGGAGAGCGAGGTCATAAAAGCCGAACTCGCAAAAATCGCAAGCGACATCTCCCCCGAAGTCATGAAGGGCTATATGTCAAAGCGCAGTGAACGTATTTTTCCCATACTCTGCCCCGAAAAAGCGGGCAGGTGCTCAAAGTGCGGCTCCGAACTTTCGCTGGCGGGCAAGGAAAAACTTTTGACGGGCGGCGTTGTGGAGTGCGATAACTGCCACAGGTATATATTTAAGCCGTAGGTGTACATTTGTGCATATTGCACAAATTTTTTAGCGCAGTATTGACAAATTTTAAAACTTATGTTATATTATTATAACCCTTAGGGGTAACTATTAGAGCGGCGGAAAAGCTGTATAACAATAGGGGAAAAGTGAGGTTGGCGGTGAGAGATTTCCGCCAACCTTCTCTTTTATCCGCAAATATTTAACGGGCGGCAGATAAAAAACGCCCGCAGGAGGTTAAAACAATATGAAAGTTCTGCTTTTAAACGGCAGTCCCAACAAAAACGGTTGCACATATACCGCGCTCTGCGAGGTGGAAAAGGAACTCAACGCGCAGGGCATACAAACTGAACTCGTTTGGCTGGGCAACGGTCCCGTGCGCGGTTGCGTGGGTTGCAGGGCGTGCAAAAAGCTGGGCAGGTGCGTATATTCGGACGACCCCATAAACGAAATCGGCCAAAAAATCAAGGAGGCGGACGGCTACGTTTTCGGCGCGCCCGTTCATTATTCCTCGCCCAACGGCGCAATGGTATCGGCTATGGACAGGCTCTTTATGGCTTACGGTTCGCACATGCGCTTAAAGCCCGCCGCTTCGGTGGTTTCGGCGCGCCGCGCGGGCACAACCGCCTCGTATGACGTACTCAATAAATACATAGGCATCAACAATATGATACAGGTGCCTTCAAAATATTGGAACATGGTTCACGGCTACACTCCGGAGGATGTTATGAAGGACGAGGAGGGGCTCACGGTCATGCGCACCGTAGGCAGTAACATGGCATGGCTGTTAAAACTTATAAACGGCGCAAAGGGCACCGGACTCGAAAAGCCCGTGGATATTCCCAAGGCCACGACAAACTTTATAAGGTAACGCAAAAAGCGGCGGAGCGCACGCGCTCCGCCGCAAAATTTGTATTGAAATTTAAGGCGTAACCCTGTTTATATCGCGGGGGAACATAGCCGCATAGCGCACGTTCTTAAAACCGAGAAGGTGCATAGTCAGCCTTTCCAGCCCCAACCCAAGCCCGCCGTGAGGGGGCGCGCCGTATTTGTGGAGCATAAGATAGGTTTCAAACTCGTCGGGGTTCATGCCGAGTTTTTTCATCTTTTCAACCTGCATATTGTAGTCGTGTATACGCTGTCCGCCGCTTGTAATCTCTATGCCGCGGAACAGAAGGTCAAAGGAAAGCGTAACTTCGGGGTCGTCGGGGTCGTCCATGGTATAGAACGGCCGTTTTTTGGAGAGGTAGTGTGTAACAAACAAGAAGTCGGAATTATATTGCTGTTTTGCCCATTTGCCCAAAAACGCCTCTTCTTCGGGCTCAAAGTCCTTCATATCCGTTATATTTTTCAGCTTTTTAACGCACAGTTCCTTTGCGTCCTTAAATTTAATGCAGGGAATGGAAGTTATTTCGGGGATATCCGCTTTAAGCAAATCAACTTCGGGCTTGTACTCCGTTTTAAGCAGGTTCATTATATATTTAAGCGCGCCCGTCTCCATATTCATTATGTCGGTAAAGCTCTCTATATATCCCATCTCGAAGTCCATGGAAATATACTCGTTCAGGTGCCTTGACGTATCGTGGTGTTCGGCGCGGAAAACGGGCGCAATTTCAAACACACGCTCATATACGGGCACGAGCGCCTGTTTGTAGAGCTGGGGGCTCTGCGCAAGAAAAACCGTTTTGCCGAAGTAGTCGAGTTTAAACACGTTGGTTCCGCCCCCTGCGCCCGCAAAGTTGATTTTGGGGGTGTGTATTTCGGTAAAGTTCTGGCTCTGCAAATATTCGCGGAAGCCGCGCTGTATGCCCTCCTGGATCTTGAATATCGCGCGTTCCTTGGGGTTACGGAGCGTTACGGGGCGGTAGTCGAGGTTCACCGCCAAATCGCAAACAACCTGTTTTTTGGAAATAACTACGGGCGGAATATCCGCGGGCACGGACAGCAGTTGGATATTATGAATTTGCAGCTCGTATCTCTCGCTTCCGTCGCGCGTTTCGCTGGGCACGACTTTGCCCGTAACTTTTGCGGCGGCCTGTTCAACCACGTCGGGGGAAAGGCGGTAATCCGAAAATTCGGGCGAATACACGCACTGGATAAGCTCCCGTGCCGTTCTCACCAAAATAAACGCAAAGTCGGACATATCTCTTATATTGTGAATGGCGCCTTTAATCGTAACCACTTCGCCCACATGGTTTTTAAATTCGGCGTATGGGGTGGAAGTACACGGAATAACGCCCGTAATTTCTTGCATAAAAAGCCTCGTATATGATTTTTTTATAATTTTACGGCAAACTACCCCAAAAATCAAGCAAAATAAAATAAACGCGGCAAAATAATTGCCGTTATGTAAAAATTTTCTTGTTGCCTTTTAAAAATATATGATATATAATAAAAATAGGTCTGCGGTGTTCGTGATATGGAGAATTCGTAATCCACAATAAAATACAGGGAGCGGCCGTTTGCGGTAATAGGCGAGGTCTGGTTTTCGGAAAGTCCGATGTATCGCTTCGCCGCACCCACCTGCGAGAAGCGGGTTAAAACTTTTTCATATCACGGCACAGGCGGATTTAACGGCAGTAACGGGCGGTAAATCCGCTTTACATTTTCACTCCGCGGTGTTAAAATATATTTAAACGTAAACCGCAGGAGAATCTTATGAATTACAGAGAAGAATCGCTCAAAAAACACGCCGAATGGCGGGGCAAAATAGAAACAAAGGTGCGCGTTCCCGTGGGCAGCAGGGAGGAGCTTTCCCTCGCCTACACTCCGGGCGTTGCCGAGCCCTGCATGGCAATCCATAACGATATAGAAAAATCCTTTACTCTCACCCGCCGCTGGAACACCGTGCCCGTAATAACGGACGGCACCGCGGTTCTCGGCTTGGGCGACATAGGCCCCGAAGCGGGCATGCCCGTAATGGAGGGCAAGTGCGCGCTGTTTAAGGAATTCGGCGATGTGGACGCCTTTCCCCTCTGTATACGCTCCAAGGATACGGAAGAAATTATCCGCACAGTCAAACTCCTTGCGGGTTCTTTCGGCGGCATAAATTTGGAGGATATATCCGCACCCCGCTGTTTTGAAATCGAATCGAGGCTCAAAGCCGAACTCGATATTCCCGTATTTCACGACGACCAGCACGGTACGGCAATAGTTACGGCGGCGGCCCTTTTAAACGCCCTTAAAATAGTCAAAAAGGAGCTTACAAGCCTTAAAATAGTAATAAACGGCGCGGGCGCGGCGGGAATTGCCATTGCCAAATTCCTTTTGAACATGGGCGTAAAGGATATAACCATGTGCGCCAGCCGCGGAATTATATGCGAGGGGGATTTGTCTGTAAATCCCGCCCAGCAGGAGATTGCAAAAGTTACAAACCGTAAAAAGCTCAAAGGCAAGCTCGCAGACGCCATGATAGGCGCCGACGTGTTTATAGGAGTGTCGGTCGCAAACTGCGTTACGCGCCAAATGGTGGAGTCCATGGCTAAGGACGCAATAGTATTCACCTGCGCCAATCCCGTGCCCGAAATTCCACGTAGCGAAGCGCTTGCGGCGGGCGCAAAAGTGGTTGGCACGGGCTCATCGGAATATCCCAACCAGATAAACAACGTGCTTGTGTTCCCCGGTCTTTTCCGCGGCGCGCTGGACGTCCGCGCAACCACAATCAATTCCGAGATGATGATAGCGGCGGCGCACGGCATTGCAAGTTGCGTGCCCGAAGATAAACTTTCCACGGAATTTATACTGCCTTATGCGTACGATAAATCCGCGCACAAAAAAGTGGCGGAGGCGGTATCGGCAGCGGCCCGCGCAACGGGCGTAGCCAAACTTTAAATTTTAATAATAGGCAAAGCCCTCCGAAATCAATCGGAGGGCTTTTACCATAAAACAGGCGGCGCGAAATTTTCGCGCCGCTTATTTTATTAATTCAATCGCGAGCTTAAAATAGTTATAACAGCATTTTGAATTTCCGGTTCGGCATTGTAAGTCAATTTTAAAATCTCGCGTTGCCGGTCCGTTAAATTATTTTTATTTAATTCAAAATTGTTAGAATGTCCTATCAGATAATCAACCGACACCTCAAAAAAATCCGCAAGCGCAATAAGCTGTTCAATTGAAGGCTGGGTATTGGAATTTTCCCAATTGTTATAGGTTCCTTGACTTACATTCATAATTTTGGCAATGTTCCGCTGCGAAAGTTCTCTTTCGGTTCTTAATTCAAATAATCTAATCATTTTTCTCCCCATTTAAACTATTATTTAATTTTTATTGCCGTTTACAGTGAAAATTATATTAATTTTTTTAATCAAACGGCTTGACTTATTAGATTATTTAGTTATATAATAACAACGTGATTAAATTTTCTAATCATTAAAAGATTTACGCGGGGGAAAATATGGATAATCATAATACAAAATTATGCATGAAAAAATTTAACGATAATATTTCGCGGCAACAGGCGGCAGAGATTGAAAAAAGACTTAAATCTGTTTCCGATGACCACATAGATGATATAAGGCAAATCGAATTAAAGAGCGCAAAAAGAACGGTTGCGTTTTCAGCTGTTTTTGGTTTGTTTGGAGGTGGCAGTTTTTATCTCGGACAGGTCAAGCGCGGATTATGTAAAATTTTGTTTAATGTAATAGTTCCTTTTACCGTGGCTATAATTTTTTTGTTTTGGCTTGCGCCTATGAACAGGCAATACAGCGAACAGAGCGCGCAATATATTGAATTTTCGGCTTCAATGACGGCAGATTTATCTGATTTTGAATATAATTACACTTTAACCGACAGCAACGAAACGGCTGACGGTCCGGAAAGTTCCGATGGCTTGCCGGCCGGTGAGTCGGCGCTTTGCGACCGTGGCTTTTCCGGTAATATAAACTCGGCTTCCGAGTTGTTCGGCAGGGCGTTGGACGACCTGAAAACTTACCTTGATAAAATTTCCGGGGACAGCGCCAATCTCAGGACGCTATACAATAATCCGGCGGGAGATTACATATTGACAGACAACTGTAAGGCTATCAATGCGGCTTTTGCCGGTTTTGATAATTTATGCGGCGAAGATAACGATGCCCCCGCTAAATATAACTACGCAAGTTATACCAACGCAATAAATGATATTTATTCGGCGCTTGTAACGGTTTTTCCCGAAATGAAAGATGAGGAAAACGAGGAGAAAACCGAAAAATCGGTGGTTGAAAAACTTGCCGCGGTTGCCGGTGAAGACAACGTGAAGGATAATCAAGAACTCGTAGAAAATATAAATTTACTCATTGGCTATATAAACATATTGGAATATAAAAATCTTAATGATTACGTTGAGTGGCTTCAAGCTCTCGATTTGCAAAATCTTTTAAAAATTCAGGCGATAGAAACACAAGAATTTGCTTTTGAAGAGTTGGAAAAAGCAATTGCCGAGATTGAAGAATGTTATAAATCAAACGGATATAATCTTAATGAATTTATCAATCTTTGTTCGGCTGTAACCGGTCGCGCAAATTATATTTTTGAAAACATTCTCACGGATATGGCGTCAATAAAGGAAATTGTGGATAATGTTGTGGACGGCGGTGTATATGAAGCAATAAATTCGGCGTACAACGTATTTAGCCCCACAACAATAGAAGGGCAAGATACTCCGAAAAGTTTTGAAGAATCAATGGCATATGTTTTGCAGAATCTTGACAGCCTTTCCGGGGAAGCGGGGGAAGAATCTATGATTCCGCAGGTGGTTTCCATTCTGCAAACCATGTCCCACAATTACACCGCAACCGGGCTGGCTGACAAATATGCCGCAGTTTATGAAGAAAGAACGGTTGAAAACAAAAATGAAACGGTAAATCTCGCAGAAGAGTATGAAAAGGCTCTCAAAAAATTTGTAACTCAAAACTACGATTCCAAGGACACTCCCGATTCCAATCTCTCCACGTTGTCCGCAAACATAACGTCTTTCGGGGATTATGTAGACCAAATCGTAGAAAACACGGCGAAGATAAATAAAGTCTGCAACAGCGGAGTATTTGAAAATTCAATATATCTTGTCAGCGCGCACGCAACCGAAACTCTTTTGCAATATTATACCTGCGTGGACGTAAATTTTTATAATGAATCGGGTGAAAGCCTGCTCATGTATTATTTGTGCGGAACTCACAAAAACGGGGCGGATATAAAGCTCGGCATAACGGACACTCTGCGTGATTATTACTACAATTCACAGGATATAATTGTCAAAGCCCAAACAGGTCTGTATAACATCTCCACACTTGAAGCCATTGGGCAGGATTTGGATAATATGCAGTCTGAAATCAATTCTCTTAACACCCGTGCAAATACAAAGGGAGAGGAATGGGGAATCAACGCAAAATTGATTTCGGCCATTGTGGGCCTGTTCTTCGGAATGGATATGTTAATAGTTGCGATATATTGGGTAGGTGAAGTGTTTAGGGATAGAGAAAAATGTTACAATTTAAATTTTGCTAATATCTGTAAAGAGCTTTCCATGGATAAGGATTAAACATTTTTAAATAAAATACATAAATTGAATTGTCAAACTAAGTGCAACAGTAAGAGATAAAAAAGTTAAATAAATCAACAGGTTTTTTGTAAGATA
>CANREJ010000041.1 GCA_947629665.1 uncultured Clostridia bacterium
CTCCTTGTCTTGCTTGTTTCTAACCCGTTGCTGACTACGTAAAAGCTCCCGTTGCGGCGTGTATAAGCGTCGCATAACATTGTTGCGCTTACGTTTTGATAGGGTCATGTACGTTTAAGAAAAACCCGCCGGCTATGCCGACGGGTAACTTTATGCCTTAATTCAAACGCCGTTCAATTTCTTTAACGACCGTTTCCATTTTAACATTTAATGCACAGCATATTTTATAAAGCGTTTCCAATGTCGGTTTTCTCTCGCCGCGTTCTATTGCGCTCAAATGCGTCCTCGCAATCCCCGCTAGCCCGCTCAAAACTTCCTGCGAAAGCCCTTTCGCCCTTCTAAACTCTGCAATAACTTCCCCCACAACCACAGGGTTAAGCATAGGCTCAAACATATCATATTCTCCTTCCAATTCAGCATACCGCAAAATTTAAATATTTATGAATACATATGTTGACATTTGAATACTTATGTGTTAATATTTATATATCTTAAAAATCAGGAGAACAGTAATGAGAAAAAAATTTGCAAAGTTTACTTTGAGTTTTGCGGTTATTGCACTTGCCTGCTCAATAATTCTCAGCGGTTGCAATATGTTTAACTGTAATTCTGCGCCGTCCGAACGCACGATACAGTATACAAATGAAAACGGCGTGCAAAACTTGACCGTAATGGACGGCGAAACGTATGTTCTGGACGTTACGCCCCGTTTCGGCTATGATTTTATAGGCTATTTTGACGCCGCCGAAGGCGGTACAAAATATACCGACGAAAACGGCGCGTCGCTGGCGGTATATGACGTAGGCAAAAACATTGTTCTATTCCCGCAATACAAGGCAAAGGAATACACTTTGATTCTCGAAGCGGACGAAGAGGCCTCCGGCGATTTTTCACGCTCTGTAAAAATAAAGTACAACGACCCGTTGCCGGAGTTGCCCACAGAGCTAACGATAGCCCACAAAACGTTTAACGGCTGGTTCACGCAGGAGGGCGGCCGCGGCGAAAAAATTGCAGACAGGCGCGGCGTATTGCCCGAAAAATCAATATTCAACAAGGACAACTACAACTTAACCGCCGCCACGGAAAGCATACGCCTGTATGCCGATTTCGGCTGGCAAAAGTATAACGTAACGTTCAGGTTCGGCAACGGGTTAGCCGACGAAACGCTCAGCATAGATTACGGCACCGACGTTAGTAAAATATTGCCCTCAACCCGCAACAAGGAAGGCAAGGGCGTTATCAGTTGGTCTACTTCCTATGGCGGCGAGCCGTTCAACGGCAAAATCTTGGACGAAACAACCCTCTATGCGTTGGAGTGGGCGCCCGTAATAGAACTCAATGCAAACGGCGGCGAGGCTCTCTATTCGGTTGTAGCCAGGGAGGGTGAGGACGTGGTTTTACCCACGCCCGTGCGCAAAAACTATAAATTTGTAAATTGGGTATATGAAAGCGGCGGCGAAGTTGCAAACATAACAAAAATGCCCGCGGAGGGCGCAAAATTAAAGGCGCAGTGGCAGGCAATGATAGTGTTTGACGAAAACGGCGGATCGGCAGTTGAAGACATATTGAAGACCGCGGGCGAGAGTATAACTCTTCCCACGCCGGAGCGCGAAGGCTATCTTTTTGCGGGCTGGTACACCGAAGACAAGCAAATCTACACAGGCAAAACCATGCCCACGGAGGGCTTGGGGCTTAAAGCGGGCTGGTATGCGGCAAAAGAACAAAACATAACGGTAGTAAACAACGAACTCAACAACAAAATAGAGATGGAAATAGATTCGTACCGCGAAACATACCGTAAAAAAATAGACATTTCAAGCTATTTGCCCACCATACCGAATTACGGCCTGCAAATAAAGTACACGCTCAACTTCAAGTGGGGTTCCATATATAAAGACCGTGAAGTAAAAAAAGCGGGCATATCTTTATACCAAGGCTCCGAACTTAATTCCGCGTACCTGTTAAAAGACAAACCGCTCTCGCACGCAAAGGTGGACAGCTACATAAAGGACAATCTCACGGGTGTATCTATCATAACCAGCAATGTATTGTATATTTACTATTATGGATTGACAACGAGCGGTAGCAACCTGTTTGATTCAAGCGACCCCATTGCCTTCTACGATATATATTTGGAACTCACTTATCCCGACACAACAATGCTATATTTATAAACGTAAAAAAGCAGAAAGCGGCGCGCCATTCGGCGCGCCGCTATGTTTGACCTGCGGTAAAGTAAATCAAGAACTAATGCAATAAAGAAACTATGATGCAACGTAACGTTGCATGTTTGACTTGTGATAAAGTAAGCCGAACACTACTGCAATTAAGAAACCCGTCCGCGGCGACCCGCCGCAAAAAGAAACGACGCAAACCGGAGTTTGCGCCGCCTCTATATGATAAGGGGGAAAAATGATGAGCTATGTAAAGGCGTAACCAAATATTGATTACACTAATAATTATAGACAATAAAAACGAAAAGTAAAATATTTTGTCAATAATTTTATAAATATTTATAAATAATAGGCTCAAACATTTTTTGTAACCATTTAACATTTCACATGATTTTGCACAGCAGGCAGGCAAGCACGGTAGTCAAAAAGGCGGAAATCACGGCAATGGCAATGGGCGCAAACAGCTTTTTTTGTTTAAGGGAAGCAAAGTACACCGCCGAAATATAAAACACCGTTTCGGAGGAGCCGTAGCAAACGCACGCGCACCTTGCAACGTAGCTGTCCGCGCCGTAATTTTCTATAATATTATTCAAATACGCCAGCGAGCCGCTCCCCGAAAACGGTTTAATCAAAACAAGTTTGGTCAGCTCTTTGGGGATTCCCCAAAAGGCGAAGAGCGGCGAAAACGCCTCCGTAAGCCTGTCCGCCAGCCCGCTCGCCTCAAACAGCTCGCACATCATAAAAATAGCGGCGAGGCAGGGGATAACGGAGAGAGTAAATTTAACGGCCTCCTTGACTCCCGCAGAAAACTCGTCGTAAATTTTCACTTTTTTAACAGCGGCGAACAGGAACACGGCGATAAAAATTACGGGTACTACTAACGCCATATCCTGCACCCCAAAAGATAAACCCCCACGGCAAACAGCGTGGAAAAGGTTGTGCAAATAAGGGACGGCAAAAAAATATCCGCCGCGGCGGCGCTGCCCGCCGCGGCCCTCATTGCAATAACGGTGGAGGGCACAACCTGCACGGACGTTGCGTTTATAATAAACAGCAGTTTCTGCGCAAACCCGTTGTTCTCCTTTTCGAGTTCGCTTATGGCTTTAACGGCATAGGGCGTAGCTGCCCCGCCAATCCCCAAAAGATTGCAGGAGAGGTTCATGGCGATATTTTCGTTCGCCGCTTCGTTCTCCGTTTTAAACAGCCGCCTTGTCAGCGGTTTAAGCCCCCTTGCCGCCGCGCGCGAAAGCCCGCTCTTTTCGGCCAGACGTGAAATCCCCATCCACACCGCGTAAATGCAAAACAGCGTAACCGCCATTTTAAGTGATTTTTCCGCCCCGCCAAGGAGCGCGGGCAATACGTTTTGGGGCGCAACGACCGTAAGCGCCACCAGCGAAGCCAAAAATATCCCCGTAAAAACAGCGTTCATAAACTATGTTTATGAGCCCAAATTTCAACTTATTCTCCGTATATGTTTTACAACTCCGAAAATAAATGATATACTTAATAAAAATTATTTAAAAAAGAAGAAACAGCCATGCAACAAAAATTCTATATCACCACCGCCATAACTTACACATCGGGCAAGCCCCACATAGGCAACACCTACGAAATAATTTTAAGCGACGCCATAGCCCGCTTCAAGCGCATGCAGGGCTACGACGTGTTTTTTATGACGGGCACCGACGAACACGGCTTGAAGGTAGAGCAAAAGGCCGGGGAAAAGGGAGTCAGCCCGCAGGAATTTGTGGACGGTGTAGTGGACGTCATAAAAAGGATATGGGACGGAATGGATATAAGCTACAATAAATTCATCCGCACCACCGACGGCTATCACGTTGCCGCCGTCCAAAAGATATTCAAAAAATTCTACGGGCAGGGCGATATATATAAGGGCGCCTACGAGGGCTTATACTGCACCCCGTGCGAAAGTTTTTGGTCGGAAAGCCAGCTTGTAAACGGCCGCTGCCCCGACTGCGGCAGGGAAGTAAAGCCCGCCCGCGAGGAGGCGTATTTCTTCAAGATGGGCAAGTACGCCAACCGCCTCGTAAAGCACATACTCACCCACCCCGAATTCATCCGCCCTGCGTCGAGAAAGCGCGAAATGATGAACAATTTTTTGCTTGCCGACGAGTTCATAGGCAAGCCCGAAGAGGAGCTTTTAAAGGCGGCGGAAGAGGGCACACTCAAAACCAAATTGCAGGACTTGTGCGTCTCCCGCTCCACGTTCAAATGGGGCATACCCGTGGACTTCGACCCAAAACACGTCGTATACGTCTGGCTGGACGCCTTGAACAACTATATCACGGGCGTGGGCTACGACACGGAAAACCCCGCGGAGAGCTACAAAAAGTATTGGCCTGCGGACGTGCATGTGATAGGCAAGGATATAATAAGGTTCCACACCATATATTGGCCGATATTTTTAATGGCGCTGGGCGAGCCCCTGCCAAAGAGCGTTTTCGGGCACGGCTGGCTGTTGCAGGGCGGCGACAAAATGTCCAAATCCAAGGGCAACGTGCTGTATGCCGACGACCTGGCGGGGATATTCGGCGTTGACGCCGTCCGCTACTTCGTATTGCACGAAATGCCCTACGCCGACGACGGCATAATCACGTGGGAACTGATGTGCGAGCGGGTAAATTCCGACCTTGCCAACACGCTGGGCAACCTCGTAAAGCGCACAATCGCCATGACAAACCAATATTTGGGCGGCGTTGCAAAAAATTGCGGCGTGGCGGGCGAACCGGACGAAGATTTTATCGCGGCGGTAACCTCAACCTGCGGCAAAGTAACGGCGGCAATGGAGGAGTACAGGGTAGCCGACGCGCTGGACGCGGTAATTTCCCTTTTCCGCCGCGCAAACAAATATATAGACGAAACAACCCCGTGGATACTCGCAAAGGACGAAGCGGCAAAGCCCCGACTCTCCACGGTTTTATACAATCTTATATCGGCAATAGATATAGGCGCAAGCCTTTTAAAGCCCTTCATGCCCCAAACTTCGGCAAAAATCAAAGCCGAAACAGGCGCAGGGGATAGGGATTATAATTCTTTTGAAATTTTTGCATACACCCCCGAATATGCCGTAACGAACGCACCTTCCACGCTTTTTGAAAGGATTAAATTCGAGGATATAAAACCCAAAATCGCCCAAATCGAGGCGGCGCAGTTAGCCGAAAACGCTCCCGCCCCCGAAGAGGAGCAAAAGGCGCAGATAACCATAGACGACTTTGCCAAAATAGATATGCGCGTGGGCACCGTAATAGCCTGCGAGGCGGTTAAAAAGAGCAAACTTCTGCACGAAACGATAAAAGTCGGCTCCCGTACGCTCTCGGTACTTTCGGGCATAGCCAAGTACTATACGCCGGAGGAAATGATCGGCAAAAAAGTGATAGTGGTGGTAAACCTTCCCCCGCGCGAAATGAAGGGCATAATGTCAGAGGGCATGATAGTCTGCGCCGAAGGCCCCGATGGCACGCTCTCGGTAGTTTCGCCCGAAAAGGATATCCCCGACGGGAGCGCGCTCTCGTGAGATTTATAGACGTTCACTGCCACCTCGACGGAGATTGCTACGGCAATATCCCCGATTTAATAAAAAAGACAGAAGATTGCGGCGTCCAAAAAATAATAGCCGCAGGCTACGACCTTGCAACGAGCGAACTGTTTGCAACCTACGCCCAAAAGTACCCGATAGTATATTTTACGGCGGGTTTTCATCCTACCGAACTGCATAAGTACGTGGAGGGGGATTTAAACAGGATAGCCGGACTCGCCGCCGAGCCCAAGTGCGTGGCGATAGGCGAAATCGGGCTGGACTATCACTACCCCCAAACGGACAAGCCGTTGCAGCAAAAAATGTTTTTAAAGCAGCTTGAACTTGCAAATTCGCTGGGCTTGCCCGTGCAGATACACTCCCGCGACTGCGCCGAGGACATGCTTGCAATATTAAAGGAAAACGCCCCGCTTTTAACAAACGGCGCGCTTTTGCACTGTTATTCCCACTCCACCGAAATAGCCATGGAGCTTCAAAAACTCGGCATATATTTCTCATTCGGCGGCACAAGCACCTGGCAGGGCAGTAAAAAGGCAAAAAGAACCATTGCCGCGCTGGCAGGGGACAGGCTCTTAACCGAAACGGACAGCCCCTATCTGCCGCCGAGGAGCCTCTACGGAACTTTTCCCAATACTCCCGCCAGCATACCCGAAATTTTATGTAACATGGCGGAAGTCCGCGGAATATCCGCAGAACAGGCGGCGGAGGCGGTCTGGCAAAACGCCCATACGCTGTTTAAAAAACTTAAAAACGCTTAAAACAAAATCAAAGCCCGCATAAAAATGTGGGCTTCTTTATCATAAGTAAGGCTTAAATTGCATTCGGGCTACGTAAAAGCGTCAATAGCAATTACGCGTTGCCGGGCAATCAAGACGGTAAACATAACGTTTACGCTATTATTTTGTAACGCAAAACTCAATACATACCAACAAAACGGCGGCTAAAATATGGAAAAGGACGTAAAAACAACCTTAAAGGAAGCGGGCTTCGGATTTAAAAAGAGCCTCGGACAAAATTTTATAACGGATAAAAACCTACTCGCCTCAATAGTAAGGGAGGCGGGCGTGGAAAAAACGGATACCGTGCTGGAAATAGGTTGCGGCGCAGGCACTTTGACCCGCGCCATTGCGGAGCGCGCCAAAAAAGTGATAGGCTTTGAAATAGACCGCTCCCTCCAACCCGTCCTCGCCCAAACGCTCGCGGGGGTGCAGAACGCCGAAATAATTTTTAAAGATTTTTTAAAGACGGATTTAAGCGCGCTGGAAAGGGAGACGGGCGGCTATTCGGTTGTGGCAAATCTTCCCTACTACGTAACCACGCCGCTCATCACAAAAATTTTGGAGGAGGGCACACTCTGCAAAAGCCTCACCGTAATGGTGCAGGAGGAGGTTGCCCGCAGGTTTTGCGCGGCCGAAAACACTCCCGATTACGGCGCAATCACGGCAATTATAGCCCTGCATGCCTCGGCAAAAATTATAAGGCGCGTCCCGCGCGAAATGTTCACTCCCCGCCCCAATGTGGACAGCGCCGTCGTTAAATTCACCGTGGAAAGGGGCAGATTGCCCGTTGAGGACGAAGGATTATATAAAAAGGTAGTGCACGCCGCCTTTCTGTCGCGGAGAAAGACGCTTGCAAACAACCTTGTGCGCGCCTTCAACCTTCCGCGCGCGCGTGCGGAGGAGCTGTTAACGGCGTGCGGCATAGATGTCCTCGCCCGCGGCGAAACTCTCTCCCCCACGGTCTTTGCATATCTTGCAAACAAAATTTCCGCGGCAAATTTATAAAAATTTTCCGTTCATTATATTCGGCTTCCCAAAAAAATGTTCTACACTGCCCGTCCCTCTCATATATTAAGATAGACTTAAAAACCGGAGGAACCTTATGCAGGATTTAGACTATGCGGAAATGCTGGAAATTCCCGCGGGCACAGTAACCGTAACCAAAAAGAGGAGCTTTTTCCGCCGCAGGGAACAGCCCCGCGAAGACTTGAAGGAGCGCGTTGTGGACAGCGTAAACGAGCGCGTCGGCGCCTATGTGGAGGGCGAAAACCTATCCGATCCTCCCCAAAAGCAGTCGGGCAAGTCCATAAAATTCGGCAGGGACAGGGAGAGTACCGTGCTGTTTTGCGAAATGGCGGCAGTCTGCCTCATTGCCATGGCAATATTTTTAACCAACATATTCATGCCCAACAGCGCCATAAACACATTTATATCTTCGCTCGTCAACCCCACGAAGGAGGTAGCCGAGCCCCAATACAACGAACTCACCCTCTCGTCGGTAGTGGGTGCGAACTCGGCGGCAGACGTGGTTTTGGCGGATAACGGCATACTTTCGTTCACCGCCGAAGGCGCGGTATATCCCGTATGCGACGGCACGGTTGCTTCCGTAACGGCGGCGCAAAACGATACATACGTTGTAAAAATCTCGCACACAAGCGACTTTACCAGCGTTATAACGGGGCTTACAAACGTATATTCGGGCGTGGGCGAAAAGGTCTGCGGCAACCTGCCGTTTGCCTATTCGTCGGGCGAAAACGAGGTAACCGTATCCCTTTACAGCGGTGAAGAGCTGTTAAGCGGCATCACACTTTCGGGCGCGGTACCCGTCTGGAAACAGTGAAAATCACCGTTCATCCCCTGTTTTTTGCGGCGGGAATACTCACGGCGGTATTCGGCGGCTTCCCCGTATTTATAATATGCGCACTGACCGCACTCCTGCACGAGTGCGGTCATATATTTTGCGCCGAGCGGCTGGGTTTTGAATGTACAAAGGTGAGCTTAATGCCCTACGGCGCGGCGGCGGTGTGCAACATAGACGGAATTTTGCCGCGGGACGAAATCAGGCTGGCCCTCGCGGGGCCTGCGGTAAACCTGTTTTTGTGTGTTGCGGTGGCAGGGCTGTGGTGGTTTGTACCTCAGACCTACGCCTACACCGACCTCATTTTTTACGCCAACGCCGCAATGCTCGCAATAAACTTACTGCCCGCCTATCCCCTTGACGGCGGCAGGGTGGCAAAGTGCCTTTTAAGCCTGTTTTTAAGCCCCAAAACGGCGGAAATCATCACACGTGTGGCGGATTTGGCCGTTGTCGCGCTGTGCATAGCGCTGTATTTCACCGTCGCGCCCAACTTCACGCTTATAACTTTGGCGGCGTTTTTGGCGTGTTCGTCGCTCACAAAATCCCCGCCCGCCCAAAAAATAAATTTTGCCCTCCGCAAAAAAAAGAGGGGCAGGGAAATAAAGTATGTGATTTTAAGCGAAACGGCAACTTACAAGGACGCGTTGCGCTTTGTGGACGGCAACCGCTATCTCGTATTGCAGATCTACCAAAACGAAAAATTCCTCGATGAAATCACCGAGGACGAACTTTTTAAAAACTTACAGCAGTCAAACCTTTACAGCAGGATAATAACGCCCGAATAGCCGTTATCTCTGCAAAAATTTTTTAGCAAAGACGTCGGGGTCTATATCCCCTTTCAAAACGCACTCCGCCGCCTTAACGCCAAACTCTATGCCGTCCTCCAAAAGCCCCGCAAAAAGCGAAAAGTCGTACTTGCACTTATACGTCTGTTTTTTTGTGCGGTAGAGGTAGCGGGTATAGGTAAAGTGCCTTTTAAGGCACCTCTCAACCCCCGTAACGGTAATGTTTGGCTCCACAAGTTTAATTGTGTCGTAAATCGCGCCCGTACACTCCAAAATATGCTCTCTGGGCAAAATAGTTCTGCGCACGCGGTAAAATTTACTTGCGTAAAGCCCCACGTCCTTTTCAAAGTTCTGGTGCGCAAACGGCGATTTTTTGCCCTCGCAAAAGGCGTAAACGGCGGGGTGGAGGGTGCAGTCCATGGCGTAGTGCGTGGCAAATCCCGCCGCATAGGAGCGGTTTCCCAAATAGAGCCTCTTAAAAAGATTGACGGCGTCCTTCTCGTGCAAATCCCGCCCAAGGTTGCTTTTAGACCACTTCATATTATAGGCAAAGAACACGTCCCCGCCCTGCGCGCCTAAAATATATAAATCCCGCGAGCGTATTTTGCTTTTAAGGTCGCCGTCCAGCCGTTCGTAAATTTTGTCCGCGGCTATAACGTGAGTAAAATAATCGGGCATATTATAAGTTTAGCCGTTTTCCGTAAAATAAATACTGTTGCATGTACCCCGAATTTTCGCCGAACAGCTCCAAAAAGTAATCGCATATCTTGTTTCTGTTTAAAAGCCGCCCGCCGAAGTCCTCGCGGTAAATTTTTTCTATCCAGGTATCCACGGGGAAGCTGTCCCTGCGTGAAAACCCAAAAAGCGCAATACAGTCTGCAACTTTCGGCCCCACGCCCTTGTAGCCCATCAAAGTCTTTTTCAGTTCGGACGTGTTGAGTTTTTCAAGATTATCTATGCCCTCTGCGTAAATTCTCTTTGCCGTTTCGTCCAAAAATTTATCGCGGTAACCGCAACCTATGCTCTTAAAAAACTCCGCGCCCGCCTCTGCCATTGCCGCGGTTGAGGGAAATGTTCTGTACTCCGCGCCCAAAAATTCCCGCTTTTCGCCAAGCGCGTTGCATATGCGCGAAATTATGCCCTTGATTCTCGGTATATTATTGTTTTGCGATATTATAAAGGAGTAAATCATTTCCTCCTTTTGCTGGTTCAAAAGCCTGAGTCCGGAGCATGCCTCTGCGCTGCGGAAAAGGAGGGGCACGTTATAGCTCTTTGCCTTTTCAACTATCTTGGAGTAGTCGCGCGCAAGGTCGAAAAAGTTATAAAAATAATCGCCGTTTTCGCACTCGGCATAAGTTGTAACCCCATCGGTGTGCAAATAGCACGCCTCGCTTCCCGAAACAACCAAAAACCCCTCTTTAAACGGTTCAAACCTGAAAATCTGACCGCAGTCGAGGGTGTGCAGGGGGTTGAAATATTGTGCGTTGTATGTAATTATATCCATATATGACAACCTTGCCCGTCAAAACAGTCCGCAACCGCGCGCAATAACAATGAGCGGCAGCGCCGTAACTAACATAACGCCCACAAAAACCACCACGGCAATCAAAACGCGCCTTTTAAAGGCGGCGTTATTTTTTTTGCGCCCGTCTTCGTTTTCGTTCCCATCGTCCATAAAAATTCACCGTCCATAAACTTTATACATTCAAGCGGTTGCGCCTGTCAAGTATTTTTTATAAATTTTTACTTAAAATATTGCTATGAATACACTCCAAAACCACATAGACGCAATCAAAAAAACGCTCACCAGCCAGGACATTCTCGTATTCGAGTTCGTCTCGGAGGGCGGCAAAAAGTTTGCGGCGATATATGCGGACGGAATATGCAACAAGGAACTTTTGGGCGAGCTTGTCGTAAAGCCCCTGCGCGCCGTCAAAAAGGACGACCCGATTGAAAAAGTGCGCCTTCTTTTGGCTTCGCCGGAGGTAAAGGAGGGCGAAAAGCTCCCCGACGCAATAAAAGAAATTTCCGACGGCAACGCCGTGCTGTTTGTGGACGGCGAGAGCGGTTACTTCATTTTGGGATTGAAGAGTCCGCCCGCCCGCGCCATAGCCGAGCCGCCCACGCAGATAGCCGTAAAAGGCCCGCGCGAAGGCTTCATCGAGGAATTGAAAACCAACATGGCGCTTGTCAGGAAGCGTATAAAGAGCGAAAAACTGCAAATCAAAACGGTAAAAAGCGGCAAGCGTTCGCAAACGGCAATAGCCATAGTGTATATAGAGGGCGTTTGCCCCAAGGGTCTGGCGGCGCGCGTCGAGCGTGAAATTGCCGAAAACAAAATAGACATAATCCCCGATTCGTCCTACGTGTCGGCGTTCATATCAAAGCGCCCGCGCTCGGTGTTCAAGCGTTGCGGCACTGCGGAAAAGCCCGATATATTCTGCGCCAAAGTCAGCGAAGGCAGGGTGGGAATACTTGTGGACGGCTCGCCCATAGCCATAACCGTGCCCTACATGATAGTGGAAGATTTCCAGACGGGCGAGGACTACTATTCGAGTTCCTACCGCGCAACAACCCTCCGCGCAATAAGATTTTTATCTGTTTTGCTGGGGATATTTTTGCCCGCTCTCTACATTTCCGCCCAGCTCTACAAGGCGCAGTTAATACCTTTCAGGTTACTTATAAAAATCGCCAGCTCCTCGCAGGGGTTGCCCCTCTCGCCCAGCATAGAGATGTTTTTGGTACTTCTCGTTCTGGAAGTTTTAAACGAGGCGTCCATACGCATGCCCAAATATGTGGGGCTTGCCCTTTCGGTAGTCGGCGCGCTCGTCTTGGGCGACACGGCGGTAAAGGCGGGCATAATCTCCACGCCCGCAATAATAATCATCGCCTTTTCGGCAATCTGCCTGTACACCGTGCCCGACCTCGTTGAAACAACCACAACCCTGCGCTGGATATTTTTGATTGTTGCGGGCAGCGTAGGCCCCTTCGGGGTAGTGGTACTCACGGTATTTTTAATATGCTATCTGGTTACCGAGCAGTCCTACGGCGTGCCTCTTTTGGCGCCGTTTGCGCCGCTTGTCAAGGGCGATTTGTACGACAGCATGGTAAAAGCCAATATGTATTCCCTTAAAAACCGCCCGCGCACAATAAACACGGGCGACAGAGTGAGGTTAAAAAGTGAAAATAAACGTTAGGCAAATTTGTTTTATACTTGCCTTCTACACGGCGGCGACAAAACTTCTTCTGTACCCGATAATACTTTCGGGTTACAGCGGGCGCGACCTTGTGTTTTCCGCGCTCATAAGTTTTGCCGTGCAGGGTGCGGTGGTGTGGTCCGTGGCGTTTTTGAGTTCCAAAACGGATAAAACGCTGTTTGAACTCATACAAGATACTTTCGGCGGGGTTGCCGCGCGCATAATCTACGGGTTTTTCGCCGCCTTCTTTATCTTCTGCGCCATTCCGCCGCTGTTTGAGCAAAAGCTCTACGTGCAGGCGATTTTCTATGACACGGTGCCCTCGTTTTTGGTGTTTGCGCCCATATTTATATTTACGGTATATGCCGGCTCCAAGGGTCTTAAAAACATAGGCAGGTGCGCCGACATCTGCATGCCCGTATTCATAATAAGCATGGCGTTCATATTTTTCATGTCCTTTTCGGAGGTGGATTTTTCCAACCTGCTGCCCATTCTCAAAACGCCCCCTTCGGGCGTGTTCGGCGGCTCGCTCAAAACTTCCTTCTTCTTTTTGGAGCCCGCATATCTGCTCATGTTCCTCGGCAACTACAAATATAAAAGGGGCGACGCGGCAAAACTCACTTTAAGTTACGCGCTCGGCGCGGCGGTGGTACTGCTGTTTCTGGCTGTTTTCTACGGGATTTACGGCGAGCTGACCTCGTCGCGGCAGTTCGCCGTGTCCAAAACCTCGCTCTATTTTTCCGCAATAGACATAGTCGGCAGAATAGATTTGTACGCCCTCTACGCGCTGGAAGTCGTAATGCTGTTTGCCTTTGTGCTGAATATCCAGTGCGCGGTACATTGCCTCAACAAATGCACGGGCTGGGACTACCCGGAGCTGTTATCTCTCTTTGTCAACCTCATACTGCTTGCAATAATTTTAGCCTTCGAGCGCAAACTTGCGGCAATGCAGACTTTTTTCACAAATTGGGTATGGATAATAATTCTCCTCTTTGCAACGGCGGCGCCCCTCCTTGCGTGGGTTTTAAAGAGGGATAAAGGGAGGCGGCTATGAATAGTGCCAACAGGGAACGCCTTCGCAGGTTTTCTGTTATATTTTTCTGGCTGGCTTTTCTCGCGCTGGCCGCGCTGTTTTTCACAAACGATTTCGGGCTTGTCGATATACACAAAACCTCTCTCATTGTTGCGGTCGGCATAGATACAACCGAAAACGAAGTGCAGGTAACGGCCCAGCTCGCCGTGCCCAAGCCCTCGCAGAGCGGCGACAACGTTGAGTATGCCGAAATACAGGGCAGCGGCGAAACGGTTGCCGACGCCCTGAACGAAATCAACGCCAAAACGGGCTTTTATCCCCAGCTCCAATTCTGCAAACTCATTCTTTTGGGGGACAGCTGTAAGGATAAAAATATCTTCCGTGTAATGGGCTGTTTTTTCAGGAAAAATTATTCGGAACTCACCGCGTTTGTCGCCATGTGCAACGGCAAGGCGTCGGAATATCTCGCAATGCCCACAAAAACGGGCGACATGACCACAACGGTCATTCAGCGCGCCCTTGCGGACGAGCTTAAAAAAACCGCCAACGTTGCGGGTGTGAACCTCAAAGATATAGCCGTGGCGCACTTTTCACCGAGCGCGGCGTGCTATATGCCCATAATAGAAGCCAACGTGCAGGGCACCAGCGAGCAGGGCGGTAACGGCGACAACGTCGGCGGCGACAAACCCCAGCAGGGCGCGTCCGGCGGCGAAGGCGGTGCAAACTCCGGCGGCCAAAGCGGGGGAAGCGGCGGAGAAAGCGGCGGACAGGGCGGTCAAAGCGGAAGCCAAAGCGGTCAAGGCGGCGGCGGACAGCAACCCGTGGAATTTACCGCACGGCAGACGGCAATTTTCAGGGAAGGAATGTTTGCGGGCACATTAAACGAACAGCAGTCCTTTGCGCTCAACATTCTCAAAAACGAAATCCGCCTTGCGGTACTCCCCTGCGACACCCCCGAATATCACTACACCCTGGGGTTGGGGCTGGGCAAAGGCGGAATAAAAGTAGGCGTCCAAAACGGCAAGGTACAGGTAAAACTCGGCTTTAAAGCGGCGGCACAGATCGCGGGCATAAAAAAAGAGGTCGAGCCCAAGGAAACGACCAACGACGATAAGCTCTCGCCCGAAGTTTTAAAGGCGGCGGAGGAGGAAGTGGAAAGGCGGCTCATGTCCATGGTAGAAGTATCGCGGCAGACGGACTGCGACTTTTTGGGGATAAAGCAAAAGCTGTTCAAATTCCACTACGGCGACTACCAAAAACTTGCCGACGCGGCGTTGAGGGAGATGGAGGTGGGGGTGGAGTTGGAAATCCGTTCCCGTAAATAGGCTTCCGCCAACGTGTTATAAACTGCGCAATACGGCGTCGCGTTTGCGCACTCCTCGGTTGCGTACGTCTATGTACGCGCCCTTCGTCGCTTACGCACGCTCCTTGTCTTGCTTGTTTCTAACCCGTTGCTAACTTCGTAATAACTACCGAGCGGCGTGTATAAGCGTCGTTCTGCTGTGTTGCGCTGCGGCAACTTTCAGTCATTTACTATTTAGTAAACTCCTTCAAGTTATCCTCGCGCGCCTTGCATAACTCGCTTCTACCCACCGCATTACTTCGTAATTGCAGCTCCCGCAATTTTTAAAACATTTCACGGCGCAAGCAGGGTTTCCCTGCGCCGGCGCAACCCAATTTGCGCATACCTGCGCCTCAGCGGGGTGAATGCCCGCGATTATATAATTGTGGGCACTTAAAAAATCGCGGGCAGAGGGACGAGCGAGGCATTTCATAGCACAGCACAGTGCGCTGTGCGTGCCGAAGCGAGATGAGTGAGCGCATTCGTCCCGCGCGAACGGTGCCCGAACACGGTGTTGCCCTTACACCGTGTGAGAAAGTAGC
>CANREJ010000042.1 GCA_947629665.1 uncultured Clostridia bacterium
TACGGCGCAAGGAAAATCACACTTTTCCGCACCGCAACCCCATTTGCGCATACCTGCGCCTCGGCGGTGGGAATTTGCGCCATTATATAAAAAGTGCGCCCTTAAAATGGCGGCAAGGACGAGCGCGGAGTATTCAAAACAGCACAGTGCGCTGTTTTGCCGCGCGAGATGAGCCTGCGCAAAGAGAAAGGCGCAGGCGGTGCCCGAACACGGCGTTGTCCTTACGCCGTGTGAGAAGCAGAGCCGCCAAAAACTCACGAAAAAAACAGACATCGTCGAATGTCTGTTTTTTTGTGAACTTATATTTTCTCTATTGTGAGGGAGTATGTAAACCTGCAACCACCCTCATCGGCAAAATTCATAAACGGCTTTAAGGTTATCTCCCTGGGCGCATAGGGGAAATCGTTTATCCCCCACCACGGCTCCACGCAGACGTACTCGCCGCCTTCGGGATTGGACCAGAACGCAAAAACGGGACAGCCCGACTTGTAGGTATAGCGGTAGCCGTCGCGCGTGTACGCGTAGATTGCACCGCCCGAAAGCGAGCCGAGCTGGAAGGTCTGGCACTCCTTAAAAAACGACTTGTTTGCAACAAACCTGTGCAGGCCTTTGAGCGGCACCGCATATGCGCTGTCTATGGGATATATGAGGGGGTTTTCGATATTTTCAAACTCTATGGTAGCCTCGCCGCCGGGGGCCTTCATGCCGGGGTGCCCGCCAACGTAGAAGGGAATTTTGCCCTGCTTTGCGCGCACATAATAGGTGATTTCCACCGTTTTGCCCACCAGCTTGTAGGTTATGGAAAATTCAAATTCGTAGGGGTAAGTTTTCAGCGTCTCTTCGTTTGAGCAGAGGGCGAGAGTTATGCTGTCCGCTTCCCTTCCGGCAAGCGTAAATTCCGCATAGCGCGCCACTCCGTGGGACTTGGGCGTGTACGTTTTGCCCAACGCCTCAAACGGCCCCGCATGCCCGACTATGGGGAATATGACAACGTCCTTACTCTGCCAGAATTTATCCCCCTGCCACTGCCGCTCCTCGCCCGTGGGCAGATATATAACGGAAGTCATGCTCCCGCCCAGGGAGTCCACAGAAAGGGATAAAAATTCGTTTTTGACCGTGTATATCATCTTCCGCCTCACCATTCCAGCGGCTGTCCGCCGAGAATATGCACGTGCAGGTGCATAACCGTTTGACCGGCGTTTTCGCCCTGGTTCACAACCAGCCTGTATCCGTTTTCACAGCCGTTGTCCGCGGCAATTTGCGGGATTTTTTTGAATATGTGCGCAAGCATGGCCTGCCCCTCGCCGTCCGCCTGCGAAAGGAGCGCAAAGTGCGTTTTGGGCACCGCCAAAAGGTGTACTTTGGCCTTGGGCGCAATGTCCCTGAAAACGAGCATATTTTCGTCCTCATAGACCTTTGAAGAGGGGATCTTCCCCTCTATTATTTTGCAAAAAAGGCAATCGCAGTTCAACATGTTATATCCTCCTTGATTTTTTGCGGTTGACTATATATCCCGCGCCGCAGGCTGCCGCCGCCGCGCCGAAAATCACGGTGAAAACTACGCTTTCAACCAAACGTATGGGCACGTCCTCGCGCAGGCGCGCCGTAAACCCTCCCTCCGCGGAATAGCCTACGCTGAGCACCGCGGGGTTGAGCATAAAATAATAGTAGATATTTTGGGCAGTAACTATCGCCGTGTACTCGTCCACCGCCAAGTAATTTTGCCCCACTTCAAGGCTCTGGCGGTAGTAGGGAACATTGTCTATTTCCACCCACACGTAGTAGAGCTGCCAGACGTACGCCTCTTCGGGCGGTTGGCCGTCTTCGCCGCCCTCCACATACACCTTTTTCCCCTGCGACACAACAAAAAACCTGCCGTCCTCCTCCCTGTAAAAACGGGTGTGTTTGACGTTTACGTACTCGTAGTAAAAAGGATAGCCGCCGTATTCCTCGCGCTGGGTTACCATTGTGATCCTTCCGTCCTCGTAGACGTAGGAGTAGTTTTGCGAGAGGTCGGCGTACTCTGCCATGGCGCGTTCTTCTTCGTGTGAGAGCGCAAGCCCGTTCTGCGCAAGCGCCCTTACCTCACCGAAAGTATTGAAGTTGTAAGTTTTAAAGCGCGCCTCGCCGCCGTAAACGCAGGTGGGACCGAAAAGCGCCATGGAAATACAGAATATAGCCGCCATGGCAAACACGTTTGCGATAAACCCGTATTTTTGGAGGCCGTTTCCGCTCTCCTCCACGTTTATGCGTATCCTGCCGTAATTTTCGCCGTCATAGATATTTACAATTGAGCCAAACTCCCCCTCGCCCAACTCCGAGCGGCGGGAAATTATAATCACATATATAGCAAGGGAAATTGAAACCACGCCCGTGATTGCGCTTATGGGGTAGCCGCGCCAGCCCTCAAACATGGGAATGAGCGGGAAGTTCACAAAAAAGTGCATTACGTAGTTGAAGGCAAAAACCGCATACGGTTGCCACTTTTTATAGGGTTTGTCGCCCGAAACCGCCCAGCCGAACAGCCCCGCCCACGCCGCGTGGGAAAAGGGCGTGCCCAACGACCGCCAAAGCGCCGTCTGTATGGCGTTTGAAAGGTTTGCCGCACCGCCGTATGCCAGCCCGTCGGCGTACATGTACCACATGTTTTCAAACGCCGAATAGCCTCCGCCCACCGCCGCGCCCATAATAAAACAGAACATGGGGCCGCGTTTTTTGGAAAGAAGCAGTATTATTATTGTGGTGAGCGCCTTGCCCGTCTCCTCAACAAACGCCGTGTAAGCCTGTTCGGCAAAGGGCGCGGAAACGCTCGCCGCATACAACAGCGTGGTGTAGCCCGTGGAGACAAGCCCGCCTAAAACAAGGGCGCAGATTACCCATAACAGGGAGAGGTCGCGCTTGGGATAGAGCTCGTACAGAAGAACCAGAAAGGTTAAATCGCCGAAAATTCCGCCCGCAAACGCGAGGGTGAATATATTGATAAAGGACGCGCTGTAAAATATGCACAACAGCGAAAAGAGCGCCAAAAACAGCAAAAACACACGGAAATACAGCCACGGGTAGGGAGTTTTTCCGTCGCCGCCCCCTCCGCGGGTGAACAGCTCCTCGTACTCCCCGCGCGAACGCGGCCTGAAAGTCTGGTATGCAAATTGTTTTAACGCAGCTTTAAATTTCATCTTCCGTTTTTGCGAGCGCGCCGTCGGCGTACTCTCCCAAAATGGTTACGTTATATTTTTTGCCCGCCGCAAGATTGCCGTTTACGTATACTTTTATGTAGTTGCCCGTGTAGCCCGAAGTGTAGCCGTTCTTTTGCTCCTCGGCTATAAAGGACAGCTTTTTGCCCAAAAAACTCAACACGTATTGGGATTCCGCCTCTTTTGCCGCCCTCATCAGCCGCGAGAGCCGCTCCCTTTTTACCTCCGCGGGCAAATCTTTCAGCCTGTATGCCGCGGTGCCCTCCCTGGGGGAAAAGCAAAACGCATGCACGCGTGCAAAGCGCGCCGCCCCTATGATGGACAGGCTCTCTTCAAAGTCCTCCTCCGTTTCGGTGGGGAAGCCGCAAATTATGTCCGTGGTTATTGCCGCCTGGGGGAAATATTTATATATGAGGGCGCACTTCTCCAAATATTGTTCGCGGGTGTAGTGCCTGTTCATTGCCTTCAACACGGCAGTGGAGCCGCTTTGCAAAGATAAATGGAACTGCGGCGCAAAGTCTTTAAGACCTTTAAGCGCGGCCAAAAATCCGTCGGTTATAACCGAACATTCCAGCGAGCCCAGCCTTATGCGTATATCTTGGTTCGAAAGGGCGCGCATAAGCCCCGCCAGCCCCTCGCCGCCGTGGCTGTATGAGGAAATATTTATGCCCGTAAGCACCGCTTCGGGGCAATTGCACTGCGCGATTTCCCCGCATATATCCCCGATTGAACGCGATTTTTCCCTTCCGCGCAGGTAGGGGATTATGCAGTAGGAACAAAAGTTGTTACAGCCGTCCTGTATCTTTATAAAGGCGCGGGTCTTGCTCTGTATGGGATAGGGCAAACCGCAAAAATCGCCGCCGTATTCCCTTAAAACGGCCTCAACCACCTCGCCCTTGTTCCGGGCGCCGCCCACATAAAACACGCCCTTGCCGCCAAACTGCCCGCTGTCCTTCTGGCTTGCGCAACCGCATATAAAAATTTTTGCGTTTGCATTATATTTTTTTGCGCGCGCCACAAGCTGGCGGCTCTTTTTTTCCGCCTCGCGCGTAACGGCGCAGGTGTTCAATATATAGATATCGGCATAGCCCAACTCGCCGCTCACCTGCCAGCCGCAGTTTTGGAGCGCGGCGGCAACGGAAGCCGATTCCACCTCGTTCACTTTACAGCCAAGAGTAAAAATCACGGCCTTCATTTAAGCTCCCCCAAAAAGTACGCGGAAAGCGCCATAACGGAAATTGCCGCAGTTTCGGCGCGGAGTATCCGCTTGCCCAGAGACATCTCGGTAAATCCCAGCGATTTTGCATACATGTATTCATTTTGGGAAAATCCGCCCTCGCTTCCCACAACCAGCGCACAGCTTCCGCCAATGCCGCCAAACTCCGCGCCCGACCCGTTTGAAAACTCGCAAAAAAACAGCTTGTTTTTATAGTCTTGGGCGGACTTCAACGCCTCTTCAAAGGTGCCGAAATACTCCACTGCGGGTGCGCGCGAGCGCAGGCACTGCTTTGCCGCCTCCTTTGCCACGCGGTTCAGTCTCTCCGTCTTGTTGCCGTTTACAAACGCCGAACAGAAATCTGAGGAAAACACGCCTATTTTTTCCGCGCCGAGTTCCACCGCCTTTTGCACGACCAGCTCGGTTTTATCCCCCTTCAACGCGCCGCACAAAAGATATATGGGGGTCTTTGGCTCCTTTTGGCCGACGGTTGCCCCCGTAATATGCGCCGACAAACGGTGTTTTTCGATTTTTTGGACGATGGCGGAATATTCCCTGCCGCTGTTATCCAGAAGAACAATCTCGCTCCCCTCCTCAACGCGTAGCACTGTTTTGGCGTGGGTAAACTCCTCGCCCTCCAAATATACCTCCGAATTGTCGGGATATGTTAAGTTTTCCACAAAAAAGCGGCGGGGAGTACTCATGATTTAAACGCCAGGGCAATCCACTCGCCCTCCTCCGTTTTTTTGTCAAGCGTCAAATTTTGGGCACGGAACGCCTCCAAAACCATATTTAGCCGGCTCTCTATTATCCCGCTCAAAATGAGCGTGCCGCCCTTTTTTAAATTTTTGGGAATGGACGGCGCCAGCCCCACAAGAATTTCCGCGGTTATGTTTGCGAGGATTATGTCGCCCTTTATGTTGGCGTCGTCCAGAAGATTGGAGTGCGCCACAATCACCTTTTGCTCCACGCCGTTGTTCTGCGCGTTGTGCTTTGCGCTTTCAACCGCAATGTAGTCGATATCGGTCAAATATGCGAACTTTGCGCCGAGCTTTACTGCCGATATGCCCAAAATGCCGCTCCCGCAACCCACGTCTATGCACACGCTTTCGGGCGTTAAATATTCCTGCAAGAGCTTGACGCACATTGCCGTCGTTTCGTGTTCGCCCGTGCCGAACGCCATGTTGGAATCCAGCTTTACCACCTGCTCCCACGGCTGTTTATCGTATTCTATCCACTCCGGACAGACGACTATGTTCCCCAAATGTATGGGGCGGAAGTGCTTTTTCCATATCTCTATCCAGTCGTCGCCCTCCACCTCGCGGCGGGAAGTTTCAAGCGTGCCGAGGTTTAAAAACCCCGCGCTGTTTTTTTGGAGTTCCTCCAAATCGGCGCGTATCTGCGGCAAAATTTTAGTTGTTTCGCCGAGCGGCACAAAGGCCTTGACCAGCACGTCGCTTTGACCGTTCAAAAGTTCCCCGTCTATGTAGTCCCAATACATGACCTTGTTGCTTTGCAGGGCGATTACGTCCTTTATATCCGATATCGCCACGCCGTAGTTTGTGTACCGCCACATTATGTCGGCAACGAGTTCGCTGCCCTCCGTTGTGGTGTGAACCGTGTATTCCGTAAATTTCATAAAATTATTTTACCACGCCCGCACGCCGTTTGCAAGCAGTTTATAAAAATTGCGGCGGAGGACGCCCTCTGCGCGCCCTCCGCCGCCTTAATTCGGCCATTCTACTTTAAATTTGCAATGTATTCCGCGGCGGAATGTGCCGCAACGTTGCCCTCGCCCGCCGCCTTTACATATTGGTATGGTCTGCCCGTGCAGTCGCCCGCGGCAAAAATCCCCGCGATATTGGTGGCGCAGTTTCTGTCCACAACAATATGCCCGCCCTCCACATTGAGCCCGTGTACAAGAGTTGCGGGGGAGATTGCGCTCTTCAATATGAAAACGCCGTCCGCTTCGGTAAATCCGCCCTTGTAAACAACCCGCCTTACGCGCATGTCGCCCTCGTATTTTACGGGGTTTTTAAGGATTATTTTTGCGTTCTGCGCCTTTATATCGTAGTTTTGGTACATGGGGAAAACGTAGCACTCCGCGGCAAGGGAACAGAGATACTCTATTTCGTGCTCATACCGTTTGTCGTGGCACACAACGGCTATTTTTTTGCCCTTGTAGAGCATGCCGTCGCAGGTGGCGCAGTAGCTTATGCCCCTGCCTAAAAACTGCTCCTCGCCCTCCAACGGCTTTGCCGCCTCCACGCCGAGGCACAAAATCACCGTCTTTGCCTCGTAGTCCCTGCCGTCCGCAAGGAGCGCGAACTTGCCGTCCAGATCGTATATTCCCGTAACCACACCCACGGACGGCTCAACGCCCATGCTTTCGGCATGGTGCCTGAACACAAAGGCGAGCTGTTCGCCCGTGATGTCGGGAAGCCCCGGATAGTTTTTGATGAGTTCGGCGCGCTCCACTTTTTTGGACGTGGGACGGCTTGCGAGCCATATATAGGACTTGTTCAAAAGTTTTGCGTTGATCGCCGCGGAAACGCCCGCGGGGCCCGCGCCTATTATTGCCATATCGTACATAATTTAGATTATTGCCCCCGTTTTTTAAAATATCCCTTTAAAATCCCCTCCACTTGACATTCGTTTTTTTATAAATTATAATAATTGCAATAAAACATAGCGGAGGTGAGGGAAATATGCGGTTTAAAAAATTTGTTTTGCCCGTTTTGTGCGCCGCCGTGTGCGCCCTATCGCTCGCCGCCTGCACGCCTACGCAAAACAGTCCCCAAGACGGCTCCCAAAATACGCAAAGCTCCCGGAACACCCAAAACGTTACGGCTCCGTATATTGATAAGGAACAGCCCGACACCTGGTTCGAATGGAAAAAGAACAACCTGCCCACTTTGGCGCAGTGCCAACAGATACAGACCGGAATGAGCCTGAACGACGTAATATTAAAAATAGGCAGACCCCAGCGCGACATAGGCTACGGCGCGTGGGTGTTGCAGTTTGACATCAGGGACGGCGGGGCGCTTACTATATCCTTTGCCCTCGGCGACGGCCAAACTCTGTACGACCGTTTGCACGCGGTTGCGCTTGGCTTTGACAGCCCGATACCCACAACTGCTTTTAGCGAACTCTATTCCTGGGCGGCAGAATTGAGCAAGGACGATATTGTGAAGGTGCGCCGCGAGTTGGGTTATATAGGCGTTGCGCCCGGCTCTTTAAAGGATATAGATTATTCCACCGACGAGGGGGACATAGAAAACGCTTACGCCCTTCTTTCCTCGCCTTTGACGCCTGTGAGCGGCAGGGAGGAATATACCGGCGGCGGATATGTGCAGTACGATTTTTACACCGCAGACAGGATATATTCCGTAAAGATAACCAACGGCTTTGTGCAGGTAGGCGACGCGTACTACCGCTTTAATGGCGGCTGTACTTTTGAAAATGCAGAGCTGTCGTTGCACGCGTTTACAACGGAGGACAATCCCGTATTCGAGAGCTACACGATTTACGGTTCCGCCGGTGAAAAAATAGGCGAATACACGGGGCTCGGCAAGTTTGAATTTGTCGCCTATGACGGAATTTACGGCGCGCCCGCATACCGTTTGGAGAGTGCGGCGGTAAACCTTATCATATACTCCGCGGACATATTCGCCGTTGAGGGCGAGAGCGGAATTTATAAAATAGCGGGCGGGGAAAACTTCGGGTTTTTGTTTGAATAAACTTAAAAATCATAAGAACGGCGGCAGAATTGCCGCCGTTCGTTTTTTAATCCATCTTGGTGAGGATTGCCGCCAGATCCTCCAAATCCTTGGAGGGGATTGATTTATCGCTGCTTTTAACCATCTGGTCGACGGCCGCTTTTGCGCGTTCGGGAGGGATTATCGTGCCCACGCCCGCAACACAGCCGCCGGGGCAACCCATGCCCTCTATCATATATCCGTTATATTTGCCCGCCTTGGCAAGCATTAACGCCTTGCGGCAGTCGGCAAGCCCCTCGGCGTGGGCAATTTTTACTTCCGTGCCGGGGTAATACTCGTTTATGCACTTCTCAATCGCCTGCGAAACGCCGCCCGAACATGCGTAGCCCCTGCCTGCGCCCGTTGCCTCGAAGTTGATGGGCAAATCTTCAAGCTCCTCCAAATTGAGGTTCTTTGCGGCAAACATTCCCGCCAGCTCCTCAAAGGTGAGCACAAAGTCCACATGGCTTTTAACCTCGGTGCGGGAGGCCTCCAACTTCTTGGCGGCGCACGGGCCTATAAACACTACCCTTGCGTTGGGGCGGTTGACCTTTATGGAGCGCGCCGTGGCTACCATGGGCGTCAATTCCTCCGAAACTTCGCTTGCAAGGTCGGGGAACTGCGTTTTTACAAGCGACGCCCACGCGGGGCAACAGCTTGTGAAAAGGAAGGGCAATTTGCCCGTTTTAACTTCGTTTACATAGTGGTGCGCCTCGGATATACAGCCTACGTCCGCGCCTACCGCAACTTCGTACACTTCCTTAAAGCCCAGCGCCAAAAACGCCGATTTCATTTTGCCGGGGGTTACCTTGGGGCCGAATTGGCCTATTATTGCGGGAGCAACGGCGGCAACAACCTCGTCGCCCTGCTTTATTGCCTGAATGAGCTGGAATATCTGCGATTTATCGGCAATCGCCCCAAACGGGCACGCCGACATGCACTGCCCGCACGCAACGCACTTGTCGTTGTTTATGTGCGCCCTGCCGTACTCGTCGGTGGATATGGCGTTTATGCCGCATGCGCTCGCGCACGGGCGGGTGCGGTGGGCAATTGCGTCGTAGGGGCAACTTGCCTTGCACTTTCCGCACTTTACGCACTTGGACTGGTCTATATAGGACTTGCCGTTTACTATCGATACTGCGCCCTTGGGGCAGTTTTTAACGCAGGAACGCGCCACACAGCCGCGGCACTGGTCGGTTACAAAGTACTCGTTGTCGGGGCACTTGTCGCACGCGGAGGGAATTACCTGCATGAGCGGCGGCTCGTAATATTTATCGGCAATGGTACTGCGCGATATGCCCGACGTTATGTTTACGGGCTTGTTTGCGGGACGAAGGGAAAGCCCCATTGCAAGGCGCACGCGCTCGGCAGCTATCTGCCGCTCACGGTAGATACTCTCGCGGTAGCGGGGAACTTCGTCGGGAGTGATTAAATAGGGTATCTCTTCCAAATCGGTGGCAACGTGTACCGACTCGTATGCCACGCGAGCAACTTCGGTGAATATCTTTTTTCTCAGTTCTGTTACTACGCTCTGTTGTTTCATCTTTAACCCCCATGGTTTGTGTTTAAAATTATAACATATGTGAACTTATTTTTCAAGAGCGCGCACACTGTTTTTTTATGGCAATCCAAACAATTTTTGTATTGCCGTGTTATCAAGCCACGGCTCGGTACACATTTAAAAAATTGCGGGAGCAAATTGCGGAAGCCGTTATTACGGAGTAATTTGTAATTACGAAGTAATTTTGTAATTACGGAGTCTGCAAGCGGTTAGAAGCGAGCAGAGCAAGGAAAGCGAGTACCGATGAAAGGCGTGTACAGAGACGTACACAACTGAGGCGGCACGGAGCTTGACACAGCTATGCGACGCTTATAATCCGCTTGGCGGGAGCCTATTCTATGGCTTTCAAGCTCTCGTTCATATCAATCCTCACAATCCTCCTCCGCAACAGGAGCGTTACTATTGCGGTAAATCCCAAAACCACAAAGGGCGCAACTCCCCACATGAAGGTTGCATACGTGCCCGCGTTCATTATCGCAAACAAAAAGTACATTATGAGCGCAGCGACGGGATAGCCCACTATTATGCCTATTGCGGTGTCTATGTAAATTTCGCGGTAGATGTACCCCGCCACTTCGCCTTCGTGGTATCCCAAAACCTTTAACGTGGCAAGTTCGCGGTTGCGCTCGCTTATGTTTATGTTGGTCAAAGTATATATGACCACTGCCGTTAAAAGCCCCGCAAAAATTATAACCACAATCGCAATTAATAGTATGGATACGGAATATGCCCCGCGCAACAGGCATATATCCAATAGCGTAAGCCCCGCCATGACCAGACCCATGGATATGGCGATTGCAACCACTATCATTATAAATCTGCTCTTAAACCTTAAAACGTTGCGCACGGTCGATTTATACTTAAAGGAAAGCCTGTTCCAAAGTACGGGGATTTTTTCTATAATCACTTTTCTGCCCGGCTTGGGAGCCCTGGGGCGCAAGAGCTCGGCGGGCTTCTCCCCCGTGAGCTTAATCCCCGCCATGAACGTGGCAAAGAGCGTTATTACCACTATAACGGCAAACGTAATAAGGAAAAATATAACGGCTATGTGGGGGGACATGGGCGGCATATCGAAGGAATACCCGAACACCCAATACACAAGCGAGGACAGCCCCACGCCCACAAAGTATGCGCCCACGCCGCCTATGCCCGTGGCGATTGCCGCAAATAATAGGTATTTGAAAATTATTTTAAAGGACGAATACCCCAACGTTTTGAGGCAGGCAATTTCTGCGCGCTCCTCGTCTAAAAGCCTTGTCATGGTGGAAAGGGTTACAAGCGCGGTTACGCACAAAAACGCCGCCATAAGCACGTAGCCTATAAGCTCCACCTTGTTGCCGTAGGAGTGAAGCGCGTAAAACGAATAGTTGTCGTACAGCGTCAAAACCTTTGCGGTTTCCTCGCCGTCCGCCGTAAAATGCGAGAGTATGTTGAGTTTTTGCTCCTCAATTTTACTTTTGTACGCCTTGTCAAAGTCGGAAAACAGCTCGCGGTTTTCCATTGCAACCCACACGTCGGTGGTGCCCAAAACTTTCATGTTGAACACGCTTGGAATCACGTCGGCGGAAATATAGAGTATGCCCTCCACCGAAACAAGCTCGTTGATGGCGTTTGTTGTGTCGGGCGTACCCTTGTTCTCGTTTTCCTTTATGGCCGCGGGCTCGCCGTCCGTGCCGAAAGACAGGGGAGAATTTACAACGCCGCTTATTTCCACCTCAGGCTTATCCAAACCCGCCAAAAAACTTTTGTACATTTCGGGCAGTTCTTCGCCGTTAAGAGCGGCAGAACTCTCCAAAATTTTTGCGAAGTCCAGCGTTATTTTTTCGCCTTCGGGGATTGCTTTAATGCGCTTGTCGGCGTTTTCCGAAAGGGCATAGCCCGCGCCCTGCGGCAGTTCGCCCCCAATCAGGCCGCTTTCGCCCAAGGTGTTTATCTTCCAGTCGTCAAAATCCAAAAAATACAGCCGCATGAGCCGCTCTTCGCCCGCAATTTCCAGCTTTGCGTCAATAGTTGACAACGTCTGCACCTGCGCATCTGCGCAAATGCTCTCTATTGCGGATATATCGTCGGCGGAAAAGCCGCTCTGCGCGGTGGATTTTACTATAAAATCGCACACGTTCGAGGATTTATAGTAGTCGGTAAGGGAATAACCTATTGTGTCGGCGGCAAGGCCTATCCCAGAAGAAAAGCCCACGGCAACGAGCACGATAAAAATTATGGAAACGAGGCGCGTTATGTGTTTTTTGAACGTGCGTACCAGCGTTTTTAAATACGTTTTCATATTTTCACCACTCTATTTGTTCAATGGGCACGGGGGTGTTCTTTTCTATGTTTTCTATTCTGCCGTTCTTAATGTGGATAATTTTATCGGCCATATATTTTAAAGCCTGGTTGTGCGTTACGGTTATAACCGGTTTGTTGCGGGATTTGGCGGAATCGAACAGGAGTTTGAGGATTTTTTTGCCCGTTTCGTAGTCCAGCGCGCCCGTGGGCTCGTCGCAGAGCAACAGCTTGGGGTTTTTGGCAATGGCGCGGGCTATGGAAACGCGCTGCTGCTCCCCGCCCGAAAGTTGCGCGGGGAAGTTGTTTAACCTGTCTTCAAGGCCAACGGCCGTCAAAATTTCCCTGGGGTCCAGGTGGTTTTTGCATATTTCAACGGCTATTTCAACGTTTTCCAGCGCGGTCAAATTGGGCATTAAATTATAAAACTGGAACACAAACCCCACGTCGTTGCGGCGGTACTCGGTGAGCCCGCGCTTGTCCAGGGCGGTAACTTCCTTGCCGTCTAAAACTATTTTGCCGGAGGTTGCGCCGTCCATGCCGCCCAAAAGATTTAAAAGGGTGGTCTTGCCCGCGCCCGAACTGCCCAAAACAACGGCAAACTCGCCGTTTTCCAGCTCAAACGAAACGTCGCTGAGGGCGTTTACGCACACATCCCCCACTTTGTATTGCTTGCACACGTTTTCAAGTGAAATATAGCCCATATATGCACCTATAAATTTTTTTCACAATTATATTATCATAAAACTTGCGCATTTAAAAGGGATTTCATCTAAATTTCATTTTTGCGGTTGACATTTTTATTTATATTTAATACAATATATAGGCAAGTGAAGATAAGTACACTTGAAAAACTCAACACGTATTGGGATTTTTATGCGGATATGGCGAAATTGGCAGACGCGCAGGACTTAGAATTTTTGACGGAAAGAAATTAACATTTAAATTCACAACAAATCTGAAAACTTAACATTTTTATGCTGACATGGCGGAATTGGCAGACGCGCAGGACTTAGAATCCTGTCCGCAAGGGTGCAGGTTCAAGTCCTGTTGTCAGCACCATCACCTTAAAATCGGGGGAAATTCACAAAATTTCCCCCGATTTGTTATCTTTGGGAAGTAATTGGGAAGTGATTTTCACCTCTTTTCTGCCCAAAATCGGTGTTTTTGTGAGTAGCTTACAGTTTGTAGTCTATTTTGTTAATCTCTTGCAATACATACTCTTGCGAGTAGTCTGTATAACCCCTGTCAACCTTTGACGTCTTAACATCGGCGTCGTATTCGTGTCCTACCCACGCCATCACGAGTTCTGGATTACAGCCGCACTCTTTCGCTCTTGTGATGAAAGTGTATCGCAGTTCGTGCGTATGTCTTTCCGGAAAAATTCTTTTAACCGCGTCCCTTACGGTATGTCGGCTGGTCGTCCTTGCCTTTTCAATATCAATCAGCGGCATAACCTCACGCAACATCGGTGAAATGGGAATTTTTCTTATTACCTCCGCATAGCCTTTTCGCGTTTTCTCGGACTTGCAATATATGAATTTATCGTCGCAAGTCATAGTCGCCAGCTCGCCTACGCGCATACCGGTGTAAAGCAACACCAAAATTGCGGAATTACCTGCATATTGCGGATTGGCTCTGCAAAATTCGATTATAGTCTTTTCGTCGGTTTTGGTAAACGCTTTGCCCTTCTTTATTTCATAGTGGGGCAATGTCACCTTTGACATAGGCGACTTAATTCCGTAGTCCTCGCAGGCAACCGCAAATATTGCTTTCAGCATTGTGTAGAGCTTTTGCGCCGTTCGATTCTTTCCGTCGTCCACAAGGGCGAACAAAAAATCCTGAATTTGCTTTCTGGTTATTTCGTTGACATGATGATTTCCGAATTGCGGCAACAGATAGGTGTTGACCAACTGAGCATAACTTTCGTAAGACGATTGCTTAACTGTTTGCTTTTTTACGTTTAGCCACTCCTGCGTAACATTTCCAAACAGCGGAAACGTTGCGTTATGTTTACTCCTCTCTGCTGTCAGCAGTTTTTCCAAAAATTTTTGCTTCATTATATCGAAGTTTTTGGATGCGACCTCAATATTGTAGCCGTCACGACGGAATCTCGCTTGATACAGTCCGTTTATAAAGCGGTATGTAACTATTTGGTCGTTGACTATAAATAACTTCTTTAAATAATCGGGCATATAATCTATCTCCTTTTTTGTAAATTTGATAAATCCGTTTGCCCCGTATTCCTTATCGGCTTTCCTTTCTTCCCTTGAAGTGAGCGTTTTGAGCCTTTCAAGCGTTATGCTTTCCGACGCCGCTTTCAATATAATTTGAGTTACTTCGTCGCGCCCATCTTCGGGTATGTACTTTATTGCGTTTAAAACTTTTTGTAATTCTCTATCGTTCAATTCTCCTT
>CANREJ010000043.1 GCA_947629665.1 uncultured Clostridia bacterium
CATGCACAAGTGCGGCATAGGCGTAATTTTGGATTGGGTGCCCGCGCACTTCCCCAAGGACGACTTCGGGCTTGCCAATTTCGACGGCACGCCGCTATATGAGTACGGCGACCCCCTGCGCGCCGAATATCCCGAATGGGGCACCAAGGCGTTCGATTTGGGCAAGAAGGAGGTCAGCAACTTCCTCATGGCCTCGGCGTTCTTCTGGATAGACAAATACCATATCGACGCCCTCCGCGTGGACGCCGTTGCGGCCATGTTCTACAATAGTTTCGGCAGGGAGCAGTGGCGGCCGAATATATACGGCGGCAACGAAAATTTGGAGAGCTTCGAGTTCTTCCGCCATTTAAACAGCATAATGCGCCGGCGCACCGACGCCTTCCTCATCGCCGAGGACAGCTCCATAATAGAGGGCGTAACCAAGCCCGCGGCGCAGGGCGGCTTCGGCTTCGGTTTAAAGTGGAACATGGGCTGGATGAACGACACGTTGACATATATCAAAAAAGACCCCATATTCCGCCCCTATCACCATTGGCTGTTGACGCACACGTTTGAATATATTTTTAATGAAAATTATATGCTGGTTTTGTCCCACGACGAGGTTGTGTACGGCAAGGGCAGTATGTACAATAAATTCCCCGGCAACAAGATGGACAAGCTGGGCAGTTTAAAGGCGCTCTACACCATGATGATGGGGCACCCCGGCAAAAAATTGCTGTTCATGGGCCAGGATTTCGCGCAGATAAACGAGTGGAACTTCCGCACGGGGTTGGATTGGTATCTCGCCGACGACGAGGGGCACCGCGACGTGATGAACTGCTACCGCACCCTTTTGCATATCTACCGCGAACGCCCCGTTTTATATAACGACTGCGGCGGTCCCAAGACCTTCGAGTGGATAAATTCGGGCGACTTTAACCGCAATATCTTCACGTTCATAAGGCGTAACCCGTGGAATTATAACAACGCGCTGATATTCGTCATAAATTTTGCGCCCGTCGAAAGATGGGATATGGGTGTAGGCGCGCCGCTTGCGGGCACATATAAGCGGATATTTACAACCTATCCCGACGGCAACCCGCTGGAAATCGAGGCAAGGGAGGAACTCTGCGACGGCAGACCCTACAAACTCACCTTCGATTTGCGGCCCTTTGAGGCGGCCATATTCGAGGTGCCCTATGTTGAGAGCACTCCCGAAGAAAAGAAAGCCGAAAAGAATATACGCCGCACAATAAAGACGAGGCACACGAAGGCTAAGAATGATAATTCGCATGTGCCCCAAATCCCGCCCTATAAAGGGTAGTTCACAAAAATTTTCGTGCGGTTGCGCGCCCTCACGCGAGCGAAGCGACGCTTTGCGCACATTATTATAAATATTTCAGATAATAAGGCGCAAAATTTTTCGTGATTTTGAGGGCTCTGCTTCTCACACGGTGTAAGGGCAACACCGTGTTCGGTCATCGTTCGCGCGGGGACGAATGCGCTCGCTCATCTCGCGCGGCAAAACAGCGCACTGTGCTGTTTTGAAAATTCCGCGCTCGTCCCTCTGCCCGCGATTTTAAGTGCGCACATATAATATAATCGCGGGCATTCACCCCGCCGAGGCGAAAGGGTTCGCAAATTGGGGCGCGCTGGCGCAGGGAAACCCTGCTTGCGCCGTAAATTATTTAAAAAGATTTACGCGTTCTGCTTGTTTCTAACCCGTTGCTGACTTCGTAAGGGCGACTATTTCCGTGGCTTCTTCCCCACGGGGGGACGAGTGAGGCATTTCATAGCACAGCACAGTGCGCTGTGCGTGCCGAGCGAGATGAGTGCGCGCATAGTGCAAGGCGCGCACGGTGCCCGAACACGGCGTTGTCCTTACGCCGTGTGAGACAGCTCCCGCGTAGCGGGTGATGGGAGGGGATTATTTCAAGTTTGAAGTACGGCAATTAAGAAACTTGGATGCAACGTCACGTTGCCCCCCCCAATATTGTTAAAAATATTTTAAAAAACAACCGAATCACATAAAAATAAAACAGCCCGATTTGGGCTGTTTTATTTTGCTATTTAAATTTAATTTTTGTGGGAACCGTTTTCATTATTGTACATTGTTGATTGAATAGCTGCGAATGGACAGTATAAGAAGTCTAACCTGTTTTAGTTGGCGAAGATTAAGACTTTATAGCCATAAATGATTTTTTTACAGCTTTTATACAATAATTTTTTAAAAAATCAAAATATCCGTCAGCAATGAATATGCTGTCATTAACAAAATTTTTTATCCATAGTTTTTGAAAGAAGTCATATATTTTATCAAGCAATGGTTTCAAATCTTTCATTTCAACGGAACAATCATTATCTGTTTGCAAATTATGACCTATAAAATTTTTGCGCATATTCATAATTGAATTTCTTAATTTGGTTTCTACTTTAATAGTGCGCTCGTTAATATCAGTCTTTAAAGTGCTTCTGATGTAATATTGCATTTTATAAATTGTTAAAACTTTCGTACCGTCATCAAAAATTAATTTATGAATATTGAGACAAACCTTTTGCTTTAATAATTTGATTATATCCTTTATCAAAATTTCAAAATCATCACCCGAACATTTGTAAGCGCCAAAATGTTGTTCAAGCCCTTCCAAATAAAATAAACAGCGGTAAGTTTCTTTTATCGTTTCTGAAATAGTTTCATAAAATTCTAAATAACGATGGGTGTTTTCTTCTGTGATTTGAGCGGGATTTATTTGAATCATATCTTCTTTTTTCATAAAGTAAAACATTTCCTATTAAAATCTTCACTTATTTGTAAACTTCTTAAACTGCAATAAAACACACATTTGATTTTATCTTTTTAATATATTGTAAAAAATGTGACTGCATGGTATAATTGATAAAAATATGAAAGAGAGGGAAATAATATGGAATATACTCCTAGGTTTATTTCTCGTCCTCAAAGAGGGCGGCATACAATAGATCAAGTTGTAAGAAAAACTGTATATGAAAGAGACAATTATACATGTCAGTATTGCTTGAAAAAATTTGAACAATCCCAGCTTACAATAGAACATATAGTTGCTGTTAGTAAAGGAGGTGTTGATAATATAATAAATTATATGACGGCATGTAGAAGTTGTAATTCATCGAAACGAGACAATCCATTAAATAAATTTATAGAAAACAAATGGGACATAACAATTGAAGGGTTACCAATTCATGGCGATATAATCATGGACACACCAGAACTTGACCCGACATACAGATATTGTCGTCAAGATGCGTATTACACAGTCAGAAAAAATGATTTATTGAAAGGTAGTGATGCTTATAAAATATTAGAAAAAATATTTAGACAAAAGTTATGGCTAACAAATTACGGAAAGAATTTACTTAAACGATTTCCTTCATTACCTGGACATGTTGTTGCATCCATTCCGTTGGTGGAATTTATTGAAGCTGATTCTCGCAAGCCGATTTATAGGCTATTAATTGAAATGTGTAAATCGGCTAACACACGTGCTATGATTGATGATATTGTTAGGTTGATTTGTTCAGAATCTTGCGAAGTTTCGCAAGCCATTCGTGTTGTTTTTCAGTCAAAATATTCTGATCAAACTAATAAGCGCTTTGAACAAGCAAAAAAACGTGCTGGAAATTTAGACAATATGTTTGAGATTCCTGCAAACCTTAAAAATATTCCCGTATGTCAATATGATTTATTAGAAACATTTTTTATGGACGAAGAATCAAACCTTGTTTCACATATAAACGGCTACAAATTAATTTTAAATACTCATGAGCATATTCAAAGTGGAAAATTTGAAGTAACAATAACAAAAGTAAATAATGATTTTGGGATATGTGAAATAGCACATCTCCCTGAATTTTTCGATTAGATATCTTATGACATAAAACCGTATCTAAACAAACGACGAATTTGCTAAAACGAATTAGTGTGCTTCTTCGTCAATCGCTACCGCAATTAAGAAACCCGGCAGCGGCGACCCGCCGCTTGACCTGCGCAACCGTCGTCCTTCTAAAAAAGTTATTAAGAACCCAGGTCAAGTGTTACGCTTGCTTGACGGGTGCTATCGCTCGTCCACTAAAAAAGTTATTAAGAAACCCAGGTCAAGCGTTACGCTTGCTTGACGGGCGTTATCGCTCGTCCACTAAAAAAGTTATTAAGAAACTCAGGTCAAGCGTTACGCTTGCTTGACCTTTGTAAAATAAAGTAGTATAATTCCTACATAATCAATAGGTATTAGTATGATAAAAGATTTGCAAGCCGAAATTTTGCGGCTCAAAGAGGAGCGGGACGTGTGCATTTTGGCGCACAGTTATATGTCCCAGGAGGTGTGCGAGGTTGCCGATTTCGTAGGCGACAGCTACGCCCTTGCCGTAAAGGCAAAGACCGCCCCGCAGTCTACGATTTTAATGTGCGGCGTGCGTTTCATGGCGGAGACGGTCAAAATGCTCTCGCCGCAGAAAAAGGTGATTTTATCCAACCCGCTTGCGGGCTGTCCGATGGCGGAGCAGATGGATAGAGAGGTGATAGCCGAGGTCAAAAAAATGTACCCGGACTACGCCGTTGTGGCGTACATAAACACCACTGCGGAGCTTAAAACCATTGCCGATTACTGCGTTACAAGTTCAAGCGCGCTTAAAATCTGCCGTGCCATTCCCGAAAAGAACATACTTTTCATTCCCGACATAAATTTGGGCACATATATAAAGAACCATCTTCCCGAAAAGAACTTCAAGCTCCTTTCGGGCGGCTGTCCCACCCATGCGCGAATGGAAAAGAGCGACGTGCTGGTTGCAAAAAAACTTCACCCCAACGCCCTGTTTTTGGTTCATCCGGAGTGCCGGCCGGAGGTGGTTGCGTTTGCCGATTACGTCGGCTCCACTTCGGGAATAATGGACTATGCCGAAAAGTCTACCGCAAAGGAATTTATCATCGGCACCGAAAATTCCATAGTCCAGCATTTGCAATATAAGCACCCGCAAAAGAAGTTCTATCCGCTCTCCAAGGACATGGTCTGCCACAACATGAAGCTCACCACCCTGCCCGAAGTTTACGGCTGTATTACGGGCGACTTCGGCGAGGAAATAGAGCTGAACGAAGAGACAAGGGTTGCGGCGGTGAGGTGTATTGAGCGGATGATTGCTTACGGCGGGTAAAAAATTTCACAAAAATTCGAGTGTGCGCAACCACACGAGAATTTCGTGAAGGAGTATTTTTTATGATGATAACAACAAAGGGCAGGAACGCCCTGAAAGTAATGGTAGACTTGGCACGGCACGAGGGCGAGGGCTTTATTTCTCTCGCCGATATAGCCGCCCGCCAAAACGAGAGTTTAAAATATCTGGAAGCCTCGGCAAAACAGCTTTCGGCCGCAGGGCTTGTCGTCTCCGCGCGCGGCAAGAGCGGCGGCTATAAGCTCGCCCGTCCCGCCACGGACTACTCCGCCGCCGAAATTTTATTGTCCGGCGAAGGCACTCTTGCCCCCGTCAGCTGCCTCGAAGCGGGCTCAGCACCCTGCCAAAACGCAGGCACGTGCGCCACATTGCCCCTTTTTAAGGAGCTGGACGAGGTGATAATGAATTTCCTCACCTCCAAAAAACTTTCCGACCTCGTGTAATTAAAATTTTAAAATATCGCGTAATTCCTATTGACATTATAGGAATTTAAAAATATAATATATACATACTTAATTGAAGGGATAATATTTTGGCAAGAACAATCTATGTAGACAACGCGGCAACCACCGCGATGAGCGATAAAGCCATAGCGGCAATGACGCCCTATTTTAAGGAGATTTACGGCAACCCGTCGTCTTTGCACACGGTGGGGCAGGTTGCCAAGGAAGCGCTCGACGCCGCCCGCGAAAAAATCGCAAAGTGTTTAAACTGCGAGCCGAGGGAAATATATTTCACTTCGGGCGGAAGCGAGGCGGACAACCAGTGTATCCGTTCGGCGGCTCTGCTGGGCGCAAAAAAGGGCAAAAAACATATCATATCCACCGCGTTTGAACACCACGCAGTGTTGCACACCCTGAAAAAACTCGAAGCCGAGGGCTTTGAAGTAACCTATCTCGACGTCCACTCCAACGGGCTTGTAACGGCGGAGGAAGTAAAGGCGGCTATCCGCCCCGACACCGCTCTCGTTACGGTAATGTTCGCCAATAACGAGGTAGGCACAATTCAGCCCATCGCCGAAATCGGCCAAGTCTGCCGCGAGGCAAAGGTTACATTCCACACCGACGCGGTGCAGGCCGTGGGGCACATACCCGTGGACGTAAAGGCCCAAAATATAGATATGCTCTCGCTTTCGGGGCATAAATTCCACGGTCCCAAGGGCGTGGGCGCGCTCTACTGCAAGCGCGGTTTGCCCCTTTTGACTTTTATAGAGGGCGGCGCACAGGAGCGCGGCAAGCGCGCCGGCACCGAAAATCTGGCGGGCGTTGCGGGCATGGCCGCGGCAATGGAAGAGGCCTGCCAAAATCTCGATAAAAATGCAAAAAACTTAACACGTCTGCGCGAAATGCTCATTGACGGGCTTTTAAAAATCCCTCATTCCCGCCTCAACGGCGACAGGGCAAAGCGGCTCCCAGGCAACGTGAATATGTGCTTTGAGGGCATCGAAGGGGAGAGCCTTTTACTGCTTTTGGACGCAAAGGGAATCTGCGCGTCGTCGGGTTCGGCATGCACGTCTGGCTCTCTCGACCCTTCCCACGTGCTTTTGGCGCTCGGCCTCCCGCACGAAGTTGCGCACGGCTCCCTGCGGCTCACCCTTTCGGAGGCAAACACGGAGGAGGACGTAAAGTATATAATTGCCGAAGTCCCCAAAGTAGTGGAGTATTTAAGGAGCATATCCCCCGTGTGGGAGGACCTTGAAAAGGGCATACGCAAACACTTAATTTAAAATACGGATATAAAAAGGAGTACATGTATGGCGCTTTACAGCGAAAAAGTTATGGATCACTTCACAAATCCCCGCAACGTAGGAAAGATTGACGACGCCGACGGCATAGGCGAGGTGGGCAACGCCAAGTGCGGCGATATAATGAAGATATATTTGAAGATAGAAAACGATATAATAGTTGACGTAAAGTTCAACACGTTCGGTTGCGGCAGTGCGATAGCCTCGTCCTCCATGGCCACCGAGATGATAAAGGGCAAGCCCCTCTCGCAGGCGTTGGAGCTAACCAACAAGGCGGTTGCGGAGGCGCTGGACGGCCTGCCCGCCCACAAGATGCACTGTTCCGTCCTCGCCGAGGAGGCTATCCGCGCGGCAATAAAGGATTATTACGACAAGCACGGCATAGCATACGATAAATCGCAGTTCCCCGACCCCGACGGCGAAGAGGAAGAGCACAACTTCAACGAAGATTAATTTTAAGGGGCGCGTGTGCGCCCTTTTTCTTGACTTATCCAACAGATTGTTGTATAATATGATTATATTAATTTAGGAGCATTATATGGCAAAACCGAGAGTATTGTTTCCTTTTACGGAAGCCGGTCTGGGGCATATAGTTCCGATGAAAAGCATAGCTGACGAGTTTGAAAGGCTCTATGGCGACAAGGTAGAGGTAGTCCGCTGCAACTTCTTCACCGAAACAGACAACAAAAATCTTAAAATTTTCGGCGAACGGCTCTGCACGTTTGTCCAAACCCAAAACAGACACACGTCCTACGGCTTTTTTTCAACAATAAATATGGAATTCTGGCGTATACATTTAGCCACCTGGGCAACCATGACCTTTTTGCGGTTGGGTTCCCGCAAGCCGGGGTATGCGCTTATGGATAAGTACGCGCCCGACCTTGTGTTCAGCACACATTGGGCAACCAACTATTACGCAAGAAAGTGCAAGTGCAAGCCGCTCACCGCAATGTACTGCCCCGATACGGATATAAACCCGCTGTTCAGTTACGCCGCGGATATAGTAATGGTATCCACACCCACAGGCTACAACAAGGCGCTCAAACAGCACCCGATACGCTTCAATGAAAGCAATCTTAAAGAGGTGCCCTTTTTGATAAGGGAGGAGGCCTACGGCGTTCCGGCGGATAAACGGGCCCTGCGCCGGGAGTTGGGGCTCGATCCCGATAAATTCACCGTGGTTTTGGCGGAAGGCGGCTACGGCATAGGCAAGATGGAGGAGATCTGCAAAATAATTCTGGAACGCGACCTCCCCGTAAACCTTGTGCCCGTGTGCGGCAGGAATGAGGAGCTGTATAAAAAATTTTTAACGGTGCAGTCCAAGGGGCAAACGCACTTTGCGCCGATGGGAATGATAGACAACATGTTGCAGGTTTTGGCGGCGGCGGATGTTTTCTGCGGCAAGAGCGGCGCAAACATGTGCGCCGAAGTGTGCTTTTTCGGTCTGCCGCTCATAATAACAAAATACGCAACCACCATAGAGGAAAAGATAGGCAAGTACTATATCGATTACGTGGGCAACGCCATTAAGATATTCAAGCCCGAAAAAGTTGTGGAAAAGCTGGAAGAGTTCATAAACAGCCCCCGTCTCATGGAGCCGTACAAAAAGGCGGCGGAAGCGCAGCGGCAAAACTTCGGCGCAGAGGCAAGCGCAAAGCTCGTGTTTGAACTTTTGTGCAAAAAATATCCCGAACTCGCCGAGTAATCGCCGCCAAAAATAAAATCATATTAAAGGACAAACCTGCATACTTTACTAAAAAGAGGTAGAGTATGCAGAATTTTTGTTTTGAGGAAGTTGACGCCGCTCTCAAAAAACTTAAAACACAGCGGTCGGGGCTCAGCGAAGAGGAGAGCGCATCGCGCCTCAAAACTTACGGAAAAAACGTTATAGAAAGCGGCAAAAAGAACGGCGTTTGCCGTATTTTTTTGTTGCAGTTCACCGATTTTATGACCGTGCTGTTAATAGTTGCGGCGGCAATATCGGGCATGGTTGCAATAGTAACCAAGGACGGCAACCTCACCGACGCGGTGATAATCCTCGCCATAATACTTTTGAACGCCACCGTGGGCACCGTGCAGCAGTACCGCGCGGATAAGGCCATAGAAAATTTAAAAAAGCTCTCGGCAAACACCTGCCGCGTAAGGCGCGGGGGCGCCGAAAAGGTAATCCCCTGCGGAGATTTAACTGTGGGCGACATAGTGCTTTTGGAGGAGGGCAACGTAGTGCCCGCAGATTGCAGGATAATAGAGGAACACGGCTTAAAGTGCGACGAATCCGCGCTCACGGGCGAGAGCGTAAGCGTGGAAAAAAGCGCGGGCAGAATACACGGCAACAGGGCGGCGCTCGGCGAAATGACCAACACGCTCTTCGGCTCCTCGTCGGTTGTGGGCGGCAATTGCACGGCAGTTGTAACGGCGGTGGGAATGGACACCGAAATGGGCAAAATCGCCGCCATGTTGAGCGGCGAAAAGGCCGAGCCCACCCCGCTTGAAAAGAGCTTGAATAAGCTCGGAAAAGTGATAACGTGTTTGGTTTTGGCGGTTACCGCGCTCGTATTCATAATAGGCGTGGCGGTGCGCGGTGGCGGCATTTTAAAAAACTTTATAACGGCGGTTGCGCTGGCGGTTGCGGCCATTCCCGAAGGCCTGCCCGCAGTGGTAACGATAATTATGTCCATGGGCGTGCAAAAAATGGCTTCGCGCAACGTGGTAATAAAAAAGCTCAAATCGGTTGAAACTTTGGGCAGTTGTACGGTAATCTGCACGGATAAAACGGGCACGCTCACCCAGAACAGGCTTAAAGTAACCGACGTGTGGCTCCCCGCGCAGACGGCGGAAGCGGAAAACAAACTTCTGGGCTGTATGCGCGCCTGCGTAACGGTAAAGGGCGGGCGCGGAAACTATATGGGCGACCCCACGGAAATCGCGCTTTTAAACTACGCCGACAGCAGGGATTTTAAGGAAGAGTTTATAAAAACCGCCGAACTTCCCTTCTCCTCCGAACGCAAAATGATGTCCGTGGCGGCGGAATCCTCAGGGCAAAAATTTCAGTTCACCAAGGGCGCACCCGACTTTTTAATTAAAAACTGCGCGTACGTGTTGAGTTTTTCGGGCGTGAGGGAGATGACCGATGGGGACCGCGCGCAAATTTTAGGGCAAAACGACGCCATGTCCCAAAACGCTCTGCGCGTGCTCGCGTTTGCGTACAAGCCGCTTTCCGGCGGGCTTGAAGAGAGCGGTTTGATATTCATAGGCCTGGCGGGCATGTACGACGGCTTAAAGCGCGGCGTGGCGGAAGCGGTTGAGGAGTGCCGCACCGCGGGCATAAAAACGGTAATGATCACGGGCGACCACGTCCGCACCGCGCTGTCCGTGGCAAAAACTTTAAACATAGCGCAGGGCGAAGAGGAAGTTGTAACGGGCGGGGAGCTGGATACGTTGCGGGGCTTGGAACGGGAAAAGCGCATACTCGGCGCAAGCGTGTTTGCGCGCGTTTCGCCCAAGCACAAAAATATAATAGTCAAGTGCCTTAAAAAATACGGCGGTGTGGTTGCAATGACGGGCGACGGCGTAAACGACGCTCCCGGCATAAAGAGCGCAGATATAGGCATAGCCATGGGAAGCGGCACGGACGTAACCAAAAGCGCCGCCGACATGGTAATAACGGACAACAATTTCGCCACCATAGTAACCGCCGTGCGCGAGGGGCGCAGAATTTCCCAAAATATAAAAAAGACAATACAGTTCTTTATTTCCACCAACCTTGCCGAAGTTTTGGCGATATTTATAGCTTCCGTATTCTTTTTTAAGTATGATTTTTTGCTCTCCACGCAACTTCTCTGGCTCAACCTCATAACGGACAGCTTTCCCGTCCTCGCGCTTGGAACGGAGCGTGAGAGCGGCGACGTAATGCGCATGCCGCCGGAGCGGCCGGGGCACGCAATATTTTGCAGGACGTCTGTTGCGGGCATGGCGTTCGGCGGGGCGTACATAACGGCAATAACTGTGGGCGCGTTTGCTCTGTCCGTAATGTTATTCGGCAACGCGGTTGCCACCACAATCACCTTTTTAACTCTCTCCTTTGCCGAACTTTTCCACGCATTTAACGTCCGTTCCCAAACCGGGTCGGCGTTCCGCGGCATGTTTACAAACAAAATTTTAATTGCCACGGTTGCGGCGGGCATAGTAGTAAACGTTATACTCTGCGTAACTCCCCTGTCCTCCGCGTTCGGGCTTGTGCCGCTGGGCGCGGTGCAGTGGCTGGCGGTTTTTGCGCTTGCCTTTTCGGTAATCCCCGCCTTCGAGCTGTATAAGTTAGTCCTCCGCAGCCTTTCCGCCAAAAAGGCCGCGCCCGTCCTCGGCTCCGCCCGATAGCGGGAACGGCAGAACGATAGAAATTGCTTCGCAATTTAAAATAATTGCAAAGCCAATTAAAACGTGTCATTTTGAGGGCGGAACCCGAGAGTTCTCACACGGCGTAAGGACAACGCCGTGTTCGGGCACCGTTCGCGCGGGACGTATGCGCTCACTCATCTCGCGCGGCAAAACAGCGCACTGTGCTGTTTTGAAAATTCCGCGCTCGTCCCCCCCCCGTGGGCTGCTCGGGGTTGGATAACACGGCTTTCCCCGTGGTTCCCTTTGAGTCAAGGGGAGCTGTCACCGATAGGTGACTGAGGGGATTGTCATTAAAGTTCAACCGACAAAAAGGGGCGGAGGCTCAAAAGCCTCCGCCCCAAATGGAACATTTATATATCTTTATTTTTGTAACTTGTTGTTTTTTAAATCCTGTTCAAGCAGTTTAAAAAAACCGTCCCTATCCTCCTGGGAGGCGTTTTCAAGAGCCTCGAAAAACTCATCGATTTTTTTATCCAAATCCGTGTCGGAGTCTTTGGGTATTTTAGTTCCGCATTCGGGACAAAAATTCGCGTCGCCCACAGCCTTTTTACATTTCGGACAATCAGCCATACAGTATTTCCCCCTAAAAAATTTATAACAATTTAAGCCGTTCGGCATAATCAGTATAGCATATTTCAAAGTATAAAGCAATGTTTTTATAAATAATTTTTCGCCGTTTCCGCAGGCGATTCCCACAAAAAATGACGGAGGCAAAATCGCCTCCGTCTGTTTTGGTGGAGATAGTCGGGGTCGAACCGGCGACCTCTTGAATGCCATTCAAGCGCTCTACCAACTGAGCTATATCCCCAAAATAAAAAGTATATTAAGTTTAACGTTTCAAAAAGGGAATGGCATTGCGGCTTGTCGTAGGAACTCCTCCAAGCCGAATGTAATTTTAGCGGCAAGCGCCAAAGCATCGCCTTTCGGCTCGCGCAAGCGCTCTACCAACTGAGCTATATCCCCAAAATAAAAAGTATATTAAGTTTAACGTTTCAAAAAGGGAATGGCATTGCGGCTTGTCGTAGGAACTCCTCCAAGCCGAATGTAATTTTGGCGGCAAGCGCCAAAGCGTCGCCTTTCGGCTCGCGCAAGCGCTCTACCAACTGAGCTATATCCCCATTAATATTGAATTTAGTGTGTTTATAAGTTTGAACTGCGCAAAAGCGAGTCAAGCGCAAACGCAATTAAGAAACCAAGGTTAAGCATTACGCTTATAGTTTGAACTGTGCAAAAGTAAGTCAAGCGCAAACGCAATTAAGAAACCAAGGTCAAGCGTTACGCTTGTATTATATAATAAAAAAAGTATTTTGTCAATATTACGTAATATTTATTACGAACAAAAAAAGCAACCTAAACCGAAAGTGATTCGATTTAGGTTGCTAATGGTGGAGATAGTCGGATTCGAACCGGCGACCTATGCGTTGCGAACGCATCGCTCTACCAACTGAGCCATATCCCCTCTTCAATTTTTTACCGCGCTTTCCGCTTGAAAATCCCGCGCCCGACAATAAACCAAGGTCAACAATAATCCAAGTTCAACGTCAAATTAAATCCGATAACGTCCGACCGCGGCGGCGGAATTTCAAAACCGTTATTATAATATATCTTTTTGGAGCGGTTGTCAATTGTTTTTCCGCCGTGCGCGGCCAATTTCGTCGGCAAACTGCAATATGTCGGTGATAATCGCTTGCATGGTCCGAGTTTTTCTGTTATAATGCCATTGTAGGATTTGCCGCACGCGGGGGCATAGCTCAGTTGGTTAGAGCGCTTGCTTGACATGCAAGAGGTCACAGGTTCAAGTCCCGTTGTTCCCACCACAGTTTATTATAATATAATGGCGCGCCCTGTCGGGCGCGCCATTATATCATAAATCCACAGATTATTAAGCGCAAGACTTTTTAAAATCATGCAAACCCAATGTCCCGCCCGTACAGACGGATATCCGTCTGTACGGGCGGGACTTATCGTTTCAAACTCCGTTCACCCCATAATATGCGCCTTTTAAAAAATCCCCCGTTACGTGTTGCGTTTTTCATGCGGCGGGGGCGATTGCCCCGCACATATCCCCTTGCGAACGCTTAAATTTTAATCACAGCCGGGATTTATTTATTGCCTTTTCCCAGCCCTCAAGAAGCGTTATGCGGCGCTCGTCCGACATTTCGGGCTTGAAAATTTTAAAGCCCGCACGCCTCCTCAACAGCGCTATTTCGGCCTCGTCTTTGAAATATCCCGAGCTCAGCCCCGCGAGGAACGCCGCACCGAGCACAGTCGATTCCGACCACTTTGAACGCACTACCTTCGCCGCGAGGATAT
>CANREJ010000044.1 GCA_947629665.1 uncultured Clostridia bacterium
TGCATCTCCCCCCTGCCGCACACGCGGTAGCTGTCCGCACTGCCCGTCTCCTCCACGCGGAGGGACACGTCCTTTAAAAGCTCGCGGAAGAGCCTGTCGTGCAGGTGGCGGGTGGTTACAAACTTGCCGTCCTTGCCCGCAAACGGGGAATCGTTGACCGAGAAGGTCATTTCAACGGTGGGCTCGGTGATTTTTACGAATTTGTGCGGTTCTACGCAGTCGGGGGCGCACACCGTATCGCCTATGTTTATTTTTTCAAGCCCAGAAAAACATACTATGTCGCCCGCCTTTGCCTCCTCCACTGGCACGCGGTTTAAGCCCTCGATTTGATACAGGTTGACGATTTTGCCCGCGTTGCGCTGTTGGATATTGTTGTAGTTTGCAACTACTACGGACTGGCCCTGCTTAACCACGCCGCGCTCTATTCTGCCTATGCCTATCCTGCCGACGTAATCGTTGTAGTCTATGGACGAACACAGAAGCTGGGCGGGACCTTCAACGTCCGCCTCCATGGGGCGTATATGCTCCAAAATAGTGTCGAACAGGGGCGAGAGGTCTGTGCCCGGCTTGCTTAAATCCAGAGTGGCAGTGCCGTCCCTGCCCGAACACCAAACCACGGGGCTGGAAAATTGGTCGTCGGAGGCGTTTAAATCGAGTAAAAGTTCCAAAATTTCGTCCTGAACCTCGTTTAAGCGGGCGTCGGGGCGGTCGATTTTGTTGACTACTATTATTAGCCTGTGCCCCATTTCGAGCGCCTTTTGCACGACGAAGCGGGTCTGCGGCATGGGGCCTTCGGCGGCGTCAACCAAAACAAGGACGCCGTTTACCATCATCATAACCCTTTCCACTTCGCCAGAAAAATCGGCGTGCCCCGGCGTATCGACTATGTTTATTTTGACTCCCTTATAATGCACCGAAGTGTTTTTTGCAAGTATGGTTATGCCGCGCTCGCGCTCCAAATCGTTGCTGTCCATAACCCGCTCTTCCACCGCCTGGTTTTCGCGGAAGGTGTGGCTCTGCTTTAACATTGCGTCCACAAGTGTGGTTTTGCCGTGGTCTACGTGTGCGATTATTGCTACGTTTCTTAAATCTTCTCTTAACATATAAGTCCTTAAATCAAGTATTTTAAAATTCGCTCTTGGTGCTGCGCTCGAAGAGCTTTAATATTATTTTCATGCAGTTTGCCGCCCCGTCGCCCGATTCAAAGGCGTGGGATAAAAAGCACGCCTCGTACACGGCGTTGGTTATGGGCAGTTCGAGGTGATATTTATCGCCGAGTTCCTTCATTGCCTTTGCCGTCATGACTCCCTCGGCAAGTTTTTCAAAGCGGGCGCCGTGCGCCATCATCTCGCCGTATTTGCGGTTGTGGGAATACTCCGAAAAGAGGGTGGTTTCATAGTCGCCCAAATGGGCAAGCCCGTAGGCGGAAGTAAAATCGCCGCCCATTGCCTTTATGAGTTTGCCCACTTCGTAGGCGCCACGCGCCATAAGGGGGCCCTTTAAGCTGACGTAGCCGCTTCCGTCCAGCACGCCCGCGGCTATGCCCAGGACGTTTTTTGCCGCCGCGCCTATTTCGGTGCCTATTATATCGTTGCCGTAGTAAAACCTTATGAGGTTGGATTTGAAGCTGTCGGCGATAAAGCGTTTTAAGCTGTCGCTGTAACTATCTATTACCATGCAATTGGGTATGCCCCTGGTGAACGCCTGAATGTGCCCCGGCCCTACCCAAACCGCTATGTTTTCCTTTTTTATGCCGCTCTCTGTCAATACCTCGGAGAGGCGCTTGCCCGTGGCTTCCTCAATGCCCTTCATGCACAGCACAAAAGTTTTGTTTTGCACGGGATATTTTGTTACCTGCTGCATAAAGCCGCGCAGACCCTGCGAGGATATAGAGATTATAATTATATCGCTTGCTGTTACGGCGCGCTGTAAATCGCAGGTGAGTTCTATTGATTTATCGAGGGTTACATACTCGTTTTTGCCCTCGTTTTTTAACACTTGGTAGGAGTAGTCGCCCTCCGGACCCCAGGATATTACCTTGTTTTTTAACACGGTTGCCTGGTACCAGGCTATAAAGGAACCCCAGCGGCCGCAACCCAAAACGGAAATATTCATAACTTATCCTTAAATCTGCTTTCTCTCTATGAGGGCGCGGGAGAGCGTTACCTCATCGGTGTATTCGAGTTCGCCGCCCACGGGTATGCCGTGAGCGAGGCGGGTTACCGTTATGCCCAGCGGCTTTATAAGCCGCGCTATATACATTGCCGTTGCCTCGCCCTCCACGTCGGGATTGGTCGCCATTATAACTTCCTTTACGCCGTCGTTTAAGCGCGCCAGCAACTCCTTTATGCGGATATCGTTGGGGCCTATGCCGTCCATGGGGGAAATTACGCCGTGCAGAACGTGATATACGCCCTTGTATTCGTGCAGTTTTTCCATGGCGATTACGTCCTTGGGCTCCTTTACCACGCAGATAGTACCGCTGTCGCGCGAGCGGCAAATATCGCAGACGTCGCTTTCGGTGAAGTTGCCGCAGACTTTGCAATATTTAACGCGCTGTTTGCAGTAAATTATGCTCTCGGCAAACTCGCGCGCCTCCGCCTCGCCCATACCTATTATTTTGTAGGCGTAGCGTTGCGCGGTTTTTTTGCCTACCCCCGGAAGTTTGGAAAATTGGTTTATTAGCCTGCCTATCGGCTCGATAAATACGTCCATTTAACTCCTCTGTTTTAACGCAGAAGCCCGCCGCCCGCTTTGGCGAAGGGACCCATTTTTTCATCGTAGACGGCGTCCGCCTTTTTGTAGCCGTCCAGAATTGCCGCCATAATGAGGTCTTCAAGCATTTCAACGTCGTCCTCGTCGGTTATGTCTATCATTTCGGAGAGCTTGCTGCCGAACTCTATGCCGTTTATTATTTTTTTGCCGTTCATGTACACGACTACCGTTTCGTCGCCCTCTTCGCCGCCGCCCGAAAGGCCTACGACTTCAAGCTCTTCAAGCTCTTTATCTGCCTCCTGCATCTGTTCCTGCATTTTTTGGGCTTCGCGGATCATGTTCTGCATATTGCCCATTCCGCCGCCACCTCTGTATGCCGCCATTGAATTGTCCTCCCATAAAATACTTTATTTTATTGTTATGTTTGTGCCGCCGAAGTTGTTTTTAAGTTCGCCGAGCGCCTTGTCAAAGTCGCTTTCACCCTTTGGGCGGTAGCGGATTTCATACTCCGTTATGCCGAACTCCGCCACTACGCCGCCCATAAAATTATAGTTGTCCGCGCGGTTCAACGCCTTGTAGACCGACTCGTTGTCGGTGATAAATATGAGTTTGTCGCCCTCGAACTCCGTTTCCAAATCCATGCACAGCGTGAACAGCACGGCGTTTTTGTGGGTTGTCCTAAGGCTCTTGATTATTTTGCCGAAAACGGTGCGCTTGTCGTTTTCGCTCAAACTGCCCGAAGGGGCGACGGCGGGCGTCTGCTCCCATAGCACCGGCTGGACCGCCTCCTCCTTTTTTTGCGCGGGTTGGGAGAACGGGGAGACGCCGTCGTCCTCCACGAGCGCCGCCTTTACGGGGGGCTGTGCGGGTTCTGCGGCGCGGACTGCGGGAGCCGGCCGGCTTTCCTCCGCCTGTACGGCGGGCTTTTGCGCCTGCGGGACGGAAGGGTTGAGTTTTAAGTTTTTAAGCTCCCTTTCGAGACTGTCGATTTTGCCGATGAGGGCGTCGATATTGTAGTCCTGTTCGGGAAGCGAGCATTTGAGCACCGCCGTTTCCAGCGTTATTCTGCCGCTTGTGGAATATCTTAAATCGTTTTCGGCCTGCGCCAAAATTTCGGTTACGCGCAGAAGTTTGTGCCCGTTGCAATTTTTTGCGATTTCCGCAACGGCGGAATATGTTTCTTCGGGCAGGTTGATAATCTCACGGGAGTTGCGGCACACCTTTGCTATTGCCACGTAGTTCAAAAAGGACAGCAGATCCTTTACCAGAACGCCCACGCTCTTGCCCGTGGACAAAATTTCCTCAACCGCCGTGAATGCGCCGTTTTCGTCCTCCGCAAGGATATAACGGCAAATTTCGGCTATTTTTACGAAGTCCGCCGAGCCGAGAACGGCAGTTACGTCGCTGTAAGTCAGCTTGCCCGTGGAATACGAGGCGCACATGTCGGCAATGGACAGGCTGTCGCGCGCGCTGCCCGCGCCTGCGCGGGCGATGGCGGACACGGCCTCGTTTTCAAACTCCTTGCCCGTTTTTGTGAGGACGGATTTTATAAGTTCCTCCAAATCCTTCTGGGGAATGAGTTTGAAGTCGAACCGCATACAGCGGGACAGGATTGTTGCGGGGATTTTTTGGGGTTCGGTGGTGGCGAGTATAAACACGGCGTGGCGCGGGGGCTCTTCCAGCGTTTTTAAAACGGCGTTGAACGCCGACTGCGTGAGCATGTGAACTTCGTCTATTATATATACTTTGTACTTGCCTGCCACGGGGGGATATTGCACCTTTTCGCGCAGGTCGCGCATTTCGTCCACGCCGTTGTTGGACGCCGCGTCAATCTCCGAAATATCTAAACTGCTCCCCTCTGCCAGCGCCCTGCATGTGGCGCATTTGCCGCAGGGCGAGCCGTTTTGGGGGTTTTCGCAGTTGATTGCGCGGGCAAAAATTTTGGCAAGCGTGGTTTTGCCCGTGCCGCGGGGACCGCAAAACAGATAGGCGTGCCCTATTTTGCCGCTCTCTATCTGGTTTTTGAGGATACGGACTATGTGTTCCTGCCGCACGACCGTATCGAATGAAGTTGGACGGAATGTTCTGTAAAAAGCAAGATACGCCATTTAATTCTGCTCCGTGTAGAATTTTTGCAATTTGTTTTTCGACCGCGTGAGCGCATTGTCCACGCTCTTGGGCGTTTTGTTGAGGGCGCGCGATATTTCCGCGCAGGACAGGCCGTTGAGGTACATTACCGTTACTTTGAACTCAAAGGCCGATAGAATTGCCGATATTTTTTGGAGGAACTCCCCACGCTGTTCACGGCGGATTAGCTCGTCCTCCGGATCGGAAAGGGAACGGACGTCCGAAATTTCCACTATGGGCACAAAATTGTTGAGCGCCGAATATTTTGCGCCGAGGCTCTTTTTTACCGCGTCGATTACGGCGTTGCGGACGCACTTGTAGGCGTAGGTGGAAAAGGTTACGCCGCTTTTGAAATCATAGCCGACAACCGCAGAATACAGACCTACCATTGCCTCCTGGTACAGATCCTCGCTGGTGGCGCCGTTTATGAAAAAACCTGCCGAAACGGATTTTGCAAGGGGGCTGTATTTATTTAAAAGCTCGCTTTGGGCGGCCTTGTCGCCGCCGCGCGCGGCCGTGATAAGCTCTTCTTCGTTCATCTTCTTCTTAAAACTTCATATGCCGCAACTCCCAGCGCAACCGAGGCGTTGAGGGAGTTTACCCTGCCCTTTAAGGGGAGCGAAAGAACGCCGTCGCAACGCTCGCGCGTGAGGCGTTTTACGCCGCTGTCCTCGCCGCCTATTACCAGCGCAACGTTGCCCGAAAGGTCGGCGGCGTAGATGTCGTTGCCGTCGGCTTCGAGGGCGTAGACCCAATAACCGGCGTCCTTTAAAGTTTGTATGGCGGCGTTTATTGAGGTTACCTTTGCCACTTTGACGTGGTTTGCCGCGCCTGCGGATATTCTTATTACCGCCTCCGTTACCGCCGCGGAATTGTGTGTGGGGATTACCACGCCGTTTGCGCCGACGCACTCGGCTACCCTTATTACCGAGCCGAGGTTGTGCACGTCCTCTATGCCGTCGCACAGAATTACAAGGCCGTTTTGGGAAGTTGCCGAAATAATTTGTTCAATGCCGCAATATTCGTAGTCGCCGCAAAAGGCTATAACGCCCTGGTGCCTGCCCTCCGCGCTCTGTTTATCGAGAACTTTTTTATCTGCAAACTGCACGCGGATATTTTTTTTGCGGGCTTCGGCAAAAATTCTGCCCAGGGAACCCTGCGCGTTTTTTTCCATTAAAATTTTATCTATATTTTTATCCGTTTTTAAAAGTTCCAAAACGGCGTTTCTGCCTTCGGTTTTCATTCAGTCCCCAAAAAAAAGTTGTATGAGCCTCTGCTCCTGCCCCGTTAAATACAACCAGCCTATAACCGCTTCCAGCCCCGTAGAGTTGTTGTATTCCGCGAGGTCGGCGTTTTTGCTGTGGGAGGGCTTTTTGGCGTTTCTGCCGCGCCTGAAAATCTCCTCCTCCTGTTGGGTGAAATCCGGCCTCACCCTGCCCAAAAGGGAGTTTTGGCCGTGAGCGGACACTTCCGCCACGGTGAGCTTTTGCAGTGTGCCCGCGGGATAGTCCGCCATGACGGCGAACTTCTGGCGCACGTACAGCGAGTATACGGCGTCGCCCACAAACGCGAGGGTTACGGCGTTTAAGTTGTTTGCCCTCTCCAATGACAGAGGCTTGAAAAATTCAAACATATCTTTATCCATAATTATACAACTTTGTAATAAAAAAAGCAATTATTCCATAGTATATAGCGTGAAATTAATAGTATTTAAAAAGAGCGTTATTATTACGGTAATAGCAATTATTTTTGCGGGGATTGCGCTGGGGCTGTGCGCGGGAGCGCTGGCCGCTTCCGCCTCCGCAGACCAAAACGGCCGAATAGTTGTTATAGACGCGGGGCACGGCGGGGTCGACGCCGGAGTTGTGAGTGTGAACACCAAAATCAAAGAGAGCGACATTAATCTTGCCATAGCAAAACAGCTTAAAGGTTATTTTGCCGAGGCGGGGTTCAAGGTTATTATGACCAGAACTTCCAACGGCGGGCTGTACGGACTGCCCACCGAGGGGTTTAAAATGCGGGATATGAAAAAACGCAGGCAGATAATAGAGGAGAGCGGCGCGGATATGGTTATTTCCATACACCAGAACTCCTGCCCCCTTGAAAGCCGCCGCGGAGGGCAGGCCTTTTACAACGCGGACAGCCAGACGGGAAAACTTTTGGCGGAGTGTATCCAGGCCGAACTCAACGGCATGGAGGAATGTGTTAAAAAAAGTTCCGCGCTGGCGGGGGATTACTTTATGCTTAAATGCACGGAAAACCCCTCCGTTATTGTCGAGTGCGGGTTTTTGACCAACGGCGAGGACGAAAAGTTGCTCTCTTCCGCCGCCTACCAGAAGAGCGTTGCCTATGCCGTGTTTAAGGGCGCGGTGAGCTTTTACGGTTAACCTTTTTGCGGGTTTCATTACAGACGACGCGGCGCGCCGAATGGCGCGCCGCTTTGCTTTTGCGTTTGTTTTATGTGTTTGGCGGATTATTCCTGCGGTTGATTGTTTTCCTCCTTATCCTCCCGCTTGTTTTCCTTGTTTTCCTTGGGGCGGACAAGCTGTAAGAGGGGAATTAAAAGCCCGCCTATGGAGTTGCCCAAAATTATCATTATAAGATAGCCGAACGCCTGCCAGGATACGGTGTTGCCCGCGGCAAAATAGAATATATCGGCGATAGAGTGTTCGTAGCCGCTCAAAATAAAGGCGGGTATGCAGAGAAGTATGCCGAGGGGCGTTTTGTTGTTGCGGTAGATGTCCACCGAAAGATAAACGAGTATGCCGCAGAGAACGGCGCGCAGAAGCCCGAAGCCGTAGCCCTGGGTGAGCTTGGAGGCGCACAGCGTTGCCGCGGTTGACTTTATTGCGGGGAAAACCCAGCCTATCAAGTATCCAAAGGCAACCGTACCTATTGCGTTGCCCAAAAGACATAAAAGAAGCACGGAGATATCCTCTTTGGAGTGGTTTTGGGGCACAAGCCCTATTTTGCCCGTATAGAGCGAATAGCCGCGCATGCAGATGCACACGAGCGCGAGCGTGAAAAAGAACGCGCCGACGTAGCGCATGTATGCCACGTCGGGGTTGTAGCAGGCGAGATAGACCGCCCCGCCCAATGAGATGAGCATGCCCGCAAGTATGCCGTCGATAATCTTTTTTGAAACCGAAAGAACAAACTGTGATTTGCCGTTCATATATTGTTCCGCCTTTGTGAATATGTTTAAGTATATCACGCGGGCGGGGCAAAGTAAAGCAAACGGGTCAAATAATCATAATTAATATCGACGCAAATTGCAGGGCGGTGCCGGCGAGGTCGAACAGGTGCCACACCGAATGGAAATATTTTACCCGCTTGCCGAACGCAAAAAAGATGATGCCCGAAGTGTACGCCACACCGCCTGCGAGAAGCAACCAAAAACTTGCCGCGGGTAAATTGGCATACAGGGGCGCAAAGGCTATGAGTATGAGCCAGCCCATTATAAAATAGAAAGCCATTGAAAAGCCCTTAATCACCTTGTTGTTCATGGCGATTGCGTTGCCCGTTATGCCCAGAACGGCGAGCGCCCACTCGCATATCAATATGGGCAGACAGAACGCCGTGTTGCCGAGGGCTATGAGGCAGAATGGCGTGTATGTGCCCGCGATGAGCAAAAATATGGTGCAGTGGTCGAATATCCTGAACACCGCCTTTGCCCTGCCGTTTGGAAGAAAGTGATACAGGGCGCTCATTGTGTATAAAATTATTATGCTTATGCCGAAAACGGACACCGCCGCCGTTTTGACTGCGCTTGGATAGGCGAATATCAGCCCCACTATGAGCGCGGTCAGGCCGAATGCGCCACCCGTTATGTGGGATACGGCGTTGAAAATTTCCTCGCCCTTTGTATAGAATACGGGGAAAGTGCGCGTTTTGCCCTTTGAGTTGGTTATTGCTATTGCCGTCGCTTGTTTCATTTTGACACCTCGCTTTTAATTATAGCGCGGCGGACCGAAAAATAAACCTACCGTTGCATGGCGCGGCTCCACACTTTTAAAACGCAAAAGTAGAGAGCCGAAAAATGCTCTCTACCGCAAAAAAATTGCGCTCTACCGTCGGTAGAGCGCGCAGTTTTTGGCGTAACGTTATGACTTTTCCGATTTAAATACCAATTCTTCTCCCGATACGTCCACCGTTACCGTTTCGCCGGGGAGAATGTGATTTGCCAGAATTTCGTCGGAGAGTCTGTCCTCTATCAGCTTTTGCACGGTGCGCTTTAAGGGACGCGCGCCGAAAATTTCGGAGTAGCCGTCGTTTAAAATTTTATCCATTGCGGCGGGGGAAATTTCGAGCTTGATATTTCTGGCGCTCAACCTTTGGGCGAGGCCTTCTATTATCTTATGACATATTTTGCCCGCCTCCTCCTTGGTGAGTTTGCGGAATATTATTATGTCGTCTATCCTGTTGAGAAATTCGGGCTTGAACTGCTCGCGCAGGGCTTCGTTTATGTTCTCCTTCATGTTCTCGTAGCCGCCCTCTTCCTCCGTTGCCGAAGTAAAGCCGAAGTTGGACATCTTTTTGATCTGGCTTGCGCCTATGTTGGAGGTCATTATTATTATGGTATTTTTGAAGTTGACCGTCCTGCCCTTGCTGTCGGTGAGCCTGCCGTCGTCGAGAATTTGCAGAAGTATGTTGAACACGTCGGGGTGCGCCTTTTCGACCTCGTCGAACAGAACCACGCTGTACGGCTTTCTTCTTACGCGCTCGGAAAGCTGGCCGCCGCTGTTGTCGTCAAAGCCGATATATCCCGGAGGCGCGCCAATCAGCTTGGAGACGGAGTGCTTTTCCATAAACTCGGACATATCCAGCCTTATCATAAGCCGCTCATCGCCGAACATTGCCTCGGCAAGCGCCTTTGCAAGGTCGGTTTTGCCCACGCCCGTGGGACCGACGAATATAAACGAACCTATCGGGCGGTTGGGCTCGTTCAGCCCCGCGCGGGCGCGGCGGATTGCCTTTGCCACGGCGGAAACGGCTTCGTCCTGCCCTACTATCCGCTTGTGCAGGTTTTCTTCGAGATGGAGTAGCTTTTCGCTCTCCTGCTCGGTGAGCTTGACTACGGGCACGCCCGTCCAGCCGCTGACTATTTCCGCAATTTCGTTGGAGCCTATCGTGGGCGACGAGGTTTGCTTTTCGCCCTTCCAATCGGCTTTGAGCTTGTTTATCTGCTCCTGAACGGCGGTCATTTCGTCCATGAGTTTTTGCGCCTGGGCGTAGTTTTCGCCCTTGGCCGCCTTGTTCTTTTCGAGGGTGAGACGCTTTAACTTCTCTTCAAGCTCCTTTACCTCGTCGGGGCTGTTCAGGCTGTTGAGGCGGGCGCGGGACGCCGCTTCGTCTATGAGGTCGATTGCCTTGTCGGGCAAAAACCTGTCGGTTATATATCTGTCGGAAAGGGTTGCGGCGGCGATTATCGCCTCGTCGGTTATTACAACCTTGTGGTGCGCCTCGTACTTGTCGCGCAGGCCGCGCAAAATTTCCACCGTATCCTCAACCGAGGGCTCATCCACCTGTACGGGGGTGAAGCGGCGTTCGAGCGCGGCGTCCTTTTCGATATACTTTCTGTATTCCTCTATTGTGGTTGCGCCGATGGTTTGGAGTTCGCCGCGGGCAAGCATGGGCTTTAAAATATTGGCCGCGTCCATGTTGCTGTCGGACGAGGAGCCTGCGCCCACGAGCTGGTGAATTTCGTCTATAAACAATATTACGTTGCCGTTGCTCTTTATTGCCTCTATGGCGTTTTTGAGGCGCTCCTCAAAGTCGCCGCGGTATTTTGAGCCCGCAACCATGCCCGCAAGGTCGAGGGAGAATACTATTTTGTCTTTGAGGAGGTCGGGCACGGCGTTTTTGACTATCGCCTGCGCAAGCCCCTCCACTACCGCCGATTTGCCCACGCCCGGTTCGCCTATGAGCACGGGGTTGTTTTTGGTGCGGCGGGACAGCACCTGTATTATTTTTTCTATCTCCTTTTTTCTGCCTATGACGGGGTCGATTTTGCCCTCGCGCGCCTTTTGGGTCAGGTCGGTGCCGTAGTTCAAAACCGACCTGTCGAGCGCGGGCGAGGAACGCTTGCTTTCGCCCTGGGGGGGCTTGGGAGGCTGGGACGACGGGCGGGAATTATAAAGATTGCCGAAGGAAGCGAACGGGTCGGCCGCATCCGGCGCGGCGTCGCCCAGATTGCCCGTGATTGCCAGCTCGATTTTGCCTGCAAGCTCGGTTATGCTTACGCCGATGGCGTGCAAAATACGCATTGCGAGGCAGTCGGTCTGCGACATGACGGCAAGCAACATGTGTTCGGTGCCCGCAAGGGAATCCTCGCCGTTGATATCGACGGACAGTTCGAGGGCGCGCTCTATCATGTGCTTGGTGCGCGGGGTGTAGCCGCGGATATTGGAATTAAAATCTATGGAACGGGCAAAATATTCCCTGTACTCCGGCTCGGATACGCCGCAGGACGTCAATACTTTGTACGCCGTGCAGTCGGGGCAGTTGAGCATGGCGAACACTATGTGCTCGCTGCCGATATATGTGGAATTATAGACCTTTGCCGCCTCCTCGGCAACGGAAAATACCTGTTGCAGATTGTCGGTAAAGTGGTTGTTGTATGAGTATTCCATAATCAATTACCTCCTTGGATTAGCTGTTTTACGTGTTTGGTTACGTATTCCGCCCTGTAAACGTCCCGCTCGGCGGGGGTGAGTTCCCTGCCCGCCGCCGCGTTTATGTTCGCGGGGCTCATCTTTGTTACAAGGTCGTCTATCTGGGATACGTCGTCTATATTTATATATTTAAGGCACGCCCCCAACTTTACGTTTGCCGAGAGCTTTAAAAGCTCGGTTGTGGAAAGTTTGGCGCAGTTGGTGAGTATGCCGAAAGAGCGCAGACAGTCGTCCTTTATGCCGAGGGCCGAGTCGCCCTTTTGAAGGTTGAGCCGTTCGCCCTCTTCGAGTTCGGCAACTTTTTTTACTACGTCGCCGACCTGTTGGAGTATCTCACGTTCGGTAACGCCCAAGGTTACCTCGTTGCTTATCTGGTACATATATCCCTCCGCCTCGCTGCCTTCGCCGTAGACGCCGCGGACGGTGAGCCCCAAACGGGATATAGAGCGGTAGATTTTGGGCATTACGCCGTTTATTGTGAGTGCGGGCAAAAACGCCATTACCGAGGCGCGCAACCCCGTGCCCAAATTTGTGGGGCAGGCGGTGAGATAGCCCAGCTGTTCGTCAAAGGCGAACTTCATTGAGTTGGAAAGGCGGGCGTCTATCTGCGCCATTGTGTGATATGCCGTTTCCAGCTCAAAACCCTTTAATATGCACTGTTCGCGGAGGTGGTCCTCCTCGTTTATCATTATGGATATGCTTTCGTCGTTGTTTATTACCGCCGCGGATATGCCGTTGTTTTTTATAAGGTTGGGGGAAATGAGGTGGTTTTCCTTTAAAATTTGAGCCTCTTCGGGCGAGATACTGTTCATATAGTATACTTTGAACTGGTCGTCCTGAAAACCGTCCACGCGGGATAATCCGCTGGTTACGAGGCGGATTATTTCCCTCGCCTGCTTTTCGCTCTGTAACCTGACGGGGAAAACGTAGCCCTCTATATTCCTTGCAAGCCGCACGCGGGTGGATACAACTATTTTGGATAAATCAGTCATTGCCGCCCCCGTAAAGTTTTTTGTTTATGTCCTTTATCTGCTTGTTCAAAAGGTTTGCCTCGGTGTAGCGGCGTTCCTTTATTGCCGTTTCCAGCCGCTCCTGCAAGGATTTCAACTTTCTTAAAAGCCCGTACTCGTCGTTGTTGAGCGCGGCGGCGCCCACGTGGGTGTCCTTGCCCTGTATACTGCGGATAACAGGCAATAAAAGCTCCTTGAACACGTCGTAGCAGGTGGCGCAACCGACTAAACCCGTGCGGCGGTAGTCGGCATAGCGCGTGCCGCACACGGGGCAGGGAGTGTTCTCCTCCGCGTCGCCGTCGCCGTATAACGACCAAAATACGTTGGCGTCGTTTTCGTTCAGCTCGCACGAAATTTCAAGATAGCACTTTTCGCAAAGGTGGCTTTGGAATTTTTTGCCGTTTATTATTTCCTCGTAATTCACCGTTGCTATATTCTGTTTACAGCGTTGACAAAGCATTGCAATCTCCGTTTGTGCCGCACCCGATTTGCCGCGGCGGGGGCTTTCAGTTTAATTATACAACATTTTGGACGGGCGTAAACAAAAATATTGATACGGTAACAAATTTTTTTTAAAAAATAAGTCTACTATAATTGAAATGGGCGTTAAGGTGTGTTATAATGTGTGCGGAAAAAATCAAAAATCGGAGGAAATGTAATGCAATATTCAAAAGACGTTGAAAATATGATTTGCGTTGCCAAGGGCGTTTCCGGCAGGTTTGAACACGGCCCCGCCCCCATTCCCGAAGAAGGGCTTTGGATAAAGGCAAAGGAAATCAAAGATATCAAGGGCTTTACCCACGGTATCGGCTGGTGCGCTCCCCAACAGGGCGCGTGCAAGCTATCGCTAAACGTTAAAGACGGCGTGATTGAGGAGGCCTTGGTTGAGACGATAGGCTGTTCGGGCATGACGCACTCCGCGGCAATGGCGGCGGAAATTTTGCCCGGCAAAACCATTCTGGAAGCCCTGAACACCGACCTTGTGTGCGACGCCATCAACA
>CANREJ010000045.1 GCA_947629665.1 uncultured Clostridia bacterium
GAGTACGTCGGCGCCGTAATCAAACTCGTGGTTGCCCGCCGCCATCAGGTCGTAGCCCGCCTCGTTCATCATTGTTATCACGTCCGCGCCCTGCGAAACAGAGGCGAATGAAGCCCCCTGCGTTGCGTCTCCCGCGTCCACGAGAAGGGAATTGGGAGTGGAAGCCTTTATCTTGGCCGCCTGCACAATGCCGATTGTGTTGCTCTTGGGGTCGTTCGCGAGATTGCCGTGCATGTCGTTGGTTGTAAAAATAGTAACCGTCGCGCTGTCGCGAGGAGTAAACTCTTCGGGCGGCGTTGTTTCGGCGTGGCAGGCCGTAAGGGCGCATATTGCCGCCGCCATTATCGCGGAAAGAAATAAAAAGACCGGCTTTTTCATGCTTTTTCCTCTGTTTTTGTTAAACTGTCTATTATTTTATCACCCTTTTGAATAAATTGCAAGCACGGTAATATATCCCGTAAATTTTTTTGCCCTTTCCGCATACGGGGACACGCGGTGGTTATTGGGAACCGCGGGTGTTGCGCCTATGCCTTACCGTAACAAACACTGCGCCCGCAACGAGCAAAACAGATACGGGGATAACTACTGCAAGCCATATCAAACCGCCACGTTCCCCATTATCCGTTTTTACGGGCTGTTCTTGTTCTTCTATAATAATTTCAAAATACAATTCGGTTATTTTGTAACTGCTTGCGTCTTCGCCCGTATATACGGCCTTTGCAGTCAAACTGTTTTCCGTAATTTCCATATCCCCGTCATACCAGACAAACCCGCTTGGAAGAGGAATATCCGACAGTTTGGCCGCCTTTTTGCCGTAGCGGATTGTAGCGTCGGTAACGCACGGCTTTTCCGCCTGCCCAATTGCAAAATTCAATATTTTTGTACCCGTATAATCGCCTTTGCCTTTAACAATTGCGCTCGCCTCTCCCGCAAAAATATTGTTTTTGTATTCCACATCAAAATCCGCGCCCTGCGAAAGGCTTTCTTCGCCGTCTTTTGCTATTACGCCCGGAACTTTTGCCTGCCCGTCGTAAACGAAAGAAACCGCGTCAAGCCTTAACTCCGCAATAGAAGCAATATCCGCCGGAGGTTCGCGTGTTATTGCAATTTGCACCAGAGTGTTTACATAATTAGCTCTGTCCTCGCCCGTATATACCGCAGTTGCCTGAATACTGTCTGCCGATATTTCAAGGTTGGGCGTCTGCCACTCCCAATTTTCACAACCGAGGGGAACTTGATTGATATTTGCGATTTTTCTGCCTATAACAATCGAACTTGCGGGCTTTTCCGCAGGGCTGTCCGCCTTTTGGATTTGGAAACTTTGTGTTGTTTGGCCGAAATAACGGTAATGACCGCTGACAATTACCGTTGCCGTACCCGCAAATACATTATTTTGGAATGTCAATAGACAATCCACGCCGTTGCGAAGCACTTTGCCGCCATAAGTAACTTTTACATTTGGAATAATTTGTCCGCCCGTGTAAACGTATTCCCCCGTAATTTCCGTTTCCGCCTCGGAAATATCAAAGGTTGCGGGAGGGTCTTGATTGATTTTATTCACATAAAATTCACAGGTTAACTTTTGATAGAAATCCCTGTCCTCCCCGACATAAACCAGAGAAACGGGGCTATCGGCAGCGCCGTATTCAAGTACTTTGTTTTCGTCAACCCACTGCCAGCCCGGCGGTATGGGGACATCGTATAAATTTATTGCATCGTTTAAGACATCGACTGTGCCGTATAAAATGCCGGGCGGCTCCTTCGCTTTTGCAACTTCAAAGTAAGTTGTCCTTGTGCCTGTATAATTGCCTATGCCCGAAATTTCTATTGCCGTCATTCCGGGCAAATCGATATCCTGCACTTCCACGCTATAATCCTGCCCATATTCAAGCAATTTTCCGTCCAGATAAACTTGTATATCGGGAACCAACTGCCTGTCGGTTGCATAGTAGACGAGCCTGTTTGCAATTTCCGCACGGGCATATTTTAAGTTGTTTTCCTGTCCTGTTACACGCTCGACCGTGTTTGTTACCGCCCTTATTTTGGCAGACAAATTTATATACGAACTATCGGCATAATTGTCGCTGTTTTTATAGCTGATCCATTCCCCGTTATACAAATAATACGTCATGTCGTTGACGGAAGCGCTGCTTTCAACCGCGCAATTAAGAGGAACGGAAGTGTTAAATTGCGTTTTGCAACCGACTACAATCGAAAAATATTCGCCCTGTTCGAGATTTATCGGCTCTTCCAGGTCTATGGTGTGCATGCCGATTTGTTCGATATGCGTGTCCAGCTCCGCGACGGGCTCGCCTTGGTCGGGTTTGTTCATTTTGTCGTTGACGTTGCCCGGATTTGCTTTTAAATTTTTATATATCCTGACGTTGACGTTCAAATTCTCCTGCGGTACGGATATCATAACGGCTTTTAATTGTTCCTGCCTTGTGGGGCTTGAAAGTTTTGCCTCGTAAATAGCCGCCTGGGCATCGGCGGAATATTTTTTCAGGCTCACTCCTATATTTCCGTCGTAGTAATATATATTTTGATAATCCTCCCTCATTGCCAAATCAACGGCGCATATGGCGCCTATCGGCAAGTCGTAGGATATGTAGTAGCACCAGGTCCCGTTAATTTGGTTAAATCCGCTGTCGCCCCAACTGTTTTTAATAATCCACGCGCCGTCCTTTTCCGGTTTATCCGGCCCGAATTCCGATTTGTCTACCGTGTCGTCCCAGCCGACGATAATGGAAGTATGGTTTGCGCTTGCATATTTATCATAATATTTATTTTTGGAGGGAGCGCTGTAATTAAACGTAACCGCCCCATACTGCAATATTGCACGCTTGATTGAGTTTATATCGCTTGGAATATATTGATAGCTTTGGACGTAATATTTGGATTGCGCAAGTTTGTTTCTTATATCGCTATCGGAAACCGAAGGATGAAAGGAATTTTCACGCAAGAGTGTGTAGCCCTGCGTCATAACCGCAAAGGCGTTTACGGCGCTGTCGCCCTGATTCCAATGCCCGTAATCATATTTATCGTTTGCGGTCAACAAAAGCGGATCCTCGTCGCCTTCACGTGTATGGCGGGTGTATGCCGCTATCGTTTCGTCGAAATCAAGGTTTTCCTTTGTTGCGGTTTTATCTATTCCTTCGCGCAGAATGCTTGCCTCGGCCGCGCCGACCGCCGCAAACGCCCAGCAAGTGTTTTTGGTGTATTGATTTCTTGCCGGCGTTATATATCCAAATTCCCGCCCGTCAAAACTTGCCAGGTTTTCCGCCCAATAGTCAAGCTGCTCCCCGCCTGCGCTTTGAAGCTCTTTTAAACTTTTCGGCGCTTCTTCAAAAAGACTTTCCGCTTCACGCGCTACGGTATTTGCATAGGCACTGTTTTTTGCAACAAGAAAAAGCCCTGCACCGAGCGTGGACAAGACAACTTGAAATAAAATTAAAATGGTCAGAATACGTTGTTTCATATGTTCAATATGATTTTACAAAAATCCCGCTAAAAAGTCAAGGAATAAAAAAAGCGCCTGAACGGCGCTTTCCGGTACAATTTACAACAGCGATTTATAAAGAGCTATAATATCCTCTTTGGTGGGGTCTTTGGGATTGCCGGGACGGCAGGCGTCGTCCATTGCGGACTGCGCAAGGAAGTCGATATCCTCTTCCTTTACTATGCCCTTTAAGTCCTGCGGAATCCCCACGTCCTTTGAAAGCTTTGCAACCGCGTCGCAAGCGGCTTTACGCGCTTGGGGTAAAGTCATTTTATCTACGCCCTCAACGCCCATTGCCTTTGCAATATCGCGGTACTTTTCGCCCGTTGCCTCGGCGTTGTATGCCATAACCGTGGGTAAAAGTATTGCGTTTGCCACGCCGTGGGGAGTATCGTAAACCGCGCCCAGAGCGTGAGCCATCGAGTGGACAATGCCAAGCCCTACGTTGGAAAAGCCCATGCCCGCAACGTACTGTCCGAGAGCCATTCCCTCTCTGCCTTCCTTTTCGCCGTTGACTGCTCCCCTCAAATTTTTTGCAATAATCTCTATCGCCTTTAAGTGGAACATATCCGTCATTTCCCAGGCCGCCTTTGTGATATAACCTTCAATTGCATGGGTCAAGGCGTCCATACCCGTTGCGGCCGTCAAGCCTTTGGGCATGGTTGACATCATATCGCTGTCAACAACCGCAACCACGGGAATATCGTGAACGTCAACGCAGACGAACTTTCTCTTCTTTTCAACGTCGGTTATGACGTAGTTAATGGTAACTTCCGCCGCCGTGCCTGCCGTGGTGGGAACGGCGATAATGGGAACGGACGGTTTTTTTGTGGGCGCAACGCCTTCCAGCGAGCGCACGTCCTCAAATTCGGGATTGTTTATTATTATGCCTATCGCCTTTGCGGTATCCATAGACGACCCGCCGCCGACTGCGATTATATAGTCCGCGCCGCTCTTTTTATATGCCGCAACGCCCGACTTCACGTTTTCAATCGTCGGGTTGGGTTTAATATCGCTGTAAAGCTCATATTTAAGGTTTGCGGCTTTGAGTACGTCAAGCACTTTGTCCGTAACCTTGAATTTTACAAGGTCGGGGTCGGAACATACAAAGGCCTTGTGGAGTCCGCGCCTTTGAACTTCGCCTACGATTTCCTTGATACTTCCCGCGCCGTGATAACTTGTTTCGTTTAATACAATACGATTTGACATAATTTACTCCTTATTTAATATTTAAAAAATCTTTGCGGCACTTTACGCCGAAGAGGTCTACAAGTTGCAACATTTGCCCGTCGGTGATTGTGTTTATCCTCGGCAGGTGCGCGGTAAGCATATAGATTTGCGCCGCCTTTTCAACCGTTTCGATTAGCCCGAACGTTTCGTCCATTGTTTTGCCTGCGCCGTATATGCCGTGCATCGCCCAGACCACAAGGCGAAACTCCTCCATCTTCTCTGCGGTTGCCCTGCCTATTTCCTCCGTGCCGCACAGCATCCACGGAAGTATGCCTACGCCTTCGGGGAATACCACTATGCACTCCGTACACATTTCCCATAGAGTGTGCGTAAACTTCTTTTCGTCAAGCTCGTGTACAAAGTTCATTGCAAGCGTGTTGGTGGGGTGGCTGTGCATTACTACCCTGTTTTCGGGGTCTACTTTAAGCCTTGCCATGTGCGACATCAAGTGCGCGGGAAACTCGCTTGTGGGTCTGCCGCCGTCTTTAAAGCCCCATAATAGCTCAACGCCTTTGCCGTCCTTTGCTATGCGCACAATACCGAGGTTATTTTCGGGGTCGTCCTGCACGTTTTTAAAATACTTGCCCGTGCCCGTTACAATAAAGATTTTGCCGGTTAAAGGGGTTACGTCGAAGTCTGCGGCGTTTACGCCCATTAAGGGAATTGTGCGGATTATATTGTTTAAGTCGAGATATTCGGCTACTTCTTTTTCTTCAAGCAAATAGCTTATGTTGCCGCCGTTCCTCTCGTCCCAGCCGAGACGGTACATATTTGCCGTGGTTTTGCACATTTCCCGCACGAAGGGCGCGGTAATTACGTTTTTCATCTCCTGCTTAAAACCTCTTTTTCATATTTCCTGATTTCCGTGAGATAATCTTCCGTCAAATTTTCCCTCTTTAAGTACTCCTTCCATACCGCGCCGAAAGGCAATGTTTTGTACTCCTCCTGCCTTACCATGAGGGTTGTGAAATCCGCTTTATCCTGCAATTCTTTTAGTTCGGCGTGATTGCAAAGCAGGGCATATAAAAGCGCCTTTTGCATTGCCATCTGACCCGTTACCCACGCAGACAAACGATTTATGTTCGCGTCGAAGTAATCAAGACCTATAAGCACCTTGTCCGTTGCGTCGTTCCTTACAATTTCCTTTGCAATTTCCTTTAATTCGTCCTCAAATAGTACAACGTGGTCGCTATCCCAACGAACGCCGCGCGTTACATGCAACGCAACTCTGTCATAGAACGCCAAGAGTGCGGGAATTTTGTCCGAAACGTATTCCAGCGGGTGGTAATGCCCGTTGTCCAACAGACAGCAAATATCGTTCTTTGCGGCGTAGTTTTGATAGAACTCGTTACTGCCCACGGTGTAGCTTTCAACGCCTATGCCGAAAACCTTGCTTTCCACCGCAACTATGACCTTTGATTTATCATAGCCGCAGGCAAGAATTTCGTCAAGGCTTGCCTTCAAGCGAAGGCGGGGAGTAAGCCTGTCCGCAGGCACGTCCTTATACCCGTCCGGAATCCATATATTTACAAGGCACCGGCTGTTCATTTCGGTTGCAAAGTATTCGGCGATATGCAGACAGGCTATGCAGTGGTTTACCCAAAATTTTCTTATATTTTCATCGGGAGAAGAAAGCGAAAGCCCGTCCTTCATATTTTTGTGCCCGAACATTGTGGGGTTGAAATCTATACCCTGCAAGCCTATTTCCTTTGCAAAGTCCACCCAAGCCTTGAAATGTTTTGGCTCGTATTTGTCGCGGTCTACGGTTGCGCCTACCGCGTAGCTTGCGTGAAGATTCAACCTCTTTGTGCCCGGCATAAGCGAAAACGCCTTTTTAATGTCGGCTTTAAGCTCTTCGAAATTTCTTGCCCTGCCGGGGTAGTTGCCCGTGGTTTGAATACCGCCCGAAAGCGCGTCGCTTCCGTCCAAACCTATCACGTCGTCCCCCTGCCAACAGTGGATTGACACGGGGATATCTTTGAGTTTTGCTATTGCCGCCTCGGTATCGACGCCGTATACGGCATATTCCTTTTTTGCGAGATTATACATATTTTCCCCTCTCAATTTGTATTTTCAAATTCCCGATAGCCGTAGCTTCGATGGGAAGTGCGTTTACTTTCAATTTGCAGATTTGCTCGGTCAGTTCGTTCAGCAAACCGTTCTTTGCCCCGCCGCCGACGATATAGAGCGAATCAAAGTCTTTTCCGCTGTTTGCCCGCAATTCTTCCAATGCGGTTTTATAGCAGACCGCAAGGCTTACAAACGCGCAACGGAAATAGTCGGCTTCCGTTTGGGGCTTTATTTTCAGTTTACAGTCAAACGCCTCTTTCATACTTTCGGGTGCGAGAAACACGCTGTCGTTTACGTCTACGTAATCATTGAATGCGCTTCCCCTTGCCTCCTCCACGATTTCGGGGAAAGGTTTATCGGGGCAAAGCTCCCCGCGCAGGCGGTTGACTACCCACATACCCATAATGTTCTTTTGATAGCGGATATAGCCCACGCCGCCCTCGTTTGAGTAGTTTGCCCTGCGGCTGTTTTCGTCCGTGATGGCGTTTTCGACTTTCAGCCCCAAAAGCGACCAGGTTCCCGACGATATATAGGGGCTGTTGCTTTCCATAGACAGCCCTTCGACTGCGCTTGCCGTGTCGTGCGAGGCGCACAGCACAACTTCAATCTGCCCGCCGACCGCACAAGCAATTTCGGGCTTCAACATGCCTACGCTTGTTCCGGGCCGGTTCAACCGCCCGAATAATTTTGTGGGCAAGCCGAGTTTTTCTGTTATCTCTTTGTCATATTCTTTGGTTTGGGTATTTACCAATCCCGTTGTGGTTGCGTTGGTGTACTCGTGCATTTTAACGCCCGTTAGCATATAGTTGAGATATTCGGGAATCATTAAAAAGTCCGTAGCCATATCCAAACGCTTGCGTTTTAAATCGTCGCAGAGCTGGTATATTGTATTGAACGGCTGGAATTGTATGCCCGTCCTCTTATACAGTTCTTCAAACGGCACAAGTTTATGGACTTCGTCTATAACCGCTTCCGTTCTGTTATCCCTGTATGAAAGACAAGGCGTTAATTCGCCGCTGTTTGTAATTAAAACATAGTCCACGCCCCAGGTATCTATGGCGAGCGATTTTATTTGCGGATACTTTTTATGTGCGTCTTTTATACCCTTTTTTACATTTTCAAAAAGACTTTTTATATCCCAAACAAGCTGCCCGTTCTGCGTTTTTGCGCCGTTGGGGAAGCGGTAGACCTCGTCCGCGCGTATTCCGCCGTTCTCAAACCAACCGACTATGTGCCGCCCGCTTGAAGCCCCTATGTCTATTGCAAGATAGTAATTCATATCAAACATATTAAAATTTACTCTGCTCCCAAACATTATCGCTTTTAAGCTATGTTTTGGTTTTGATTATAGAAATTTCGGCAAATGTCGGTTTGAAATACCGCATGACTATTGATGTTACAGAGTACCCTCTTCCAAATTTTTTGATAAATTTCTTAAACCCGCTTAAATTTTTGCGATTTTGCGGAGTTTGGCAATAACCGTTTTGAATTCTTCGGGTAAAAACGCATATGCCTGTTTTTCAATTTCTTCGGGAATACCGTAATACGCCTCGGCTATGCCGCCAACCATCGCGGCAATTGTGTCGCTGTCGCCGCCTATCGACACAGCCAGACGGATAGCGTCCTCAAACCCCTCCGATTCGTGAAAACATGCTATTGCCTGCGGAACGCTGCTTTGGCAGGTAACCGAACCCAACCCATACTCCCAACTGTAATCCCTATGCAAAGATTCATAAGTGAGCGCCTCCGTTTTGAGTTCGGGATAGTAGTACTTTGCAATAAATTTAAAAATTTCTTCCTTGTCCTCGTTTTGGCGCGCCCAATATATTGCCATGGCGATTGCTTCCGCGCCCTTTAAGCCCTCCTGGTGATTGTGTGTAACGGCGGTAACCGCCGCGGAAAGTTTTTTTACCGCCTCTTCCGTCCTCGCCAAAAAGCCGACCGGGCTTATGCGCATCGCCGAGCCGTTACCAAAACTGTTGTAGGGTTGCGGGTCGTCCGTATAGAGCCACTCCATGAACATTCCGCCGTAGCCTCTGTGCGGATAGGCCCGCCCGAACTTTCGCATGCTTGCAACGGTATTGGCTTTTAATTCCGTTAAATTTTTACTCGACATAAGCGCCGCGGCAACGGCTACCGTCATAACGGTGTCGTCCGTAAAATCGCATCCGGCGTCAAAAAAATCAAAATCTTTTTTCTTTGTATTGTGAAATTCAAACCTGCTTCCAACTATATCCCCGATAATTGCACCTAACATAACTTTTCCTCCTTTTTAAATAATTTCGCAATCGTTTTTTTATAAACAGACCGTAACCGATACAACATTACCGTATTTTAGTCCGGTATCCATTCAAGTAAGCCGGGGCGGAGTTTTATTGAATAGAAAAGCGATACGTCCACGCCCTTTTCATCTAAAATCCGCACTGCCGAGATTGTGTTTTGCGCCGAGTTTTCATTTGGAGACAGCGTGCCCGTAACCTCTGTTTCTATCCTGTGCCCGTTTAAAAGACTACCCAAAGATATCCATGCGCTCTTTTCACCAATGTTTCCCGAAAGGATTTCCCCGTCCGCCGTTTTTGCGATTGAAACACTGGTTATCTCTATTGCGCGCGGCAAGATTTTAAGCGGAGCCGTTTCACAGATAAAATCTATTCTGTTTTCACCGCCCGCCGTGCGGTCGTTGCCCTCTCCGTCCGTCAAGGCGGCCGTGCTTGATTTTGCCACCTCTGCCAGCGATAATTCCCCGACCGTGTTGAGTTTTCCCTCAATTTCCGCACTTACCCACTCCGCCTTTACGTCGGGCGGAACTTTGGTAACGGCATAGTCCGTTTTGCCGAGTTCAAGGGGCGAACCGTCGTATTGTTTGCTTTTGCCGAACACCGTTATCTCCACGGGGGACTTTATGCGCAGTTTGCCCCACTCCCCGTACACGGTATAATTTTTGGTAACGTCCCTGCCGTTTTCGGTTACGGTGAAGCCCAATATATTTTGCGCATAGCCAATTTCGGCGGTGTCGGTTATATTGCTGACGCCCGCGGAGTGCGGAACGGCAACCGCGCCCTGCAAAAGTCCTTCGCCTTCGCCGCTGTCAACCAACTCAAAATCGAGACATGTATGCGGTTTTTTATCGTAGACCCAACTGCCGTTGCCCGTGCGCACTTTAAATTTACGGGGTACAACGTTCAGTGTGCCGTATTCGTAGTCAAGAGCGTAATTTCCGGTAACGTCCTTATCGCCGTTTAAAACGGTAGTTTCCAAAACCACGGAATTCAATACACTGCCGGCGTTTGTGATTTTTGCAAAACTTATCACTTTCCCCAAAAATGTATGCCCCTCCAACACTTCCCCGACGGAGTAATCGCAGTTAAAATGTTCTTCGCCATTGTAAGTCCAGCTGTTTGAGGGCGTGCTGACCTTTATTGTTTTGCGGAGTATACATATATCGCCCGCCTCGAAAGTAAGGCTGTAAGAGGAAGTTTTATCCTCGCCGCTTCCGTCCTTAATTTTAAATGAAAGGGGTTCGTTTTTATAGTTCCCGGCGTCCAAAACGGCGGGATATTCAACGTCCATGCCGTGTCCGTCCACGAGATTGCCCAAAACAACCTGCGCCGACTCTTCGAAATGCGGCCCGCCGTCGTACACAAAATTTGCCGAACCTGTTTTAACGGTGATGGGCCGCGGTTCCACCGAAAGCTCGCCGAAGTCCTCCGTTATGTTGTAGTAGCGCGTAACGTCCCCATCCGCGCACATAATTTTAATCTGCGGGCGGTTTTCCGCCCTGCCCACCTCGGTTACCGAGGGGAAAGCCGTCTCGGCGGAGTGCCCTTCGGGCAGTTTCAACGCCGAAGTTATTTCCAATTCCCCGTGTGTATGCGCCCCGCCGTCGTAAATAAAACTTGCCGAGCCCGTTTTAACGGTGATGGGCCGCGGTTCCACCGAAAGCTCGCCGAAGTCCTCCGTTATGTTGTAGTAACGCGTAACGTCCCCGTCCACGCACATAATTTTAATCTGCGGGCGGTTTTCCGTTTTGCCCACCGCGGTTAACGAGGGGAAGATTACCTCGGCGGAATGTCCTTCAAGCAGTTTCAACGCCGAAGTTATTTCCCATTCCCCGTGTGTATGCGGCCTGCCGTCGTAAATAAAATTTGCCGAGCCCGTTTTAACGGTGATTTCGCGCGGGTTGTTGATTACTGCCTTTTTTACGGTATTTACCGCATACGAAGAAGTTACGTCCTTTCCTTCCCCCGCGCTCAAAATTTTAACGCTTCCGGCGCGTGCGGAAATATAAAAATTCCCGTCCTCGATTGGCTCGTATTCAAAGCCGTTTACGCACATCGTATCGCCGTATTTAAGTTCCGCCGTGCAGTGGGGTTCGGCCCCGTAGTCGATTGCGTCTTCAACAATGACTACTTCGGCTGCGACAGGCAGGATTTTATATGAATGGACTTTGCCGCAACGCTTTGAACCCGAAATATCATTGGAGTACGCCCTGACTTCGTACTCGCCGGCAAGGCGCGGGGCTTCGCTCTGCCACTCCTCCTGCCCCGCCGCACGGTACTCGTATGATACGGGCTTAAACAGGGCTTTTGCGCTCGGCTCCAAACTTTCGCCGTAATAAATTTCCGTCTTGAAATTTTCGGCAAAAACGTTGCCCGTTATGCACATAAGCGTTGTAGCTGCAACGCCCAGCAACAAGACGGCGCAGATAATAAAGCGGAGCTTCCATAGCCGCAAAATTATTTTATTTCTCTTATCAAGTTTATTCTTATAGGATTGATATAGCATACTGCACTTATTCCACCGTAAGCGTTCCAAATATGATATTTACGGAGTAGTTGGCCGTAACGTCTGCGCCGTTCCTGTCCACTATTTTGACCGTGGCGGTATTTTGGCTTTGTCCGCGCGGCGTCTGTCTGCCCGTAAAGGTCAATAACACTTTATCCCCTTCCGTAAGCCCTTCGGCTGTAAATTCGCGGCATATAAGCGCGGAACCGTCATATGCCTTTTTTGCCGAGCCGGTTGAAATTGTAACGGAGCGCGTTGTGAGTTCAAGCGTTCCGTATTCATAACCGATAATATATAAATCCGTTACGTCCGCGCCTGAGGCGTCTTTTACGGTTGCGGTAAAAATATTATCCTGTATGCCCACGGTTGTAGCTTGGGCGTATACTCCCATAATTACGTGTCCCGGATCGGCCAGCGTGCCCGAAACGACGCTGCAACTCTCCTCTTTAAGCGGCACGCCCGAATACTCTCCCGAAGCCGAACCGCTTTTTAATATGATGCGGTGTCTTTGGCAGTCGGTGCAGATATTGTTTTGGAAGATATGGACGCCCGTTGCGGGGATTGATTCCGTTTCGGGTGCGCGGCAGATTATACATATGCGGCTCTTTGTTCCTTCCACACTGCAAGTGGGCTCCAAAACCGTTATCCACCCGTCATCGTTCTCTCCGCCGGAGTACGCATGCGGGCATTCGCCGGTGCCCAAACCTTCCCAGGGGAAATCCTCAGGTATTTGCCCCCACGGCACGATAGCCCAGGGATAATTCTCCGGCAGCGAATCCCAAGGTATATCCGCCCACGGTATTTCATTTAGTGGAACCTCTTTCCAGGGGAAATCTTTTGGAATTGACGTCCATGGTATTTCCGTCCAGGGCATATCCGCAGGCAATTCGGCCCAGGGAATTTCCGCCCAGGAAATTTCGTTTAGTGGAACTTCGTTCCAGGGGAAGTCGTTTGGAATTTCCGTCCACGGTATTTCCGTCCAGGGCATGTCCGCAGGCAATTCCACCCAAGGGATTTCCGCCCACGGTATTTCATTTAGTGGAACCTCGTTCCAGGGGAAGTCGTTTGGAATTGACGTCCACGGTATTTCCGTCCAGGGCATATCCGCAGGCAATTCGGTCCAGGGTATTTCCGCCCACGGTATTTCATTTAGTGGAACCTCTTTCCAGGGGAAATCTTTTGGAATTGACGTCCACGGTATTTCCGTCCAGGGCATGTCCGCAGGCAATTCCGCCCAGGGTATTTCCGCCCACGGTATTTCATTTAGTGGAACTTCTTTCCAGGGGAAATCTTTTGGAATTTCCGTCCATGGAATTTCCGTCCAGGGCATGTCCGCAGGCAATTCGGTCCAGGGAATTTCCGCCCAGGGAATTTCGTTTAGTGGAACTTCGTTCCAGGGGAAATCTTTTGGAATGGACGTCCATGGTATTTCCGTCCAGGGCATGTCCGCAGGCAATTCCGCCCAGGGTATTTCCGCCCACGGTATTTCATTTAGTGGAAC
>CANREJ010000046.1 GCA_947629665.1 uncultured Clostridia bacterium
AAAGGCGTGGCTTCACGCCACGCCTAATTCTCTTTGAGCGGCGACTTACCTAAATTCCCTATGGGAACTACGGTAATCCGTCCGCCGTCTTTTTGCGCCGTTGGTTTAAAATTGATATTTTATGTAGTGCTCCATGGGTTGGCCGGCAGGCAATACGGGCTTTTTGAAGCCCTCCGCATTGATTGCGTTGGGGCAATACTGCGGTTCGAGGCAGAAGCCCGCCCAGTGGGTGTACGTCCTCGATTTGCCCCTGCTTGTTTTGAGCGCGCCGCCCGTGTAGAGCTGGATACAGGGCATGTCCGTGTAGACGTCCATTTTTATGCCCGTAACTTCGCTTTCGGCATGCGCGGCGTGTTCGCCCTTTAAAATATAGTTGTGGTCGTAGCCGTTTGTTGCAACCAAATCCTTATGCCCGAAGTCCGCGCCTATTTTTTTTGCCGCGTTGAAATCGAACACCGTGCCCTTGACCGCTTCCCTCTTGCCTGTGGGGATCAGTTCGCCGTCGGCGGGCGTGTAGTAGTCGGCGTTGAGTTGCAAAATTATGTTTTTGCAGTCGCCGTTAGCCTCGCCGTTGAGGTTGAAATAGGAATGGTTGGTGGGGTTCCAAAGAGTATCCTTATTTGAGACTGCCGCATAGCGGATTGTGAGAGCGTCGTTTTCTACGGTGTAGGTAACGTTTAATTTCAACTCGCCGGGATAATTTTCCTCCATATCCGCGCTGACATACTGCAATTCTATGGAATTGGCGGTGTGGCGCAGAACTTTGAATATGCGCTTGTCAAACCCCGCGTTGCCGCCGTGCAGGTGGTTGTTGCCCTCGTTGTTGTTCAAGAGGTAGGTTTTGCCGTTTAAAATGAATTTGCCGCCCGCTATCCTGTTGGCTACGCGGCCTATGGTTGCGCCCGCAAAACTGCCGCTCTGCAAATAGTCTTCAACGCTGTCAAAGCCGAGCGTTATGTTGACGCCATCGACCATTAAAGCGTTTATTTCCGCACCCAGGTCGCAAATTTCCGCCTCCACGCGGCCGTTTGAAATTGCGTACAGGCAGACGTCCTCCCCGTTGAACTTATCAAAATATTTCTTTTCCATTTTATTCCGTCCGTATTAAAATTTTTATAATTTGCTTGCAAGCCGCGCCAGCTGTAAGTTCTTTTTATAGTTTTGCAAAAAGTAATTGCACTTTGCGCGCTCTTCTTCGCTTGCGTAAACGGTGGTCTGTTTTGCGTCCTTAAAGATATTATCCAGATATTCCTGCAAGCTGCCTTTGCCGTACAGGGTGTACCCCGCCAAAAGGGCTACGCCCCAGGGCCCGCCTTCGCCCGCGTTCTGCATTACCGTTACGGGGGCGTTGAGTACCGCGCTGGTTGCGTTCTGGCCTATGAACTCCGTTTTATAAAATCCGCCGTGCGCAGTTACCCTTTTGAGCTGTACGTTCTCCTCTTCCAAAATATCCATGCCGAGCGAAAGGGAAGCTATTGCCGAGTATATCTGCATTTGCATGAAGTTGGCAAGGTTGAGTTTGCCTTCGCAGGAGCGGACTATGAGGGGCGCGCCGACCTCGGTGTTTGCCAGAGGCTCGCCCGCGAGGAAGTTGTAGCCCGAAAGTTTGCCCGTTGTTGCGTCGCTTTCCGCCGACTTGTTGAAAAGTTTTTCAAACAGTTCGCCCACGTCCGCCTTTGCGCCGAAAAGTTGGGCGACTTCGCCAAAAAGGTTCACCCATTCGTTTATTTCGGACGTGCAGTTGTTGGTATGCAGCAGTGCAACGGGCTTGCCGTCGGGAGTGGCTATTATATCCACTTCCCTGTAATAATTTTTTAAGGGTTTTTGCAACACAACCGTGAGGTTTGCGCTTGTGCCCGACGATACCTGACCCGTTGCCGGGGAGATTGCGTTGGTGCAGACCATGCCCGTGCCCATATCCCCTTCGGGCGGGCAGAGAACGGCGCCCGCCTGCAAGTTGCCCGCCGGGTCAAGATATTTTGCGCCCTCTTCCGTGAGAACGCCCGCGTTTTCGCCCGCAAACATAACCTTTGGCAACAGGCTTTGGATATCGACGTCAACGAGTTCGTTGTATTTTTTTATGCACTCACGGTTGTAGCCCCTGCCTTCGAGCGGGAACATTCCGCTTGCGTCGTTTGCGCCAACCACGTTTTTGCCTGTGAGCAAATAGTGCACGTACCCCGCGAGCGTGGTGAGGTGGGCAACCTCTTTCACGTGGCTCTCCCGGTTGAGAACGGCCTGGTAATAGTGCGTTGCGCTCCACCTCTGGGGCATGTTGAATTTGAGTTTTTCGGTTAAGATGTCCGCCGCCTGCGAAGTGGTTGTGTCCCTCCACGTCCTGAACGGGGCAAGCAACTTCCAATCTTTATCGAAGGCAAGATAGCCGTGCATCATTGCCGAAATGCCTATGGCGTCCAAGCGGGTAAGGGGTTTGCCGTAATTTTTAACCAGCTCCTTATAGCCCGTTTGCAGGCCTTCCTTCACCTTTTCCAGGGAATACGACCAGTGGCCGTCAACATAGTCGTTTTGCCATTCGTATGCGCCCGACGCAAGCACCGCGCCGTTTTCGTCTATCAATACGGCTTTGATACGGGTTGAGCCCAGCTCTATGCCCAATATAAGTTTACTCATTAAACGGGTTCTCCGTGGGATATTTTTCGCGTTGGTTGTAGCCTGTTTTTTCCGCGCCGAGGTATTTGAATACTTCAAAGAGCGCCTTGCCCCAACGGCCGAACGCTACCGCGCCGTGGTGGGGGAAGCCGTTTTCAATGAGTACGTGCCTGTAAAAACGACCCATTTCCTCTATTGCAAACACGCCTATACTGCCGAAACTGTGGCTTGCTACGGGCAGGACTTCGCCCTCGGCGACGTAGGAGTACAGGTGGTTGTCCGCCGTGGATTGCAGACGGTAGAATGTTATTTCGCCCGCCTTTATGTCGCCTTCCAATGTGCCGTTGGTTACTTCCTGCGGGAGGGAACGCGCCATTATCTTCTGGTATCTCATTTCGGGATTGCACAGCCTCTGTGAGCAGGTGTTACCGCAGTGGAAGCCCATGAACGTATCTGTGAATTTATAGGGGAATTTGCCCTCGATTTCCTTTTTGTACATTTCGTAGGGAACGGTGTTGTTTATGTCCAGAAGGGTTACGCTTTCGCCCGAAACGCACTCGCCGATATACTCCGAGAGCGCGCCGTAGATGTCCACCTCGCAACTTACGGGTATTCCCCTGCCCGTAAGGCGGGAATTTACATAACAGGGCACAAAGCCGAACTGCGTCTGGAAGGCAGGCCAGCACTTGCCGGCTATGGCTACGTATTTTTTACTGCCCCTGTGCGCTTCGACCCAATCCAAAAGGGTCAATTCGTATTGCGCGAGTTTGGCGAGAATTTCCGGCTTTTTGTTGCCCTTGCCAAGCTCCGCTTCCATATCCTTTACAACCTGTGGAATACGCTTGTCGTCCGCATGGTTTTTAAAACTTTCAAACAAGTCCAGCTCGCTGTTCTCCTCCACCTCTACGCCGATATTGTAGAGTTGCTGTATGGGCGCGTTGCAGGCGAAGAAGTTTTGCGGGCGGGGCCCGAAAGATATGATTTTTAAATTTTTAACGCCTACGAGCGCGCGGGCTATGGGCACAAAGCCGTGGATAAGCTCCGCACAGTAGTCGGCGTCGCCTACGGGATATTCGGGGATATATGCCTTGACGCCCCGCAATTTGAGGTTGTAGGAGGCGTTGAGCATGCCGCAATAGGCGTCGCCCCTGTCCGATGTGAGCACGCCTATATTTTCCTCCGCCGCCGCGCAGAACATTACGGGGTTGCCCGTCTTTGCCCACTCCTGCGCGAGCATTGTTTCGGAAATTTCCGGCCCGAAGTTGCCGAGGTACACGCAAAGCGCGTTGCAACCCGCCGAGATTACGTCTTGGAGGGCCTTCTGCATATGTATTTCGCTTTCGACTATGCACACGGGGCACTCGTATATTTCGCCTTCATTGTACTTGCTTTTATACGCGGCAACGAGCGCCTTTCTGCGGTTTACCGAAAGACTTTCGGGGAAGCAATCCCTTGAAACTGCTACAATTCCTATTTTGATTTGCGGTATATTGTTCATTTTTTTAACCTCTTTTAACCTCTTTTTTTATTATATATTTCAACGGCTACGCCAGCGATGTTTCCGGCCGTAAAACCGTAGTATTCGTAGAGTTTTTCCATGGGTGCGGACAGGCCGAAACTGTTCATTTTGACGACTGCGTCGCCGTATTTATACCAGATATTGTCGCTGGACGCCTCGACGCAGACTTTGACCGAGCCGTCGTCCAACAGACCGCTTGCACTGCCTTCGAAAAGCTGTGTGCAGGGCATGGAAACTACTTTTACGTTTAAGCCCTTTTCCTTTAAAATGGCTTTTGCGCCCACGCATACGCCCACTTCCGAACCCGTGGCGATGAGAGTTATATCTGCCGCGCCGTTGCAATTATCCACAACGCATGCGCCGTTTTCCGCCTCCGCGCCCATGTTGAGTTGCTTTAAGTTCTGGCGGGACAGCACTATAACCGACGGTTCGCGCAAGGCCAGGGCGCGCTTGAACGAGGCGACCGTTTCCGATCTGTCGCACGGCCTGAAAACGTTTATGTTGGGCATGGCGCGCAACATTGCAAGCTGTTCTATGGGCTGATGAGTGGGGCCGTCCTCGCCTACGCCTATGCTGTCGTGAGTTAAAACGTATAAAACGGGCAAATGTGATATTGCGCTTATGCGCATCGCGCCCTTCATATAGTCGGCAAACACAAAGAATGTTGAGCAGATTATTTTCAATCCGCCGTGTATTACCACGCCGTTGCAGATTGCCGCCATGGCGTGTTCGCGAATACCGAAGTGAATATTTCTGCCCGTCCTGTTCTGCGGGCCGTACCAGCTTTCGCCCACTAAATTGGTCTTGGTGGAGGGCGTTAAGTCCGCCGAACCGGAGAGAAGGTTGGGCATGCGCTTTGCGATTTCGTTTATTACCGTGCCGCCCGAAATTCTTGTGGCTTCGTCCTTTTCGGTTTTTAAAGTATCATATAAATCGGATAAGTCGGGCAGTTTGCCTTGGAACCACTCGGTGTATTTTTGGGCGAGGTCGGGATAGAGCCGCGCATATTCCTTGAAGAGCGACTGCCATTCCTTTTCGGCTTCGACGCCTGCGCATGTTGCGTTTTTGCAATGCTCTTTTACCGCCGCAGGCACTTCGAAGGGCTGTTCCGTCCAATTAAAATATTCCTTTGTTCTTGCAAGCTGTTCTGCCGAAAGAGGGGTGCCGTGCGCCGCCGCCGTGCCCGCAACGGGCGTGCCGTAGCCTATCTTTGAATGGCATATTATTAAGCTCGGCTTGTCCTTTTGGCTCTGCGCCGAACTTACCGCGCCGCGAAGTTCCTTTAAATCGTTTATGTCGGCAACTTCCAGAACCTGCCAATCCATTGCCTTGAAACGGGCGGGAATATCGTCGGTGAAGGCTGTGTTGGTGTCGCCCTCTATGCTGATTTGGTTGCAGTCGTAAAACAGAATGAGTTTGCCGAGTTTTTGCGTGCCGGCAAAGGAACATGCCTCGTAGCTGATTCCCTCTTCGAGGCAACCCTCGCCGCAGAGGGCGTATGTGTAGTGGTCGACTATGGGGAAGTTGTTTTTGTTGAACGTTGCCGCAAGGTAGGTTTCGGCAAGCGCAAGCCCTACCGCCATTGCAACGCCCTGACCGAGCGCGCCCGTGGGACAGTCTACGCCATCCGTTTTTTCGGGTTCGGGGTGCCCCGGCGTGTTGCTTTGGAACTGCCTGAAATTTTGCAGATCGGTTTTTGTTACGTTAAAGCCAAACAGGTGCAGTGTGGAGTATAACATCGCCGAGCCGTGCCCAGACGACAGCACAAACCTGTCCCTGTTTTCCCACTTGGGGTTTGCGTTGCTGTATTTCATGACGTCGGCATACAGCGTGTACATCACAGGCGCGGCGCCCATACATATGCCGGGGTGTCCGCTTTTGGCTTTGGTTATTTCCTCCGCACTGAGTATGCGGATCGCGTTTATTGTTTTTTCCTGTATAGATTCCATAGTTACCTCTTTAAAACGACTCTTTCGTTTTTTTATTTTATAGCTTTTTTATGTTAATGTCAACTTGAATTTTGTTGACGTATTATCCTACCTCGACCAATCCACCGGGGGATTATCTCGCGCTCCGCGACTCGAAATGACAGACCTTAATTAGCTCGGTGCTTATTTTAAAAATTGCGGGAGCTGTTAACACTCCCCTCAGTCTCGCTTCGCTCGACAGCTCCCCTCGCAAAAGCGAAGGGCGCCAAGGTTAAACCGCAATTACGAAGTCTGCAACGGGTTAGAAACAAGCAAGACAAGGAGCGTGCGTAAGCGACGACGGGCGCGTACATTGACGTACGTAACTGAAAGTTGCCGCAGCGCAACACAGCAGAACGACGCCTTATACACGCCGCCGCGGGAGCTTTTAAGAAAGCATACTTTTAAATTCCGCCTCATCTATAATCCTTATCCCCATCTTTTGCGCCTTATCCAGTTTGGAACCGGCCGCCTCCCCCGCGATTACAAGCGTGGTTTTGCCCGTTACCGAGCTTTGGCACTCGCCGCCGCGCTCCTCGATAAGTTTTTGGGCTTCGCTCCGTTTAAACTCCGAGAGCGTGCCCGTCAATACTACCGACTCGCCCGCAAATACGCCGCCGCGCACCGGCTCCTTGGGAGGTTCGGGCGTAACGCCCGCGGACAACAGGTCGTTTACTTCCGCCATATTGTTGGGGTTTTTAAACCAATTGAGTATTGCGTCCGCCGTTATCTCGCCTACGTTATCCATTGCCAGAAGTTCTTCGCGCGTGGCGTTTTTTAAGTTCTCCACACTGCCGTATCTCTTGGCAAGGTCAGCCGCCGCAACTTTGCCTACGCCGTCTATGCCGAGAGCCAGCAAAAACCTTGCAAGGGGCACCTGCTTGCTCTTTTGTATCGCCGCGACGGTGTTGGCTATTTTTTTATCCTTGAAGCCCTCCAAAAAGGAGAGTTCGAGCGCGGTGTAGCCGTAGAGCTGGGAACATTCGCGCAGGTTGAGTATGTCGTACATCTGCTCGGCGGTCTTTTCGGAGAGGCCGTCTATATCCATCGCGTCCTTTGAGGCAAAGTGCGCAACCTTGCCCACAACGCGGGGCCTGCAATATTTGTTGGGACAGAAGATATTTGCGCCTACCTCCTCCACGGGCGTGCCGCAAAACGGGCAGACTGACGGCTTTTTTACTTCCTCGCCCGTTTGGGAGTGTTCAACCGCGCCTAAAATTTCGGGAATTACCTCGTTTGAGCGGCGGATGAGCACCTTACTGCCCACCTTTACGTCCTTTTTTGTCAAGTCGCCGAAGTTGTTTAATGTGGCGCGCTGTACCGTTGCGCCCGCAAGTTCAACCGGCTCCACTATTGCAAGCGGGGTGAGCTTGCCCGTCCTGCCCACCTGCCAGCGGATTTCCTTTACGGTGGTTACGCTCTCCTCCGCCTCGAATTTGTATGCCATTGCCCAGCGGGGGAATTTATCGGTGTAGCCTATGCTTTGGCGGACTTCGGCGTCGTTGAGTTTTATTACCGCGCCGTCCGTCAATACGTCTATATTTTTGCGGGCGACTTCTATCTCTTCAACCGCTTCTATTACCTGTTGTGGGGTCTTGCAGAGCCGCAGGAAGGGATATACTTTAAAGCCCTCTTTCTTTAAAAATTCAAAGTGCGCCGCCTGCGTGGGAAGGCTGCCCTGCGACATGTAATTTATGTTGTAAAAGAGAATTTCGGGGGAGCGTTCTGCCGTGATTTTGGGGTCGAGGTTGCGGATTGCGCCCGCCGCCGCGTTGCGCGCGTTTTTGAGGGGCTCCTTCGCCGTTTTGTTGTAATTTTCAAGCACGGACAGCCTTATTATTGCTTCGCCCTGCACTTCAAGCGTGCCCGTGTAGTTTATTGTGAGGGGGAAAGAGTGAATTGTGAGCGCCTGGGCGGTTACGTCCTCGCCCTCAACGCCGTTGCCGCGGGTTGTTGCGCGCACAAATTTTCCGTTTTCGTAGGTGAGACACACGGTCAAGCCGTCGTATTTGAATTCAACCGTGTATTCGGGATTTTCCACCGCCTTTTCCATTCTTGTAAAAAAGGCGTTAAGCTGTTCGTAAGTTACGCACTTATCCAGCGAATACAGCCGCGAAATGTGCGTGTGGCGGGCAAATTCCTTTATGGGTTCGCCGCCGACGCGCTTTGTGGGGCTGTCGAACTCCACGCGGCCGGTGGACTCTTCCAGCGCGCGCAGTTCGTCGTAGAGCCTGTCGTATTCCCTGTCGGATACGGAGGGGTTGTCCAGAACGTAGTACTCGTATGCCCACTTGTTCAATATGTCTATAAGTTGGCGCATTCTGTCCATAAAAATTACCTCACTTTACTATTTCGAGGGGGGCGAGAGAGGCGGAAAGTTCCTTTATGCCCTGCCCGTCAAAGGCTACGTTTACCGTGTTGCCATTGTTTTTTACCGCTATTACCATGCCCAAACCGAATTTGGGGTGTCTTACCTTCATACCCACGGAGTATTTTGCGTTTTGCTTGTCTTCGGGCTTTTTCTGCCCGCCCCAGAACGCCTTGAAAGAGCTTGTGCTTTTTGCGGGCTGTACAGGTTCGTCGCTTTGGTAGATGGAACCGTCCGAATAGAGCGGTCTGCCCGCCGAACGTTCGTAGCCCGAATATCTTTGGCCGTAGCCGTACTCCCCGCCGTACCTTGAACCCGCGCTACGGTAGGCGGGCTTTTCGGTTACGCCCAGCTCCGCGGCCATCTCCAATATAAAACGCGAGGGGTTGGATATGTTGCGGTGCCCGTACAGATAGCGGGATTTGGAACGGGTGAGATACAGCCGCTCGCGCGCACGGGTTATCGCAACGTACATAAGCCGCCGCTCCTCCTCCAAATCCCTGCCGTCCGCCTCCGCGCGCGAGGAGGGCATAATTCCGTCCTCCAAACCGCAGATAAAGACAACGGGAAATTCCAGACCCTTTACGGCGTGAATGGTGGCGAGGGTTACGTAGTTGCCGTCGTCCATGTCGTCCGCGTCCGAAGCGAGGGTTATCTGGTTGAGATAGTCGTTTAACGTTGCCTCCGGATTGAGCCGCACATAGTCGTCCACCGAAGCTATAAATTCGTCGAGGTTGGCAAGTTTTCCGTCGCCCTCGTCGGTGCCGTCGTAGTATGCCGAACGTAGGTCGGCGGTGTTTATTACGTCGCGCACAAGCTGCGCAACGTTTGTTTGCAGGGAGCTTAAAATCAATCCCTTTATCAAATTCGCAAAGTCCTTTAACTTTTCCTTTGCCGAGGCGGAGAGAGGCAGGAAGGCAGAGTCGACCGCGGCGTCGTAGAGCGATAACCCGTTGCTTTGGGCGTAGGAATACATGACCTCTATGGTTTTGTTGCCAATGCCCCTTTTGGGAACGTTTATTATGCGCTCCGCCGCCTCGCTGTCGAAGGGGTTGGAAATGAGGCGGAGATACGCCAAAATATCCTTTATTTCCTTGCGCTCGAAGAAGCGGAAGCCGCCGAAAACTTTATACGGTATGCCGTATTTTGTAAATTCCTGCTCATATGAGCGGGTGAGCGCGTTTATGCGCATAAGCACGGCAAAGTGGGAATATCTGCGCCCCGCTCTCACTCCCTCGGCTATTTTCTGCGCGGTGAACAGCGCCTCGCCCGATTCTTCGTCCGCCTGATAATATTGGGGCTTTTCGCCCTCCTCCGCCTCCGTCCACAGCACTTTGCCGCGCCTTGAAACGTTGTTTTTTATTATGGCGTTGGCAAGCCGCAATATCGATTTTGTGGAACGGTAGTTGCGTTCGAGTTTATATATCTTCGCTTCGGGGAAATCTTTATCGAACTTTAATATGTTCTCTATTTCCGCGCCCCGCCAGCCGTAGATGGACTGGTCGTCGTCGCCTACGACAAATATGTTTTTGTGCTTTGAGGAGAGCAATTTTATTATGTTGTACTGCACGGCGTTGGTGTCCTGAAATTCGTCAACGAGGACATAGCGGAATTTATCCGCCAGATATTCGCGGGTTTCCGCGTCCTGCCGCAAAAGGCGCAGTGTCTGTATGAGCAAATCATCGAAGTCGAGCGCATTGTTTTCCTTTAAGTGTCTGTTGTACTTTTCGTAGATGAGCACAATATTTTCCATGCCGCGCTCGTGTTGGAACATGCGGCCGTATTGGTCGGGGTCGAGCCCCAGCATTTTGGCGTTGCCCACGTGATATTTTGCCGATTTCAAAAGGCCGTCGTCCGCAAAATCCAGCTCCTTGAACGCCTTTTTTATCACGTTGTTGCGCTCCACTTCGGTGTAGATTGAAAAGTTGCTTTTTATGCCTGTTTTATCGCCGTATTCACGCAAAATTTTTACGCACATGCTGTGTATGGTACATATCCACTTGCTGTCGCCGCCGCCCAGAATGTTTGCAAGCCGTTCCTTCATTTCGTTGGCCGCTTTATTTGTAAATGTGATGGCGAGAATCTGCGAAAGGGTCGCCTTGCCCTCCCGCAGTATGTAGGCTATGCGGGAGGTTAAAACGCGCGTTTTGCCGCTTCCCGCTCCCGCCAGAACAAGCACCGCACCCTCGGTGTCCTCAACGGGTTTGATTTGTTCGGCGTTTAAATTATCCAACAATTCGTCCATAGTAAAAATTATACCACAGGCGGCCGTAAAACTCAATAGTTTTGGGGCGTTAAAAGTTTGGCGCATTTAAAAAAAACGCCCGCCATATGCGGGCGCGCCGTTGGGTTTTTCAATTGCCTGTAATCCGGGACATCTCCTTTTCCTTTTTATATTTTGCGAGCGCGGCAAGATAGCGGTTGGACAGCTCCAACGTGTAGCGCTGTTTTTCCTCGTAGGACAGCGTTTGATAGTAGTCCGTATCGGTGAGCCTGCCGATGGCGTCGGAGACTTCGCCCTCTTCGTCGAGCATCTTTTTTACTTTTAAGTAAAATTCGTCCTCCTTTTCGCCGCGGATAGTGCTTATTACCTTGCCCTTTAAAGTGGACTTGACCTTTATTTCGCTTACGCCGCGCTCCTTTGCGCCGCTTGCGTTTTTGTAGTAACTTTGCTTGCAATCCTTCCAAAAATCGCTTTTGAGCCGCTGTTTTGCCGCCCGCGCCAATACCTTTAAATCGCCCATGGTTCCTCCCCCAAAATACGATATTTTACGACATTTTTTTAAAAGAAAAAAGTCCGTTGCACTTCTCTTTTGTGCAACGAACTTTTGCATTAGTTTTTATTTCTCTTTCTGGCGGCTTCCGCCTTTTTGCGCTTTTTAACGGAGGGGGATTCGTAAAATTCTTTTTTACGGAGATCGCCTATTATACCGTCGCGCGAGCATTTTCTTTTGAAGCGCCTCAACGCGCTTTCAACGGACTCGTTTTCGCCCACTCTTATGGTTGACATTTTTTCTACCCTCCTTCGCCCTGTGCAGTTAGTCGCTTTTTTCAACGCTTTTAAAGTATAGCAAAGCGGCGGGGGAGATGTCAACCTATTTTCGGGGCTAAAAAAATTTTTTAATAAATTTAACCGCCAATAAGCGGTATCTGCGCGCAGGCGTTCAGGCCGAGCGTGGCAAAATTGCCCGCCAAATACTGCGTGAGGCCTTCCGCCGCTATCATTGCGGCGTTGTCGGTGCAGAACTTCTTTTCGGGCAGAACGCACCTTATGCCCGCCTTTTGGCAAGCCTTTGTGAGCGTATCGCGCAAATAGCCGTTGGCTATTACGCCGCCGCCTGCCGTTACAACGTCTACGCCGAGCGTTTTGGCACATTCCACCGTCTTTTTTACGAGGGGGTCCACCGCGGCGTGCTGGAAGGAACAGGCGACGTCGGCATAGCTTAAATCTTCGCCGCGCTGCTCTGCGTTATGCACTGCGTTTATTACCGCCGTTTTGAGGCCGCTGTACGAAAACTGCATACGTGTTGAGTTTTTTACGAGCGCGGCGGGGAGTTTGACCGTGTTTTGTCCCTCGCGGGCGAGGCGTTCCACGTTTGCGCCGCCGGGATAACTCAATCCCAAAACCCTGGCAACTTTATCGAAGGCTTCGCCTGCGGCATCGTCGCACGTGCCGCCCAAAACTTTAAAATCCAAATAGCTCCGGGTGTGCAAAACCGCCGTGTGCCCGCCGCTTGCAAGCAACGTTACAAATGGCGGTTTGAGGTCTTTATCCACAAGATATGCCGCAGCAAGATGACCGCGGATATGGTTTACGCCGATTAGAGGAACGTTAAGGGAATATGCAAGCCCCTTTGCAAACGACAGCCCCACGAGAAGGGCGCCCAACAGCCCCGCGCCGTAGGTTACAGCAACCGCGCCGAGTTTGTTTGCCGTTATGCCCGCCTCCTTTAAGGCGCGGTTTACCACCTCGTCCACCGCCTCCGTGTGCGCACGGGAGGCGATTTCGGGCACTACGCCGCCGTATTTCGCCTGCTCCGTTGCGGAGGAGATTATTTGGGAGGACAACAGTTCCCTGCCGCAAATTACAGCCGCGGCGGTTTCGTCGCAGCTGGATTCTATGCCCAAAATTATGGGAGTGGGGTTGATTTTTGTGTTCGGTGCATACATGATTTATATAATAAGTGTAGCCTAATGAGGTATTTTTTTTAAATAATTAACGGCGCAAGCAGGGTTCCCCTGCGCCGGCGCAACCCAATTTGCAAACACTTTTGCCTGAGCGGTGGGAATTGCCGCGATTATATTATACGTGCGCACTTAAAAATCGCGGCAAGGGCGGCAGAGCCGCCCAAACTCACGAAAAATTTGAGTGCGCGCAACCGCACGAAAATTTTTGTGAACTCTTTATACGGTTTTTTTGAGATAGTCGATTATAAACCCCTGTATATCCCCATCCATTACCGCCTGCACGTTGGGGTTTTCATAGCCCGTGCGGTGGTCCTTTACAAGCGTGTAGGGACAAAATACATAGGAACGGATTTGGCTGCCCCACTCTATTTTTTTGATTTCGCCTTTGAGTTCGGCGTCCGAGGCCTCGC
>CANREJ010000047.1 GCA_947629665.1 uncultured Clostridia bacterium
GCCGTTCTAAAAAATACCACAAATTTAATAGGCGAAAAAAGCGCAGGTAATAAAAAAGGGGGAATGCGGAGCAGGGCAAAGCAGTTTTGCGCGCCCTCTCCGCAACCCCCTTTTTACTGCGTAGCAAGATAAGGTGATTTCTATGTATAAATTCTCTGCAAAAGAAAAGTATGCAGCATTAAAAGCATTGCAAAGTTCAACGGTGTTAGTAATTTGCAGACGGTATAAAATAAACCGTTCCACACTTTGGCGTTGGCGTAAGGCGTATGACGGTTCGATAGATAGTTTAGCACCGAAATTCAGCCGAAAAGATATGCGACATCCAAACGAGCAAACTGATGAAGAAAAGAAATGTATCGGCGATTTGGTTAGGCGTAATCCTCAAATAGGCTTGAACGAGCTATACGGCAAATTGTATCGTAATTATAATTATCGCCGTAATCCGGCTACGCTTTATCGCTATTTACATAGACAAAATTTTTACGCTACAAAAAAGAGAGAACCGTATAAACCAAAGCCGTATGATACGCCTTTGCAACTTGGTATTAAGTGGCAGTTGGACGTTAAATATGTTCCCCGCATTTGTTATACGGGTAATTTTGTTTGGGAGCAATATTATCAATATACCGTTATAGACGAGGCTAGCCGTAAGCGGTTTATTTACGCTTATAAAGAGCAAAACCAGGAAAGTACAGTCGATTTTATTCTGCGGGCTTTTAAGTTTTTCGGTTATCGTCCTTTAATTATTCAAACAGATAACGGGCAAGAGTTTACATTCCGTAACGAAAAAACAAAAGACGGCAGAATACATTTATTCGATAAACTGTGTCGGCATTTTGGGATAGAGCATAAATTGAACCGCCCACGTACGCCTCGGCATAACGGTAAAGTGGAACGGTCGCATAGGAATGACAATGAGCGGTTTTATAGGTTTCTTCACTATTATTCATTTGAGGATCTGCAAAAGCAATTGGCTACATATTTGAAACGTTCTAACGATATACCTTCTTGCGTATTGCGTTCCTCAACTGATAAACGCCGTTGGCTATCCCCAAATGAAAAGGAATTAGAATTGAAAAACTCAATTTAATATATAAAAAATAACAGCATTGCGGGCTGTCTTTGCGACAGTCTGTTTTTGCTGTTCTTTGTTTGCGTTTTATTTTACTTTTTCGGTTTTACTTAATTGAAAATTGAATTTTCTGTTTACGTTACTGCTATGCAGTAAATTTTTTTAAACTTTTTTGTTGCAATCAGTTGACAATTTAACAAAATTTAAAAATTTATTGCCGTGGCGCAAAAAAACAGCCTGCCTTGGTTGGCAGACCGCTTTTTGCGTTTTTGTTACTTTTTAATAAATACGGGCACAACGCACAGAGCCGCGGAAATTATTGAGAAAATCCCCGAAACTATTGCGCCTGCGGCAAGTGTGTAGCCTTTCATTGTAGCGTCCTTTGCCGCGGGAACGGTGAAGGGCACCGCGCAGAAGAACAAAACGCCCGCAACAAGGAAGCAAACCGCCGCCGCGGGAGCTATGTACTTGCACTTGAAGAAAATGGAAAGCACCGCAAAAACTACGCCTACTACGGCAAGCAGATAGGGCAGGAAGTTGCCGAAGGAAAACTTGAATATCTGAGCTTCCAACGTTTGCCCTAAGATAACTTCGCTCTTTTCCGTATAGCCGAAAGTTATCTGCGCGCCCGTGAACGTCTGTGTGCCTTTAAACGCGCCCACTTCCGCCGTGTAGGAAATTGCAGGAGCGAACATCATGAAAAGGGATACAAGACCCAAAACCGCCGCACCGCATACGAGAATGTTGCCGAGTGTTAAATACTTTTTCATTTTTTCATATCCTCCTTTTATTAGTCCCGCTATTTGCGGGCTTATACATATTAACATATGCGCAAAATTTTTGCAAGCGCAGCGGGTCGCTGCACCCAAGTTTCTTAATTGCGGTAGTTCTTGACTTACTTTGCGCAAGTCAAACAGAGTGGCTCTGCGCCCAAGTTTCTTTATTGCGGTAGTTCTTGACGAAGTTTTCTGTAATTACTAAGTCTGCAAGCGGTTAGAAGCGAGTAAAACTTTGCCCTTACGAAGTTGGCAAGCGCGCAGATACGAGCAGAACGAGGCGCCTGCGGATTTTGCGACAGGAGTGTACATAGACGTACACGACTTAGCAAAAACGCAAAGGCAACAATGTTATGCGACGTATATCCGCGCTTGGCGGGAGCGATAAAAAAATAGGACTTGTCGTATGCGACAAGTCCATTTTTTTATCTCTTGCTGAATTGCGGTGCGCGGCGCGCCTTCTTCAAACCATACTTCTTCCTCTCCTTTACGCGGGGGTCGCGGGTGAGGAAACCCTCTTTTTTGAGGGCGGGACGGGAACCTTCTTCCGCTTGGAGAAGCGCCCTTGCTATGCCTAAACGGATTGCGCCCGCCTGACCTGTGTAGCCGCCGCCGTATACGTTTACCAAAACGTCATACTTGGATTCTACGCCTAAAAGGACGAGGGGTTGTTTTACTACGTACTGCAAAACAGACTGCGGGAAATAATCCTCAAACGCTCTTTCGTTTATTTGTATTACGCCTGTGCCTGCGGGAATAAGACGGACGCGGGCTATTGCCTTCTTCCTTCTGCCTGTTCCCCAGAATTGCAGTTTTTTCTTTAAATTAGTTTTAGCCATATAAAACTATACCTCTCCCCTTAAAATAATTTGAGTTCCACGGGCTTTTGCGCCGCATGGGGATGCTCTGCGCCCTTGTAAACTTTTAACTTTGTTATCATATCTCTGCCGAGCGAGTTTTTGGGAAGCATACCCTTTACCGCCTCGTATACGGCAAGGTCGCTCTTTTCGGCAATCATCTTTTTATACGCTATCTCTTTAAGACCGCCGATGTAGCCCGTGTGGTATCTGTAATATTTATCGGTGAGCTTTTTGCCTGTAAGAACTACCTTATCGCTGTTCACAACAATCACGTAGTCGCCCGTGTCTACGTTGGGCGTAAACGTGGGCTTGTTTTTGCCGCGAAGTATGGCCGCTACCTTTGAGGCAAGTCTGCCGAGAGGAACGCCGTTTGCGTCAACAACGTACCAATTTCTTTCAACTGCCTCCGCTTTTGCCATATAGGTTTTCATTTTCTACTCCTTGAAATTGCCGCAAATTTGCGGGTTTTTGTATCTCTACGTTGCAATGTAAATTTATTTTATTATTTTATAAAATATCTGTCAAGCTGTTTTGAGTTGCGTTTAAAAACTTTTTTATAAATTTTAAATTAATTTTACAGCCGCGCGGAAATGCCGTTTTTTGTGCCCTTTTGGGCGGATTTTGCGCAATTTTAATATGTTTTGCGGCAAAATTTATTCGTTTATGAGTACTGCCTTTATTCTTTTTATGCCCGCCGACACGTTTTCCTGCTTGGCGATTTTGAATTTGCCCAGCTCGCCCGTGGAGGCCGCGTGGGGACCGCCGCATATCTCCTTGGAAAAATCGCCTATGGTGTAAGTTTTGACGCGCTCGCCGTACTTGCTTTCGAAAAGCCCCGTAAAGCCCTCCTTTTTGGCCTCCTCCAAACTCATCTCCTTCATCACTACGGGGACGTTTTTGGATATCTGCTCGTTTACGAGCCGCTCCACCTCCGCAACTTCTTCGGGCGTGAGTTTGCGGGGGAAGTTGAAGTCGAAGCGCAGTCTTTCCTCCGTTATGTTGCTGCCCTTTTGCTCCACGTCGGGCGAGCAAACTATTTTTAAAGCGGCGTGCAGAAGGTGGGTTGCCGTGTGGAGTTTGGTTGTCTCCTCCTTGTGGTCGGCAAGCCCGCAGGCAAATTTTTGCTCGCTGCCCGCGCGGCTCTTTTCCTGGTGTTCCGCAAAGGCGGCGTTGTAGCCCTCTACGTCCACTTTTAAGCCGAGTTCGCGCGCCATTTCGCCCGTGATTTCAACGGGGAAGCCGTAGGTGTCATACAGGTGGAATGCCGTTACGCCGTCTATCACCCCGCCTGCGGGAAGGTTTGCGGCAACCTTTTCAAACTCGCGTATGCCCTGCTGTAAGGTCTTGGAGAATTTAAGCTCTTCTTTTTCCAGCTCTTCCTCTATCTTGCCCTTGTTGTTCACAAGTTCGGGATATACGTCTTTATATTTATTTATTATGGTATAGGCAACCTGCTTTAAGGAACCCTGCGGAAGCCCTATGTTCCTGCCGAACCTGACGGCGCGGCGGATTATTCTCCTTAAAATGTAGCCCTGGTCGGTGTTGGAGGGAACCACGCCCTTGGGGTCTCCCAGCATGAAGGTTGCGGTGCGCACGTGATCCAGAATTACGCGGAACGCGCGGGTTACTTCGCCGCCCTCGCCGTATTTTTTGCCCGTGAGCCTTTCGATTTCGGCAATCGCCTCTTCAAACACGTCAGTTTCATACACGCTCTCCTTGCCGCCCAAAATGCAGAGGGTGCGCTCCAAACCCATACCCGTGTCCACATTCTTCTGCTTCAACGGCTCGTACTTGCCCTCGGCGTTTTTGTTGTACTGCATAAACACGTCGTTCCAGACTTCGAGGAAAGTGCCCGCGGGGGCCTTGTCGAAGTCGTAGGGGCCGAGCTTGTCCGCTTCGGCATGGTTGCGGATTATGTGCATTTCGGTGTCGGGGCCGCAGGGACCGGTTGTGCCCGCGGGACCCCACCAATTGCCCGATTTGGGCAAAAAGAATATATGATTTTTCTTTATTCCGCACTTCTCCCACAGGGCCGCGCTCTCTTCGTCGCGGGGGCAGTCGTTATCGCCCGCGAAACAGGTTACGGCTATGTCGTCTACGGGTATGCCGAGGTATTTGGGCGAGGTCAAAAACTCGAACGACCAGGGAATCATCTCCTCCTTGAAATAGTCGCCCAGCGACCAATTGCCCAACATTTCAAAAAAAGTGCAGTGCGAGGAGTCGCCGACCTCGTCTATATCGCCCGTGCGCACGCACTTCTGCACGTCGGTGAGCCTGTTGCCCGCGGGGTGCTTTTCGCCCAGAAGATAGGGCACGAGCGGGTGCATGCCCGCCGTTGTGAACAGCACGGTGGGGTCGTTTTCGGGAATGAGCGACGCCGAGGGGATTATAGCATGCCCCTTGCTTTGGAAAAATTTGAGGTATGTCTCTCGCAATGTTTCGCTTGTAAACTTCATATATCTACCCTTTTTATGATTATTTTTTGATTATTTCGTAGCCGTCCTTGCCGTCCTTTACGGCATAGCCGAGCTTATCGAGTTCGGCGCGCAAACCGTCCGCCGAAGCCCAGTCGCGCGCGGCCTTTGCCTGCCAGCGTTTTTGGGCAAGTTCCTTTACGTTTTGGGGGATATCCTCCGCCGGGGATTTTGCCGCAACTTCGGCAAGGTAGGCGTCCGCGTCCTTTTTAAAAATGCCCAAAAGTGAATATGTGTTGCGTATTTGCGCCACGTCCGCCGCGCACGACGGGTCGCCCGCCGCAAGTTTTTTGGAAATTTCCTTGAAGAGCGGATAGAGTTCCGCAAGGGCGAGAGCGGTGTTGAAGTCCTCGCTCATATCCTCGTTGAACTTCCGGTCTATTACGGGGTTGGCGCCGCCCGTGCCGTATTTTTGCTCGACGTCCTTTATAATTTTATAAAATTCCGTCAAGTGCTTTTCGGCTTCGGGGAAGAGGTCGTCCGTTATGTTTATATCGTTGCGGTAGTTGTTTTGCAACAGGGCGAATTTTATCGCCTCGTTGGTGTATTTTTTGAGCAAATCTTCCAGAAGAAGGGAGTTGCCGAGGCTCTTGGACATCTTTTGCCCGTTTACTTTAATCAGCCCGTTGTGCGTCCAATACTTTGCGAATTGCTTGCCCGTGAGGCTCTCCGTCTGGGCTATTTCGTTTTCGTGGTGGGGGAAAACCAAGTCCCTGCCGCCGCCGTGGATATCTATTTGCTCGCCGAATGCCGCCATGTTCATTGCCGAACACTCTATGTGCCAGCCCGGCCTGCCCTTGCCCCACGGGGAATCCCAGCAGATTTCGCCCTCCTTTGCCGCCTTCCACAGCGCAAAGTCGGCGGGGGAACGCTTGCACTCGTCGTTTTCCACGCGCACGCCGTTCAGCATATCTTCCACCGAGCGGTTGGACAGGCACCCGTAGCGTTTAAAACTCTCGACCGAAAAATACACGTCGCCGTTTTCGGCGGGATAGGCGTGTCCGCTTTCAATCAGCCTTGAAATAAAGTCTATTATATTGCCGATATTCTGGGTGGCTTTGAGCCATACCGTGGGGTCGTCTATGTCCATTTTTGCCATGGTGCCGTTGATTTTTTCAATCATCATGGCGGCGTACTCGTCGGCGGGAATACCCGTTTCGCGGCTCTTGGCGATTATTTTGTCGTCCACGTCCGTGTAGTTGCGGGCGTAGGTTACGTTGTAGCCCAGCTTTTGGAGAAACTTGCGCATTATGTCGTAGATGAGCGCCTGGTAGCCGTGCCCCACGTGGGCTTCGCCCGAAACGGTGATGCCGCAGGCGTACATTTTTACTTTGCCCGCCTCCAACGGTTCAAACTCTTCCTTGCGGCGGGTGAGCGAATTATATATCCTCATTGTTCTCCTCTTTTACTTTGGCAAGCTCGTTTAAAAGCCCGTCCAATTTTTCTTCAAGCATGAAAGTGCGTTCGCGCAGGGCGCAGAGTTCCTTTAACACGGGGTCGGATTTATCCTGCGAAAGGTCTGCGGGAAGGGGCGAGCCGTCAATTTTTACTATGTGCGCCGGCACGCCGACAACCGTTGCGCGCGGGGGAACGTCCCTCAATACCACCGCGCCCGCGCCGACTTTGGCGTAGTCGCCCACGGTTATGTTGCCGAGCACCTTTGCGCCCGCGGAAATTACGCAGTTTTTGCCAACGGTGGGGTGGCGTTTGCCCGTCTCCTTGCCCGTGCCGCCCAAAGTACAGCCCTGATACAAGACGGTGCCTTCGCCCACTTCCGCCGTTTCGCCTATGACAACGCCCGCGCCGTGGTCTATGAACACGCCCGCCGCTATTTTTGCCGCGGGGTGGATCTCTATGCCCGTGCGGAATCTTGCCCACTGGCTTGCCATTCTTGCAAGCAATTTTAAGTGCATTTTATACAGGCGGTTGGCGAAGCGGTGCCAGGAGAGCGCGTGTACGCCCGCGTAGGTGAGCCATATTTCAAACTTGGAACGCGCCGCGGGGTCGTTCGCCTTTGCCGCGGCAATGTCCTTCCTTAGCCTTTTAAAAAACATATCTATTTAAAACTTACTATATTATATATAATATTTCGTTCAATTGCAATTTATTTTAAGGGTTTTTTGGGCGGGTGTAACCGTTTTTTTGAAGCGGTGTAAAAATTTCACAGTAATTTTTATTTTTTGTGAGTTGCCCCCTCCATTTCCTTGACTTTTATATGTTAAAAGTTTACAATAATCTCATAAGAATATTTTTGTGTTACTTTTTCACACGGGGGACAGATTATGAAACGTGAAAGAATAGAAGAAATAGCCGAAATATTGGACAAACGCGGCAAAATGACTTTGGAACAGCTTGAAGAAGTTTTCCCCAACGTCTCGCAAATGACGCTGAGGCGCGACCTGTTCCAGCTTGAAGAGGACGGCAGAATTATAAGAATACGCGGCGGGGCAATGTCCGTTAAAGAGGTGCAAAAAGTATCGGGCGAAGCCTATACCAAAAAGACCACCCTGAACACCGACGCCAAGATTGTGATTGCGCAAAAGGCCGCCGCGCTTATTGACGAGGGCACCTGCATATTTTTGGACGGCGGCACAACCGCGATGTACCTTGCAAAGGAGATGCCCGATTTGAAGTGTACCGTGTTTACCAACGGTATTGCGGTTGCCATGGAGCTGGCGCAAAAGAAAAATATTAATATAACCGTTGTGGGCGGACAGCTTATGAAGGACAATCTTTCTACCTCCTCCCCCGCCTCCAAGGATTACTTTGATTTGACTAATTTTGAAATTGCGATAGTTTCGGCCACGGCGTTTACGCCAGAACAGGGATTTTCGTGCAACAGCCAGATTGAGAGCGACCTTTTGAAAAACGTATTCAGGAAGGCAAGACAGGTTTATATGATGCTGGATACTTCCAAAATAGGCAAAATCAATCCCTATACCTTTGCGCACATTGAGGACGTTGACGTGCTTATTACCGACGACCACTTCCCCAAGGAGTACAAAAAGATTTTTGAGGACAACAACATTGTTGTTATGTAAAGGACAAAATTATTGCGGACGGCAAATGCCGTCCGCTTTTTTTGTTGGTGTGCGGGTTGGTTATTTGGAAATTTTTTTATATTGTTGACTTATACAAAAATATTTGATAAAATTATAGCGGTGTGAGAGCCTGTACAAACGTATAAATTCCCGATTTTCGGAGTATACCCTATCGGTAGGGCTATACTCTTAATCGCGTTAAAACATACTCTGAAAACGGGAGTTGAAAGGTCTCTCACACCTTGCGAGAAAGGTATAAGTTCTATATGCCGTTCTTGCAAAAGGACGGCATTTTATGTACCGCCGCAAGGTTGCAACAACAGATATATATGATAAATCGGTAGCGGCGCGCCGAATGGCGCGCCGCTTTTTTGGTGCAGTGAATTGGTTACTCCCACCCGCCCTTTCAGGGCACCCTCCCCCGTTGACACGGAAGAGGGCGAGAAAAAGTTGCAATTACGAAGTTGGCAACGGGTTAGAAGCGAGTTATGCAAGGTGCGCTAAATTTTTAAAATAATTTACGGCGCAAGCAGGACGAGCGAGGCATTTCATAGCACAGCACAGTGCGCTGTGCGTGCCGAAGTGAGATGAGTGAGCGCATTCGTCCCGCGCGAACGGTGCCCGAACACGGTGTTGCCCTTACACCGTGTGAGAAAGTAGCCCTCAAAATCACGAAAATTCGCAGGCACGGCCTGCCGAGAATTTTGTGAACTTTTGTATTTACGTAGTTAGCAACGGGTTAGAAACAAGCAAGACAAGGAGCGTGCGTAAGCGACGACGGGAGTGTACATAGACGTACACGACCGAGGAGTGCGCAAACGCAACACAGTATTGCGCCGTTTATAACACGTTGGCGGGAGCTTATTCTGTGCGGAGGGCGACAACAGGGTCCTTCTTCGCCGCCGCCGACGCCGGTATCAAGCCCGATATGAGCGTGAGCGCAACGCTTACTCCAACCATTACCAGCGCCTGCCAGAACGGAAGCGCGGCGATGGTGTATATGTTGAAAAGCGAGCCGAGAATTAAATTGAGTATGAGCGACAGCAGATAGGTTACGCCTATGCCGACTATGCCCGCCGCCAAACCTATAATAAACGTTTCGGCGTTGAACAGCCGCTTTATATCCTTCTTTCTTGCGCCGACCGCGCGGAGTATGCCTATTTCCTTTACGCGCTCCACAACGGACACGTATGTTATTATGCCGACCATTACCGTGGACACAACCAGCGAAAGCGCGGTGAACGCCACGAGTGCAATGGTTATCATCTGAATCATGGTGTTAACCATCAAAATTATAAGCCCGACCGTGTCCGAATAGGTTATTTTTTGCGCGTCGCCGAGGTTTGATACGGTTACCTCGCCGTCGGCGCCCGCGTAGGTCAATGCGCCAGTGCCGTCCTCTTTGCAGGCGTTGTTCCACGCGTCGAGATAGTCCGTTACCAAATCCTTTGCGTCGAAATCGAGGGGATAAATTTTAAAGGACGTGGGCAAATCCGTGCCTGCAAGCATATTCAGGCTTACTTCCAACGGGTTACTGTCCGTGCCCGTGCCGCCCATCATCATACTCATCATATTTCCCGATTGGGATAAATAGCTTATTCCCTTTTGCGTCATTAAATTGGCGGTCATGCGCTTATATTCGCCGTTATCGTAGTAGGTGAAGTCGTTTAGATACAAAACCACGTCAAGGGCGGTTTTATTGTTGTCATTTAAGTACTTTACAACGTTGCTTTTCATGCCGTCCGCAAGGGTATGTTCGGTGAGCGCCTTTGTATAGTACAGCCCCGAAGAAAGACAGCCGTAGGATATGCCCTGCTTTTTTTGCAGAATGGCGCGAACTTTTAAGGGAACTTTGCCCTCATCGGGGAAGTTTTTGGCGTTGGAATTATAGTCAAATTCCCAATTTAGCATACTGCCTATGCCGCCGGGAACTTGCACCGCAACCTCTTTTTGGGTGAATATCGTGTTGGACGGATACCAGGTGAACTGCTGTGCGTTGTCGCCTATAAAAAAGCCGAAGTCCTTGCCGTTTTCCAGAATATCCTTTATTTTGCTCTCGTCGTAGCCCTCGTCCTCCGCCGCTTTGAAAGCGAGGTTCAAAAACTCCTCCTCCGTCAAATAGCCGAACTGACCGAAGTTCAAATCGGAAAACTCGTTGTCGTCTACTACCATAATGAGGCTCTCTTTATCGCCGAAAATGGAGCCGAGTTCCTCTTCGGTGAGCTTTTCGGTTTTGTTAAGGTCGGTGGCGAGGATATTGTATTGGGAGAGAATATAGTTGTAGTTGTCCGGAATTTCGCGGAAGGAGGTTACGGTGGAAATCATGGGCGAATACTGCTTGTAGTCCTCCACCTCGCCCAAAATATTGGTGTACATAGAGCGTATACCCGTTACGGAGTACGTGCCGCTTGTGTCTATGGCGGGGTCTATATCGCCGTCGGATACTTTGAAATCGGTGAAAATATAGTTTGCCATATCGAAGTCATAGCCCAGCTGTAAGGCGTTGTAGTAGTCCTTGGGCATTGCCTCGATATAGTTTTTATAGTCGTTTGTTATGAGGTTGGTGGTCATTGCGCCGTCAAAGTTCATGAGCGTATCGAGGAGGGAATCCACATACACTTTATCTTTGAGCTTGGTTATATCCACCTTCTGCCCTGAGTTTTGAGCCGCGTCCATGAGCGAAGTGAAGTCTATTGCCTGCTCCGTTACGGTGAGGGGATAGCCCGAAAGCATATCGTCCTCCATGCTCGCTATGTAGTTCTGGACGCCCGCGGAAATGGCGAGAACCATGGAGACGCCTATAATTCCTATGCTGCCCGCAACCGAAACCATTATCGTGCGCTTGCGTTTGGACAATAAGTTTTTGAGGGAGAGCATGAACGCCATGCCCAGAGACATGGAAGTCTTCTTTTTTTTGCCCTTGGATTTTTTGGGCTCTCCCGCAACCTGTTCGCCTGCGCCTTCCTCCGCGGGCCGTCCGCCAGGTTCTGCGACAACGGGCTGCGCAGGCTCTTCCGCCGCCTGTTCTTCGGCGGTGTAGGGGTTACTGTCGTCCGTTACCTCGCCGTCGAGAAGGCGGATTATGCGCGTGGAGTACTTTTCGGCAAGTTCGGGGTTATGGGTAACCATAATTACGAGCCTGTCTTGGGAAATCTCCTTTAAAAGCTCCATTATCTGCACGCTCGTCTTTGAATCGAGCGCGCCCGTGGGCTCGTCGGCAAGCACTATTTCGGGGTCGTTTATAAGCGCGCGGGCTATTGCCACCCTTTGCGCCTGCCCGCCAGAAAGCTGGTTGGGGCGGTTGTGGATTTTATCGGCAAGGCCCACTTTGCCCAAGGCTTCGATTGCGCGCCGTCTGCGCTCTTCCTTGCCGACGCCTGAGATGGTCAAAGCCAGCTCTACATTCTGCAAAATGGTCTGGTGCGGGATTAAGTGATAGCTTTGGAATATAAAGCCTATCGAGTGGTTGCGGTATGTATCCCAATCCCTGTCCGTATACTTTTTGGTGCTGACGCCCTGTATAAGCAGATCGCCCGAGGTGTATTGGTCGAGGCCGCCTATTATGTTCAAAAGGGTGGTTTTGCCGCACCCCGAGGCGCCGAGTATGGATACGAATTCGTTTTTGCGGAATTTTACGGATACGCCCCTTAAAGCATGGACGACCCCGCCCGCCACGGGATAGTCTTTTGTGATGCCGTTAAGTTCAAGCATTTTTTATATAAACTCCTGTTGGATTTATTGTTGTTTTGCGCCGTCCTCTCCCGTTTTGCCCCCGGCGCGGCTTTCGTTATATTGGTCGAGGTCGTCGGAGAGGGAATGTTCCGACTTGAAGGGGAAGATAAAGCTGTGCTTCTTTTCGCCGAGTTTTTCTATCTTTTCGCGTACGCTTTCCTTCAACTTTTCAAAGGATACTACAATTTCGTGTCATTATGTTGAGAGAGTGCCATACGTCCACGAGGAATATGCCCAAAAACAGGCCGACTATAAAGGAAAACTCTATATTTTCCACAAACCAGACGACGGCGCCTATGACGTACACATTTATTACAAAGTAGTAAAACGCGGCGACAAGCGTCCATATGAGCGAAAACAGCGGGCATATTATGCCCTGTATATTGCCCCAACGGTTGGAATAATCCCAAAGTTTAATCTTCATTCCCTTTATGAAGATAAGCCCCGCAAGGTACTCTATAAGCACCATTGTCGCGCCCATTATAACTATTACCAGAAATGCGTCCAGCCACGGCATACCCGTATGTATGGGCAAAAAGGAGAGGGCGAAAAGCCCCGTTATGCCGAAACCGTAAATAGGCAGGTAAGGCCCCGTCAAAAAGCCCGGGTTTATCCACTTTTTGGCCGACACGAAGCGTCTGAAAACAACTTCCGTGCACCAGCCGAGCATACTGCCCGTTATAAACAGAAAACAAGCGACAAGCAGCGCGGTGTAAAAGCCCATAACCTTACCTCTTTGCGGCGGACAGGCGCATAAGGGTGCGCTCCTTGCCCAAGATGTTCATTATCGTGCAGAGGTCGGGGGAGTTGGGGCTGCCCGTTACGGCTATCCTTAAAATTTCCGCCGCGTCGGACACGCTGCCCTTGTATGCCGAGGGGTTCTTTTTATATTCCGACGTTTCCGCGGCAAAACCGACGG
>CANREJ010000048.1 GCA_947629665.1 uncultured Clostridia bacterium
CAGTTGATTTATATGAACTACTTTTTTACCCTTACCCGTTGCACTTGTTATGATAATTCACCCATAAGTTTATAGCGGCGGCGCGAAAATTTCGCGCCGCCGCTTTGTCTGTGTTCCCAAACAAATATCTTGCGGCAACCGCTATTCCGTCGTATAGCTCCTTATATGTGAGGAGCTTTTCTCTGTCGTATAGCAACAAAATATTTTGTCGAATAGGCATAAATGTCCTTTGAAAGTTATAATAAAACATGGTATAATCAAAATATATAAACTTTTTACGGGGGTCTTATGGATACCGAAAAACTCGAAAAATGGGCAGAGCTGTTGTTGGATACGGGGAAACGGAACAACCTCATCAATTTCAAGGATTCAAAAAGTAATTCGGTCGATGTCGTTGCCCCTGATTTTTATACTGTTTTTCAAAAATCGGAACACGCCGCAGTTTTTGAGGTGTTCGACCCAAAACTTGAAAATGAGGACGACTTATCCCTTACGGACGACGCGTCCTCAACCCCTACTTCCAAACAGGCATATATAACGGCTTATGCAGATAGATTGAAAAAGAACCAGATTCTCATTTACAACATTTCGGGCAAGCCCATGCAGGCGTTGAAAAAAATCGGCAAACAGGCAAGGTCCGCCTTGGAAGAAACGGGCGTCAATATTGCATATCTGGCTTTCGGGTTCGTACATTGGACGGAGAGCGATGCTTCACAATATGAATTGCGCGCGCCTCTTTTGCTGGCGCCGATCTCAATAGAAAATCAATCGGCGGTCGACCCTTTCTATGTCGGGCTGTTGGAAGATGACATTATCGTCAACCCCACTTTTGCTTTTAAAGTGCAAAACGACTACGGCGTCAAACTTCCCGAATATGACGAGGATGAGGGAATCGAAGCCTATCTCCATGCCGTTTCTACTTTACTCATGAAACTGAAATGGACGGTAGTCCCCGAATGTAAAATCGGCATCTTCTCTTTTTTGAAGATCAATATGTATAAAGATATCAAAGAAAATGCCGCCAAAATCATTCAAAACGATAATGTCCGCGCTTTGCTTGGCGAAGCCGTCAGTCCAAACGGCGCCTCCGCCGTCGAGGGAAAATTGACCGATCTTTTGGATTTGCACAATGTTGTCGATGCGGATTCCAGCCAGGCCGAGGCGATAGAAGCGGCAAAAGAAGGTCAAAGTTTTGTTTTGCAAGGTCCTCCGGGGACGGGGAAAAGCCAAACGATCACCAATATCATTGCCGAATGTCTTTCCGACGGTAAAAAAGTTCTTTTCGTTTCCGAAAAACTCGCCGCATTAAACGTCGTCTACGACAAATTAAAAAAAGTGGGTCTTGAAGAATTTTGTTTGGAATTACACAGCCATAAGGCAAACAAAAAACTGATTATAGAGGAACTGTGCAGAACGCTCAAATTGGCAAAGAGCGGCGTTACCGAAAAGGCGGAACGGGAGTTAAAAATCAAAAAAGAGGCGCAACGCAAGCTGGACGAGTATGCCGCAGAGTTGCACAAACCCCGCCCCGTTATCAACAAAACATTATATCAACTGTACGAGGCGGTTTCCGCGTGCAGGGCAGCGCCCGACCTTGCTTTTGTCATTGAACAAATCGGTTCAAAGGGAGAGGACTACATTGAAAAGGCCGAAAACTGCCTTAATCATTATGCGGAATACACCGCCACCGTCGGCGCAGATTATCATACCAACGTGTGGTACGGCTATACCGATCCCGATTGCTCTTACCAAACTGTCATGCGGTTGAAGGGCGACTTACAATCTGTAATCGATTTGTGCCACGCAATTCAGCCGATAGGGGCGGAGATAAAAAGCGCGTACAAAATCGAGCCCATCACACTCCGCGATTCAAAATTATTACAAAACTTTTTCGAATTAATCGGCAACAGCGAATTTATAACGCCCGATATTTTGAATTTGCCCGTACTTGAAAACGTGATTTCCGTAGCGGAAAAACTGCAAGCCGTCGCAGGTCAAATCCTGCAAAACAAAGGGAAAATCGACGCCGAATTTGATGAAGATATATATAAATTGGACGGCTCCTTGCTTTACAAAAAACTCACAAAACAGTTCGGCGGATGGTTTTCACGGTTATTCGGCAAAGAGTACCGCCGCATAGTAAACGATTTTAGACTGTGCAAAAAGGACGGCAAAAAACCCAAATATGCGGCAGTTGTTGCCACTGCGGAGACGCTTAAAAATTACCGGCAACAAAGTTTGGAATTTACTAACGGCGAACCTGTTTTGCGCGCCCGTCTTGGAGCCGCATACGCGGGCGTGAACACCGACTTTGATAAATTGCTTAAAGAACTCCGTGCCGTCAGGGAAACGCTTGTGCAATTTGCGGGGATTGGCGCGCTTTGCGGGCTTGCAAGGGATATATATTCGGCGCAAAAGACAAAATTCAAGCAATTTGCCGGGAGGTATTGCAAACTTTTCGGCGAATACGAACAGCCGCTCGGCCGCGTTCTTGCGGGTTTTGACATGCAAGAATACGATATTTGCGGCGTTCCAACCGAATCGTTGGCCGCAAAGTTGTCAGGCTGTATCGGCAACGCGGATAAATTAGACAATTGGTGCGATTTCGCTAAACTTTTACATAGGGCCGAAGAGCTGTCATTGCGCAGATACATTGATTATTCAATCGCACAGCGTCTGCCCGCAGACAAAATCGTGCTATGCTATAAAAAGGCTTTCTTTACCCAATGGGTGGACTATATCCTGCACCAATCGCCCGTATTAATCGAATTGGCGCGTGTTCCGCACGATGAAATGATCGCGCGTTTCAAAGAGAAGGACGTTTTGAATTTTGAGATCAACAAGGCTAAAATCAAAGCCAAATTATCTGCACGGCGCCCCGATCTCGATATGATTGCGCAGGGCAGTGCCATCTCGATTTTGTTGCGGGAAAATGAAAAGAAGCGAAAAAAGAAGGGAATACGCCAGCTCCTGCAAGAATTGGGAGAGCTTGCACAAACCTTAAAGCCGTGTTTTTTAATGTCGCCTCTCAGCGTAAGCACATATTTGGATCCCGATATAAAATTCGACGTCGTGGTATTCGACGAAGCCTCGCAGATATTCCCGCAAGACGCAATCGGCGCAATCTACCGCGGCAAGCAGTTGATAGTGGTAGGCGATTCAAAACAGATGCCTCCCAGCAATTTCTTCAACTCCACCGTAGATACGGACGACGGTGATGAGGAAAGCGAGGATATTACCGATTTTGAGTCTATTCTCGACCTCTGTTCAACTGCGTTTTCACAGCGCAGATTGAAGTGGCATTACCGTAGCAGGTACGAGCAACTTATCTCATTTTCCAACAAGAACTTTTACGACAACGATTTGGTTACCTTCCCTTCGTCAAAAGCGGACGCCAAAGGCGTGGGCGTTGATTACTATTATGTCAACGGCGTGTTCGACAGGAGGAGTAAAACCAACCGCGACGAAGCGGAGCGTATCGTGGATCTCGTGTTTGAAAATATCAAAAAATATCCCGAAAGAAGTCTGGGCGTCGTTGCGTTCAGTATTTCCCAGCAAAACCTCATAGATAAATTGATATATAAGCGCAGGCAACAGAATACCGAGTTCGAAGAGTTTTTCAAATCCGACCGTGCGGAGCCGTTTTTTGTGAAGAATTTGGAAACTGTGCAGGGAGACGAGCGCGATACAATTATTTTCAGTATCGCTTATGCAAGGGATTCGCAAGGCAGGTTGCTTTTGAATTTCGGGCCTATCAACCGCGAAGGCGGAGAAAGACGGCTCAACGTGGCGGTAACACGCGCAAAGCTCAACGTGCAGTTGGTCGCTTCCATTCACTACTACGACATCGATTTATCGCGCACAAAATCGGAAGGCGCAAGATTGTTGCGCGAATATTTGGATTATGCCGAAAACGGCGCGGTTGCCCTGGAAAGGAGCGTCAAAGTAAATCCGTTTGAACAGTTCGACTCTGAATTTGAAATGGAAGTCTGCGAGTTTTTGCGGGGAAAGGGGTATACCGTGGATACCCAGGTGGGATGCTCTTCTTTTAAAATAGATTTAGCGTTAAAACGCCCCAATTCCTCCGATTATTTATTGGCGATAGAATGCGACGGGGCAACTTACCATTCTTCCAAAACCGCACGCGACAGGGACAGGTTGCGGCAGGATATTTTGGAGCGGATGGGTTGGAAGTTCTACCGGATTTGGTCCACCGATTGGTTCAGGAATAAGCCTATCGAAAAAGAACGCCTGTTAAAGGCGGTTGAAAGCGCGATGGAAAACGCTCCGCACAAAACTTTTAAAAGCGAAATTGCGGTAACGGACAGCTTCGAGCAAGCCGCCGAGGAAACCCATTTTGAATTTCCAAAGTATAAAATGGCGGACGTTTATTCCGTTGCCGGCCGCTGTAAAAACAATATTCCTGCCGTAGTATTGGCTGTTGTGCGCGCAGAAGCGCCCATCTCCGAGGAGTGGCTTTTAAAGCGCATTGTATTTCTGTTCGGCGGAAGAGAAAAAGTTACAAATGTTGTAAGACAGGAATTTGACAGCCAAATGCGGAACTGCGCCCGCCTTGGAATTGTGCGGAAAAACGGATTTTTATATATGCAAGGGCAGGAAATACCCATGCTACGGGTTCCTGCCGAAAACTGCGAGCCGCGCGACATAAAATATATAGATCTTACCGAATTGTCTTTGGGACTTAAAGAAATATTAAAGCGCAACATTTCTGCCGAAAAGCAAGGCCTTTTCAAACTGATAACCCAACTTCTCGGTTTTAGCCGTGTTGGCGACGCCATAACGGAACGCCTTGAAAACGCCCTACAACTTCTTTCCAAAGAAATTGAAATAAACGGCGGCATGATTTCAATGAAATCCTGACAAAAGCGCATTCTTTTTTTCCAAAACCCCTTGACAAATTTTTTTATCGGTGATAAAATAACAATCGTTATTAATAACAAATGTTATTTATGGGGGTTGTATGCCTGCAAAAAAGGTGATTTCAAAGCAAAATATAGTTGAAGCCGCCCTCAAAATCGTCCGCAAGGAGGGAATGGAGGGGCTGAACATGCGCTCGGTTGCAAAGGCGTGCAGTTGTTCAACCCAGCCCATTTATCTCTCTTTTACGGGCATTGGGGAGCTTAAAGCCGCCGTTGCCGGGCGCATAGTTGAAATTTATCACGGATATATAAACGGCGAGCTTTCGTCGGGCGAATATCCGCCCTACAAGGCCACGGGCATGGGCTATATTCGTTTTGCAAAGGAGGAGCCGCAACTTTTCAAATATCTGTTTATGAGTAGGGGCGGCGCGTCCACCGTGGATGGGTATCCCGACTTTAACGACGATATTTTTCAAATAATGGGTCAAATCGGTATTCCGCAAGATAAGGCGGGCGAACTCCATGCGCATATGTGGGTATGGGTACACGGCATTGCCGCAATGTACGCAACTGGCTATCTCAATTGGGATTGGAACACCGTAAGCGGCATGCTTACGGACGCTTTCATGGGCATAAAACAGCGTTTGGGAATTTAAGGAGAGAATATGATAATAGAAATCGACAACCTGGTTAAATATTTCAAGGACGTAAAAGCGGTGGACGACCTGTCCTTTTCGGTGCGCGAAGGCGAACTATTTGCCTTTTTGGGCGAAAACGGCGCGGGTAAATCCACCACCATAAACATTATAAGCGGCATATTAAAGCGCGACGGCGGCACGGTTAAGGTCTGCGGCGAAGATATAGACGCCAACCCCGTGCCCATACAGCAAAAAATAGGCATAGTGTTCCAAAATTCCGTTTTGGATAAGCGGCTGACCGCGGCGGACAATTTAAGGAGCCGTGCGGCAATGTACGGCATATTCGGGCAAAATTTCAAAGCCAAACTTGCCGAACTTACCGAACTTTTGGATTTAAAGGAGATTTTAAACCGCCCGCTTATAAAACTTTCGGGCGGACAGAAACGCCGCATAGACATAGCCCGTGCCCTCGTCAACGATCCGGAGCTGTTAATTTTGGACGAGCCCACCACCGGGCTTGACCCCAAAACCCGCCAAACGGTGTGGAACGTAATACAAAAATACCGCAAGGACAGGGGGCTGACGGTGCTTTTAACTACGCACTACATGGAGGAGTCCGCCGTTGCCGACTATGTTGTGATAATCGACGGCGGCAAAAAAGCGGCGGAGGGCACCCCGCACGACTTAAAAAACAAATACGCCACCGACTTCATCCGCTTTTACAAACAATTGCCCGAAGCCGAAAAGTTGTTCACTTCGCTCGGCAATACAATAAGGCGGGAACGCGACTTTTTGGAAGTGGAAGTTAAGGGCACCGACGTAATAGCCGGATATATAGGCAAATATCCTCGGCTTTTCCAAGATTTTGAAGTGCTTAAAGGTAATATGGACAACGTATTTTTAAAGGTTACGGGCAAGGACATAAGGGAGGCGTAGTATGACAGAATTTAAAAAACTCTGCGCGCTTGTAAGCCGCAATATCAAGTGCTATTTCAAGGATAAATTCCTGTTCTTCGTGTCGCTTATAACGCCGATGATCTTGCTCGTTCTGTTTGTAACCTTCCTGCGCAGCGTCTACATGGACAGTTTTAAATCTATATTTGCCGCCTTCGGCTTCGAGCTTACAGAACAGCGTGTTCTGGAAGGTCTTGCGGGCAGTTGGCTCTTGTCGTCCATTCTCGCCGTAAGCGCGGTAACGGTTGCAATCTGCTCCAACGCCGTAATGGTAAGCGACAAAATCGAAAACAGTCTCAACGACTTTTTGATTACACCCGTAAAGCGCACAACCCTCTCGGTAAGCTATTTTATAGCCAATTTCATAGTTACCCTCATAGTGGAGTTTGCCGTGCTTTGCGTCGGGTTTATATATCTTGCCGCCGTCGGCTGGTATCTGGCGTTTACCGGCGTGCTTATGATATTGCTTGATATTTTATGCTGTGTGCTGTTCGGCGCCCTGCTTGCGGGCGTTGTGGAAAATTTCATATCCTCGCAGGGCGGACTTTCTGCAATCTCCACGCTCGTATCCAGCCTGTACGGCTTTATCTGCGGCGCGTATATGCCCCTTTCGCAGTTTGCCGACGGCATGCGCAGTGTTATTTGCTGTTTGCCGGGGACGTACAGCGTAGGCATTTTAAGGAACCATTTCATGTCGGGCTATGTGGAAAAACTTACTTCGCTCGGTTTACCCGCAGAGGCCGCAACCGCGCTTAAAGACGGCTTTGACTGCAATTTAACCTTCGGCGGTTCGTTTAATAAAATAGCCTACGAGGGCGGCACGCAAATACCCCTATGGGCAATGTACGTAATACTTCTCGGCGCCTGCGCCCTGCTTCTTGCCGCGTATATAGCCATGGTTTTAATCAAAAACAGGGGCAAGCGCAACTGATTTTGCGCAAACCCGCTTAAAAGCCCGCAATTGTGTTTACAATAAAGTAATAGAAGTTAAAAGGGGATTTTTATGCAAAAGGAAAGATTACAAAAATATGCCGGGTTGCTGGTAAAGTCGGGCATAAACGTACAAAAAGGCGAGGAAGTTATAATCCAGGCGGGTCTCGACCAGCCCGAATTTGTCATGACGGTTGTGGAGGAGTGCTACAAGTGCGGAGCCTCGCGCGTAAAAGTGGAGTGGACGCACATGCCGCTCGCAAAGTTGAATTACACGTACAGAACGCTTGAATCGCTCTCGGAGGTAAACGATGTGGAAAAGGCGCAGTGGCAGCACAAGGTGGATAAACTCCCCTGCATGCTCTGGATCGATTCCGACGACCCCGACGGCCTGACGGGCGTAGACAACCAAAAAATCTCCCAGGCCAATATAAACCGTTTCCCCGTAATAAAGCCCTACCGCGACGCGATTGAAAATAAATACAAGTGGTGCATAGCGGCAGTTCCGGGCAAGGAGTGGGCGCACAAAATTTTCCCCGACGTGCCCGTTGAAGAGGCAGTTGAAAAGCTGTGGGCGGCAATACTTTTGACCGCCCGCGTGGACGACGACCCCATTGCCGCGTGGGAAAAGCACAACGCCGAGCTTGCAAACCACTGCAAGCTGTTGAACGGTTTTAATCTCAGGAGCCTCGAATACAAGAGTGCAAACGGCACCGATTTTAAAGTTTGGCTCAATCCCAACGGAATATTTGAAGGCGGTTGCGAAAAGACCCTTTCAAAACAGGTATTCAACCCCAACATTCCAAGTGAAGAGGTGTTCACATCTCCTTTAAAGGGCAGGGCAGAGGGCAAAGTCGTGGCAACAAAGCCACTGTCCTACCAGGGCAAACTCATCGAAAATTTTTGGATGCGCTTTAAGGACGGCAAAGTAGTGGAAGTACACGCCGAAAAGAACGAGGACGTGCTCCAAAAAATGGTTGCCATGGACGAGGGCGCATCAATGCTCGGCGAAGTTGCCTTAATAGCCTACAACAGCCCCATAAACAACACGGGAATACTTTTCTATAACACGCTGTTCGACGAAAACGCAAGCTGTCATCTGGCGCTTGGCAGGGGCTTTAACGAAACCTTAAAGGGCTTTGAAAACATGACGGTGGAGGAGTGCAAGGCGGCAGGCATAAACGACTCCATGATCCACGTCGACTTTATGATAGGCAGTAAGGATATGTCCATTGTGGGCGAAACGGAGAGCGGCGAACGCATACAAATTTTCAAAGACGGCAATTGGGCGATATAATTCAATAAAATTCAATAAACGTAAGCGCGGCTGTCCTTTTGCGGACAGCCGCGCCTTTGTATTTTATTAAATTCAGTTTGCCGTTTTTTGCTGTTTGGCGGGCTTGCTGTTCGAGGATGGCATAACCGTGTGCATGAGCTTGATAAGCCAGCCCGATATGGGGAACGCGGCCTCCAAAACAACCACCACAATAAGTATATAGGAGTAATCCCAGTGCAAATCAATCCAGCCTCTGTAAAACAGTGACTCGGTTATCAGCGGAACGGAAAAACCTATAATGCACACGGCAAGCACGGCAACGCACAGCACGGCGCGGTACGCGTTCAGCGGTTGGCAGGTTCTGTAAACCATCACAAAGCCCGAAAAAGTCAGCGCCAGCATGCACATGGGCCTGTAAAAGTCGTCAAACATATCCATATGGTAAATAAAGTGATTTATATGGTATGTAGTGTACATGGCCATAACGCAAATAATCATTGTCAGCGCGCCCGATACGGCTCCGCTCATAACGTGGGTAATAAACTTGCCCTGCACCCTGTCCTTATTAGGCTGTAACGAAAGGAAGAAGGAGGGCACGGCAATTATCGCCGTCTCCAAAAGCAGCATGTTTTGCGGCATAAACAGATACGGTTGCCCCATTGCAATGCAAATAATTGCCAAAATCGCCGTAAACAGCGTTTTCATAAGGTAGAGGGAGGATGAATTTTTAATGTTGTTGATAACCCTTCTGCCCTCGGCAACCACTTTCGGCATGGAGTTGAAATTGTTGTCCATAAGCACCAGGTGGCTTACGTTTCTCGCCGCCTCGCTGCCGGAAGCAACCGAAACGGCGCAGTCGGCCTCCTTTAACGCCAAAATATCGTTCACGCCGTCGCCCGTCATGGCAACGGTATTTCCCGCCGTCTTAATGGAGCGCACCAAAATGGCCTTTTGTTCGGGCGAAACCCTGCCGAATACGGTGTATTTGTTGGCGACGTTTTCAACTTCCTTGTCGTTCAGTCCGTCCAGCGAAATAAATTTTTCCGCTCCCGCAATTCCCGCGCGCTTGGCAACTTCGGCAACCGTAACGGGATTATCGCCCGAAATAACTTTAACGTTTACGTCGTTTTCTTTAAACCATTTAATTGTATTTACAGCGTCCTCGCGGATATTGTCCGCCAGGGAAATTATAGCTATGGGTTTAAGCACAGAAGGCAGTTTATCGCCGACAATTGGCGCGGAGGAGTGCGCCAAAACTATAACCCTCAGCCCCATCTGCGCGTACTGTTTAACAATTCTCTCCACCTTTGCGGGGTAGGGCTTCAACACAAATTCGGGCGCGCCCATAACAAACGTTCCAACGTCGTCAAATGTTACCGCGGAAAGTTTGCGCTTTGAAGAGAAGGGAATTTTGGTAACGGGCATAAGTTTGTCGCTGTACCCGAAATGGTTGTAAAGCGCAATCGCCGTCTGGTTGTTGTCCTGCAAACTTGCAAGCATACTGCCCATAATGTCGTTCAAGGACAAATCGCCCACGGTATTTAAAATCACGCTGTCGTTTACTCTCATTCTGCCGTCGGTTATCGTTCCCGTCTTATCCAGGCACAGCACATTCACGCGGGCAAGCATTTCAAGCGAATACATGTCCTGCACAAGCGTGCGGCTTTTTGCCAGCCTCACAATACCCATTGCAAGCGCAACCGAAGTCAAAAGCAACATTCCCGAAGGAATCATGCCTATAACAACCGTACAGGTTCTCTTTAACGCCGAATTGACCTCTGCGGGGAATATCCAGTCCACGTCGGGCACGGGATTGTGCAGCGCAATCAAAAAACTGCCTATCGCAATGGGGATAATGAGTATCGTTATGCACTTTATGATGAGCTTTGTGGAATTCATAAGCTCGGAGTTGGGGCGCTTGTACTTTTTTGCCTTTGCGGTGAGTTTTTCAAGGTATGTATCCTTGCCCACCTTGTCAACCCTGAACTTTCCGTTGCCGCTGGCAATAAAACTGCCCGCATACAGGGTATCGCCCACGGATTTTTTAATGGCTATGCTCTCGCCCGTCAAAAGGCTCTCGTTCACTTCGACCGAGCCTTCCGCAAGTATGCAGTCGGCAGGCACCTGGTTGCCTATTTCCAGAATGATTACGTCGTCCAAAACAATCTCTTTTGTAGGTATATCCATAATCTCGCCGTCGCGCACTACTTTTACGGTGTTTGTGGCGAGAATGGCCAGCTTGTCTATCGAGCGTTTGGAACGTATCTCCTGGATAATTCCTATCAATATGTTCAGCGTGGTTATAACCAGCACAAGGTAGTTGGAAATACCTTCGGTGTGCGCAATTATAAGCGCAATACCCGCAAGCAGGCACAGCAGGTTGAAAAACGTGCAGATATTCCCTATAAAAATACTCGCGTAGGAACGGGAATACTGTTTGTTTGTGGTATTGAACAGGCATTGCCCGAACCGAGTTTCCACCTGCGCCGCCGTAAGCCCCACGTTCAGCTTTGGCGAAAACCTTTCAACTTTGGTGTTTACTTCCTTTTTGTGCCGCCGCTCAAAGTTTTTTATGGCTTTTTCCTTGTCAAACGTCTCCGTGGCAGGCACGGCCGCGTCGGCGGAAGAGGTGTATTCCTCCGCCGGGAAAATAGTTGTCTGGACGCCGTCCGCCGCGGCGGTTTCGTCCTTAACCTGTTCGTTTTTTGCGGATTTTTTGTCCGCGCTTTTAAAAAATATTCTACTCATAGCCTATAAACGGCATTATATCACAAAAAATAGCGTTTTTCAAGATATTACAAATAAATTAATTGCATTTGGAAAAATTTTGAATTATAATTGAGTTATGTTGGACATTAATTTTATACGTGAAAACCCCGACGCCGTTCGGGAAAACATCAAAAAGAAATTCCAGTTTCAAAAACTGCCCCTTGTAGACGAGGTTTTGGGGCTCGATAAAAAGCGCCGCGAACTTCAACAGGAGGGCGACAGGCGCAGGGCGGACCGCAACAGGCTTGCAAAGGCCATAGGCGCGTTCATGCGCGAGGGCAAAAAGGACGAGGCGGAGGCGGCAAAGGCGGAATCCAAGGCCAACAACGACCGCGTTGCCGAAATCGAAAAGGAGAGCGTGGAAGTGGAGGCGGCTCTCAAAAAAGCGCTTTGCTCCATTCCCAATATGATAGCCGACGACGTTCCCATCGGCAAGGACGACAGCCAAAACGTACAGGGCGAGGTATTTTTAAAGGCCGAACCCAAGCCCTTCGAAGTGCCCTATCATCTCGATATCCTCCAAAGTTTAAACGGTATCGATCTGGACAGTGCAAGGCGCACAAGCGGCAACGGGTTTTACTATCTCACGGGCGACATTGCCCGCCTTCACTCGGCCGTTTTGGCGTATGCGCGCGACTTCATGATCGATAAAGGCTTCACCTACTGCATACCGCCATTTATGATAAGGAGCGACGTCGTTTCGGGCGTCATGTCCTTTGAGGAAATGGACGGCATGATGTACAAGATCGAGGGCGAGGACTTATATCTTATAGGCACCTCCGAACATTCCATGATAGGCAGGTTCATGGGGCAGACCATTCCCGAAAAATCCCTGCCGCTCACCCTCACGTCCTATTCGCCCTGTTTTAGAAAGGAGAAGGGCGCGCACGGCATAGAGGAGCGCGGAATTTACCGTATCCACCAGTTTGAAAAGCAGGAGATGATCGTTGTCTGCAAGCCGGAAGAGTCTCCGATGTGGTTCGATAAGCTGTGGCAGAATACGGTGGATTTGTTCCGCTCCATGGATATTCCTGTCAGAACC
>CANREJ010000049.1 GCA_947629665.1 uncultured Clostridia bacterium
TTATCTTACAAAAAACCTGTTGATTTATTTAACTTTTTTATCTCTTACTGTTGCACTTAGTTTGACAATTCAATATGATATGACAATTTTAAAGAGGACAGTAAACAAGATTGATAAAAATTTTTTCATTTCCAGCTCCTTTTTTTGATTTAACAGTTGACTTTCTATGCCACTTTGCGTATAATAAATACAACGAAAGCAAACATAGTTTCTTTAACCTCTATCATCTCAAAGTTGGGTAGAGGTTTTCTTTTTTATTTTTTGTTATAATTCCGTTTGGCAAAATTCTTAATACGAGCCGACTGCGTTTTACTCAAATAACGTTTTGAGCAAAATTCGACGTTGCTTTTATCTTTGCGGTTGATTTAAAAAATCCTTTTAAAATCCCTTTATAACTTTGTCGTTCAACCGCTTGCACAGGGCAACGCCCAGGGCAATGTTGGCTTCTACGTCCTCCATTGCGGCGTAGCAGTTAAACGTGTGGATATATCTCACGGGCACACCCGCAACAATTACGGGAGTTCCGCCGTTTGCCGATACCACGTACGCGCCGTTGTTGCCGCCGCCCGTGCGCACCGCCATCTGCACCTTTATGCCCTCCTCTTCTGCGGTCTTTTCGGCAAATTCCACAAAACGGGGTGTGCATATAACGCTGTTGTCCATGTGGCGGATCATAACTCCGCCGCGGAGCCTGTCCTGAATAAGATATTCGGGCGTAAAAGTGTCGTCTGCGGGGCACCCTTCAAAGCATATCGCCGCGTCGGGGCGCAAGTTTTCCATAACGGCCTTGATGCCGCGCATGCCAACCTCCTCCTGCGCGGAAATCACCCCGACCACATCCGCTTCCAATTTTTCGTTTTGGAGGAGTTTTAAAGATTGCAACACCGCCGCAACGCCCAGCCTGTCGTCAAACGCCTTGCCGAGCAAAAGCGTGCGGTTCTCCTCGTAGTTGAAGGGCGTTAAGGGAACCACCGGCGCGCCCACCTTTACGCCGAGAGATAACGCCTCCTCCGCGGACGTTGCGCCTATATCTATCGAAAGGCTGTCGTAGGTTACCGACGACATGCGCTGTGCCTCGGTCATAAAGTGCGGCGGTATTGCGGAAATTATCCCCGTAATATAACCGTTTGACGTCTTTATCTGCACGCGAGAGGAGGAGAGCGCCTTTTCGTTCCAGGTGCCCACGCCCACAAACCTCAGCGTGCCGTCCGGCTTTACCGCCTGCACCATAAACCCAACCTCGTCGCCGTGCGCGTCCAGCATGATGAGGGGGCGGTTGCCCTTGTTGTATTTGGGGAAGATATATAAGTTGCGCATCGAATCTTCCTTAAAGGTTGCAAAATCCTTTGCATACTCCCGCGCAACTTCAAGCACTTCGTCCTCAAAGCCGCTCATGCCGCGGGCGTTGCTCAATTTTTCCACAAGTTGTAAAAATTCCATATATATTGCCTCTTTTTTATAAGTCTAACGAAAATTTATACATTTCGGACTTGGGTATCCCCCTGTCCTTTGCCGCCTGTTTTATTGCCTCTTTTTTATCCAACCCCGCGCGCATGTAGTGCAGAATATGCTCCCTCTCGGTGAGCGCGTTCAGCTCGTTTAAAGAACTCTTTGCGCCCTCAACCAGCACAACAAACTCCCCCCTGCGCTCCCCTTCGTAGCCGGAGGAGAGATTGAATACGGCCGCCTCCTCGTGCAGTTTTGTGATTTCACGCACGGCGCAGGCGTTGCGCTCCCCGAAAACCGAATACATGTCGGCAATATCCCTGTCCAGATCCTGCGGAGCCACGTGGAATATAAGCGTGCAGGGCATATCTCTATATTGCAAAAGCAGGGACTGCCTCTCGCTCTTTTTTTCGGGCAAAAAGCCCAAAAACGCAAAACGTTCGGCCGGAAACGCAGACAAAACCAATGCCGAGAGTGCGGCGTTGGGGCCTGGAATGACCGTATAGCCCACGCCCGCCGCCTTTAAGGCGGCGCACACGGTGTTGCCGGGGTCGGAAATCACGGGCATGCCCGCGTCCGATATGACCGCAACCGTCTTGCCCTCGTTTGCGGCGGCTATTATCTTCTGCGCCGCCTCGCGCTCGTTAAATTTATGGCAGGAAAAAAGTGGCTTTTTTATTTCGTAGGCGTTGAGAAGTTTAATGGAGTGGCGGGTGTCCTCGCAAAAAATCACGTCCGCGCCCCGCAAAACTTCCAGCGCGCGCAGGGTTATGTCTTTTAAATTGCCTATCGGCGTCGATACAAAATATACGTTCATCATAATTATTACGGTTCACAAAAATTTTAGTGCGGTTGCGCGCCCTCAAATTTTTCGTGAGTTTCGGCGGCTCTGCCGCCCTTATAAATCGCGGGCAGAGGGACGAGCGAGGCAATTTCATAGCACAGCACAGTGCGCTGTGCGTGCCGCGCGAGATGAGTGAGCGCAACAACGTGACGTTGCATCCATTTATCTTAATTGCGTTATCGCTTGATTGACTTTTTCGCTAATCAAGCATCGCGCGCACGATATCGTACCGAAGGCATTAGCCTTACCGAGCCAACGGTTTTTCCTTGCCGTTGGCGAGAGCGCTGCGCAAAAGCGTGGTTTTGCTTGCGCCGTGAATTGTTTTTAAATAATTGCGGGAGCTGTTATTACGTAGTTAGCAACGGGTTAGAAACAAGCAAGACAAGGAGCGTGCGCAAGCGACGAAGGGCGCGTACACAGAAGTACGTAACCGAGAAGCGCGCAAACGCGACACAGTATTGCGAAGTTTATAACCCGTTGGCGGTAGATGGCAAGATGTCTATCCCCTCTTTGCCCCCCTTAACCGCCTCAACCATCACCAGATAGGGCTTTGCGCCCGCGGTGCCTGAAACAAACTGCAATCTTTTGGGCTCTAAATTTTTATTTTTCAACAGATATAAAAGCTCGGCTGTGCGGTCGGCGCGGTTCAACAGCGCAAAACGCCCGCCGAATTTAAGGCATTTGTTGGCCGATTCAACTATTTCGGGAAGGGTGATTGTTATCTCTTTGCGGCAGATGGCTTTTTTGTAGTCGTCCTTTTCAAAACCTCCGCGCTCGTAGGGCGGATTGCACAGTATCAGCGAAAATTTATCGTTGTAAGAGTTGGGGATATCCTGCAACTTTGTGCATACAACCGTACATTGCCAGCCGTTCATCTCTGCGGTGCGGCGGGACATGTCGGCAAGCTCCGGCTGCATTTCAAACAGCGTAAGCGAGTTGATTTTGGGATTTAAACACGCAAAATGAAAGCCGACCACGCCGCAACCCGAACAAAAATCGGCAACGCAGTCCCCCGCTTTCGCCCGCGCAAAGCGCGATAAAAGTATGCTGTCCGAAGTGAACCGGTAGAGCGATACGTTCTGTATTATCTTTTTGTCCCCAAAAAATTCTTCAAGGACTTCGTCCTGTTTAATCATAGCAAAGGCAACAATGTCATGCGACTTATCTTTTCCGTTTTCAGGAGCTGTTTTTACAAGGTTTTTATAGCTACAAAGGTGTTGTAATTAAGGAGTTTTCTGTATTTACGAAGTGATTTGCCTTTACGGAGTTAGCAAGTGCGCAGATACGAGCAGAACGAGGCGCCTGCGGATTTTGCGACAGGAGTGTACACAGAAGTACATGTCGTACCGAAGGCGTTAGCCTTACTGAGCAAAAACGCAAAGGCAACAATGTTATGCGACGTATATCCGCACTTGCCGCGCAAGCCGCGGTGCAAAAAAACAGACGCAAATGCGCCTGTCTTTTATCACCGCGCAGAAAAGCGGAGCCGCCGTACGCCAGGCAAACTCCGCTTCCCCAATTTCCAAAATTATTCGCCCTTGATGGCGCCCGTGGGGCAACCGTCTTCGCATGCGCCGCAGTCGATGCAAACGTCGGGGTTTACAACGTACTTGTCGGCGCCCTCCGAAATAGCTTCAACGGGGCATGTAGCCGCGCAAGCGCCGCAGCTTACACATTCGTCGGATATTACGTGAGCCATAACTTTCCCTCCATAATTAATACGTTTTCACGTTTATAGGGGTATTATATCACACAAAATTTATGCTGTAAAGAGAAAAAGTTAATTTTTTATTATTTTTATGCGCCGCCCGTCAATCTAAAATATCCTTTAATTCGGCGGGGACTTCCTCCTCGGCTTCGGGCTTTTGCGTTATTTTGAATTTCAACTGCGAAACGGGATAGTCGTGATAGGTAAAAATATCCTTTTCCTTGTCGTCTATTCTCACGCGCACTTCCATTTTGAGCATATTGAGGTTGACAACCGTGCCCTTGCCGTCGGGCGTGGTTACTTCCGCACCCATTTTGGGCATCTTTTTGCATGCTTCGGCGTAGTACTCGTTTTCATACGACAAACAGCACATAAGCCTTCCGCACAGCCCCGAAATTTTGCCGGGGTTTAAGGATAATCCCTGGCTCTTTGCCATTTTTATGGATACTTTTTTAAATTCGGGCATACAGCTCGAACAGCAACACTCCCTGCCGCAGGGCGAGAGCCCGCCCTTCATTTTAATTTCGTCGCGGATGCCCACCTGCCTCAGCTCTATGCGCATTTTGAACACCTGCGAAAGTTCCTTTACAAGCTCCCTGAAATCCACTCTCTGGGGCGCGGTGTAGTAAAATATCGCCTTTGCGCCGTCGAACGTAAACTCGCAGTCTATGAGCTTCATGTCCAGGTTATGATTTCTTATTTTTTCGGCGACCGTTTTAAGCGCGCCGTCCTTTTTTTCGAGATTTTTTCTGTGCGTCTCCCTGTCCTTTGCCGTGGCTATGCGCATGATCGGCTTTAAGGGGGATACCAGCTTTTCTTCGGGCACCTCGCCGAAGGGAATGACAACCGTTGCGTACTCCACGCCGCGAGTTGTTTCCACAATTACTCCCATGCCCTCTTTATATCTGTCTTTTCCGGGGGAAAAGTAGTAAACTTTGCCGCCGTCTTTAAAGGTTACGCCTGTAATTTTAGCCATCTGTCGTTCTCCTTTACCACCTTCAACATAAAGTCGTATAAAAGCCCTTGGAAATATGCGTTGAATTTTAAGTCGCGGTTGGCCCTGTCAAGCTCGCCGAGGGCGTATATCAAGGTGTGTTTTGAAAGCGCGCACGGGTTTTCCCCACCCGAAAGCGCCAAAAAATACACGTTCTGTATTTCGGTCAATAGTTCTTTTTTATACTTTGTGTCGCCGTACTTAGCCTCAAGCGGGGCAATATCCCCCACTCTCTTTACGGCGCATATACTTTGTGCGGCCTGCCGTATTTCGGCAAACCAGCCGCCCGAAACCATGTTTTCGGCGGCGCCCAAAATGCCGTTACAGCTTGCCGCGGCCGCCGCGTTCTGGGGATTTTCGCCCCTGCGCAAAAGCGCCGCCAGAATTTCGCCCTCGGTAAAGGGCGGTATTTCCATCAGCTTCACGCGCGATTTAACGGTGTTCAAAACGGGTGCGAGCGAGCTTACGCCCAGCAAAAAATGTACGCCCGCGGGCGGTTCTTCCAGCGTCTTTAAAAGTTTGTTCTGCACAATCGCGCTCGCCGAGTCGAAATCGGTTATTATATAAAGTTTTTTGTCGCCCTCAACGGGTCTCAACGCGCTGTCCTCTATAAGCGCGCCAACACCGTCGGCAGTGATTTTACCGCCCGCCGCGGGATATACTTTAAGGTCGGAAAAACTCTCGTTTGAAATCCTTGCGGAGAGCGCGCCCGTGGCGTTAAAGAACTCAACCGCAAAAATTTTGAGCGCGGCGCGCAGGTTTTTGGGGTCGGCAAAGTGCAACATATAGGAATGGGACAGCTTGCCGTTCCGCCTGTCCGCCGAAAATATCTTGTATGCCGTTGTGCCCTTTATTAGTTTTTCCACTTTAATCTATAATATTTTCCGCAATCAGCAGTTCACGTATTTTTTTTGCCGTTTCGGTCTTGGTTCCGCGGCAGTCCACCGCATGGAACCGCGGGTACTTTGTGAGCTGTTTATAACCCTCGTACACCCTTTGGTGGAACTCCAAACCCTGGCTTTCCATTCTGTCCGAATTGTCCGCCCCGTGCTTGCGCGCAAACGCTTCCATGGGAGAAATATCCAAAAACACGGTGAGGTCGGGGGTATATTCTTTCAGCGCGAAGGCGTTTACGTCCTTTATAAACTCCTCGCCCAACCCACGCGCGTAGCCCTGGTAGGCAAATGAGGAGTCCACGTACCTGTCGCAGACCACGAGCTTCCCCGCGTTAAGCGCAGGCGCGATTATCTCCTTTACGTGCTGTATGCGCGCGGCGGCGTACAAAAGCGCCTCGCACTCGTCGCACATGGCGGTATATCTGCCGTTTAAAATTATTCTTCTTATGTCCTCGGATATCTCGCTTCCGCCGGGCTCGCGGCTCATTATAAAGTCCACGCCCCGCTCCTTCAAGTATTCGGCGAGATATTTCAACTGCGTGCTTTTTCCGGAGCCTTCACAGCCTTCAAAGGTTATAAATTTGCCCCTCACTTTGCCACCACCTTTATTTTGCCGTTGAGAAGCCCGTAAGTTTTGCCGCCCGAAATCGTGCGGACAGCGCCGTCCGTTACCATTTCGCCCGCAACGCATACGGGGATACAGGGGGGCATAAGCCCGAAGTTCTGCGCGCACATTCTGCCCACGGCGTTTTCGGGTTCAACCCACTCCGCGGGTTTTTTGAGCGCGTATTGGAAGCTGTATGAACGTGCGGCGGGCGCAATGTCGGGACGGGGACGGTAGGTGCCCGCAAGTTTTTTGCTTGAAAGCAATCCCTTTAAAATTTTGCCTGCTTTTTTTATATCCCCGCTATCAACCATGGGCGAAAGATACAAAAGTACGTATCTGCCGTCGGAAAATTCGCAATATATGTTGCGTTTTTCAAGCTCGGCGGCAACCAAATCGGCCGAAACTTTGTAGGGAGCGCAGTCCACGGCCACTTTTGCCCAATCGTCCGAAGGATAAACGCATATGCCCTTCTGGTTCCTCAACGCCAGCGCGGCGCGCTTTGCGTGCGCTATACATGCGGAGTTGTTTGCAAGCCGCTTTATCCCGTACTCCACCGAAGCCATTATGGGATAGCTGGGCGAAGTCGTGCGGAAAACGGACAGCCCTTCCTCGGCGTCGGCAAACAGGTCGCCGTCGTTTACGTTGAGTACCGCGCCCTGTGTGAGCGTGGGCAGGGTCTTGTGCGCCCCGTCCACCCATATAGACGCATACTTGCCCGCATAGCCCTCTCTCTCCTCCTCAAAGGCGAGGTGGGAGCCGTGCGCGCCGTCTACCATCAATATCTTTTTATACTGCCCCAAAATTTGCGCATATTCGCTTAAAGGGGCTATATTGCCGTAGTAATCGGGAGAAGTTACTATCATGCCCGCCACGGTAACGTCGTTTTCGGCCACGTGCGCAACCGATTCGGGCGTGGGCGGGAGCATTATGCCGTTTTTGGTTTCGCCCTGGACTATTACGGGTTCCAACCCCAGCACGCGGCAGGCGTTCCACACGCTCTGGTGGGCGTTGCGGGGTACTATTACTTTGGAGCCGCGCTTCGACGCCGCAAACAGCATTGCAAATATGCCAAGCGACGAGCCGTCCGTAAGTATATATGAACGCGCCGCGCCCAAAATCGAGGCGATATCTCTCTGGGCGGCCGCTATAACGCCCGCGGGATTTGCAAGATTATCCGAATACGAAAGTTCGGTTACGTCCAGCTCCGCCACGGGAAAGTATTTGGCAAAATCGGCCGCAACCTTGTGCCCCGGCATATGGAAGGACTTTTCCGCCCCTGCGTACTTTTTCAGTTTTTCCAATATCAAATAATTATACATATTCCCCCCCCCTGCGGGAAGCGTAACGCTTCACCTGAGTTTCTTTATTGCGTTAGTTCTTGACTTATTTTATCACAGGTCAAGCAGAGTGGCTCTGCACCCAAATTTCTTTATTACTTTTGCGCTTGACATACTTTATCACAAGTCAAGCGGCGTGTCGCCGGAAGCGTAACGCTTCATCTAAATTTCTTAATAACGTTAGTTCTTGACTTACTTTATCACAAGTCAAGCAGAGTGGCTCTGCACCCAAGTTTCTTTATTACTTTTGCGCTTGACATACGTTAGCGCAGGTCAAGCGGCGTGTCGCCGGAAGCGTAACGCTTCATCTAAATTTCTTAATTGCGTTAGTTCTTGACATACTTTATCACAAGTCAAGCATGAATTTTGTTGTTGCGTCTTATCCGGCTCCGACCAATCCACTATGGGATTCTCTCGCTCGGTCGCTCACTGCGCTCGTCTCCCTTCGTCTCGAAATGACACGGAGTAACTAACTCGGTGCTTATTTAAAATTGCGGGAGCTGTAATTACGGAGTTGCGGCTCTGTAATTCAGCGGTGGGTAGAAGCGAGCAGAGCAAGGAAAGCGAGTACCGACGACAGGAGTGTACATAGACGTACACAACTTAGGCGGCACGGAGCTTGACACAGCTATGCGACGCTTATACACGCCGCAACGGTAGTCATTTTTTCGGTTTCATTGTGGGGAACAACAACACATCCCTTATAGTAGGGCTGTCCGTAAGCAACATAACCAGCCTGTCCACGCCGAAGCCGAGGCCGCCCGTGGGCGGCAAGCCGTATTCCAATGCGGTTATGAACTCCTCGTCCACCTGCGCGTTGCAGTTCGGCTCCTGTCTCCTCTTTTCCTCAACCTGTTTTACAAACCGCTGTTTCTGGTCTATGGGGTCGTTCAATTCGGAAAACGCGTTGCCGAATTCATGCCCGCATATAAAATACTCAAACCTCTGCGTGAACGCGGGGTCGTCCTCCTTGCGCTTTGCAAGGGGTGAATTTTCCACGGGATAGTCGTATATAAAGGTGGGCTGTATTAAATTATCCTCCACGAACGCCTCGAAAAGAGCTATGAGCACGTGCCCCTTTGTTGCCGCGCTACCCTCGTTCACTTCAACATTAAGCGATTTTGCGCACTCGCGCGCGTCGCCGTCCGTTTTCCACGAATCGTAGTCCGCCCCGCAGTACTTTTTTACGGCCTCCTTCATTGTGAGCCGCGCAAAGGGCGCGCCGAAGTCTATTTCGGTGCCCTGGTAATTTATTTTGTGCGTACCGCAGACCTTTTTTGCAACCGTCTTATACATATCCTCCACAAGTTGCATCATATCAAAGTAGTCGGCGTAGGCCTGATACACCTCTATGGTGGTAAATTCGGGGTTGTGGAAGGCGTCCATGCCCTCGTTGCGGAAGATCCTGCCCACTTCGTACACGCGCTCCAAGCCGCCCACTATACAGCGCTTTAGATACAGCTCGGTCTCTATCCTCAGATACATGTCTATGTCGAGGGCGTTGTGGCGGGTTTTAAAGGGGCGGGCCGCCGCGCCTATTTCCAGAGGGGTCAAGACGGGGGTGTCCACCTCCAAAAATCCCCTGCCGTCCAAAAAGGCGCGCAGTTCCTTTATTATTTGCGAACGCTTCTTAAATACGTTTTTAACTTCGGGATTGACTATTAAGTCCAGATCCCTCTGGCGGTAGCGGATATCGGGGTCCTTTAAGCCGTGCTGTTTTTCGGGCAGGGGCAAAAGGCACTTGGTGAGCATCTCTATGCGGTTGCAGTGTACGGAAATTTCCCCCGTCTGCGTTTTAAATACGTATCCGCCCACGCCTATAATATCGCCTATGTCGTAGTCCTTTTTGAATGAGGCGTAGTCCTCTTCGCCGACGTCGTCCCTCTTGACGTAAATCTGTATGAGCCCCTCGCCGTCCTGCACGTGCGAAAAGGAGGCCTTACCCATTATCCTTCTGGACATGAGCCTGCCCGCAATAAAGACTTCCCTGCCTTGAAGCTTGTCAAAGTTTTGGATTATATCCTTTGAGCTGTGGGTAACGCCGTACTTCACCTTTACAAAGGGGTTCTTGCCCTCTTCGGTGAGTTTATTGAGTTTTTCGCGGCGTATAACCGCCTGTTCGGCGAGCTTTTCCGCCTCCTCCGCCTCGGTGAGCGGGGTGTTGTTCATATCTGCCATATCACTTTATCGCCTTTATTTTGAGTGTGTAGGAGCTGCCGTCGGGGCACTTTACTTCCACGCTGTCTCCCGCCTTTCTTTTGAGGAGAGCGGCGCCCACGGGTGATTCCACCGAAATTTTGTTTGCCATGACGTCCACTTCGGTTACGGAAGTTATCGTATAAACGTCCTCTTCGCCGAGATCCTCGTCGTAAACGGTAACAACGCTCCCAAGGTGAACGTAGCTTGTGTCCGTTACCTCTTCGCGGATGTCGGCGTTTTTGATTTTATATTCCAGCTCGGCTATCTTGCCCTCGTTGGAACGCTGTTCCTCGCGCGCCGCGTCGTACTCGGCGTTTTCCGAAAGGTCGCCGTGGCTCCTCGCCTCGGCGATGCGCTCTATTATCTCCGGCCTTTTAACCTTTACAAGGTAGTCCAGCTCCTTTTTTAAGTCCTCGTAATTTTTTTGAGTCATTACAATCAGTTCAGCCATTTTATTACCCCTGAAACAAAAAAGAATAACAAAAGTGATTCCGTTTTTGCGGAATCACGCCTTTGTCGCTACTCTATTATATAGTTTGCCGCCGCGTTTGTCAACAATAAGAGCGCGGCAGGTAAAATTTTTCAGCTTTTTTTAGAGCTCTTTTAAGCTGTTTAAAAACTCCTCTATGCGCGTTACGGCGTCGTTGAGCTGCGCCATGGACGTTGCATAACTGCACCTTATAAAATTTTTGCCCGCCGCACCGAACGCGCCGCCCGGAACCACGGCAACTTTTTTTGCCGCAAGCAACCTGTTTGCAAACTCCTCGCCGTCCATTTTTGTGTTTTCCACAGAGGCGAATATGTAGAACGCGCCGCGGGGCATAAAGCAGGTAAGCCCCAGCCCGTTGAGGCTGTCCGCCAGAAACTTGCCGCGCTTTTCGTACTCGTCCCTCATCTCCTCCACGGTGGAAAAACCGTCCTCGAAGCCCTCCTTTAAGGCGGTTACCGCCGCACGCTGGCTCATGTGCGGGGCGCAGAGTATGGTATACTGATGGATTTTAAACATTGCCTCGTCCACTTCGGCGGGCGCACAGACAAAGCCAACTCGCCAGCCCGTCATGGCGAACGCCTTGGAAAATCCGCCTATATATACCGTCCTTTCGGCCATGCGCGGCAGGGAAGCTATTGAAAAATGCTTTGCCCCGTAGGTGAGTTCGGCGTAGATTTCGTCGGTTATAACCAAGAGGTCGTTCTCCTCTATGACGGGTGCAACCGCCTCCAACTGTTCCCTCGTCATAACCGCGCCCGTGGGATTGTTGGGATAGGGCAATATAAGCGCTTTTGTGCGGGGCGTTATTGCGTTTTTTAAAATTTCGGGGGTGAGGATAAAGCCTTCGGCCGCCGAACATTTTACGGGCACGGGCGTGCCGCCGGCAAGAATAACCGCGGGTGAATAACTCACGTAGGAGGGTTCGGGCACCAGAATTTCGTCGCCCTCCTCGCAGGTTGCGCGCAGGGCAAGGTCTATGGCCTCGCTTGCGCCAACCGTAACTATTGTGCGTTCGGGGGGATACTCAACGCCGAACCGCTCCCTTAAATAGCGGGATATGAGCTCCCGCAATTCGGGAAGCCCCCTGTTGCCCGTGTACTGCGTGTAGCCAAGGCGGATATATTTTACGGCCGCGTCCCGCACGTTCCAGGGCGTAACAAAGTCGGGCTCGCCCACGCCCAGCGAAATGGCGCCCTCCATTTTTTGCACAATATCGAAAAATTTTCTTATTCCGCTCGGCTGTAACGCCGCCGCCCGCGAATTTACAAACTTTTTCATAGTTCGGTGCATATTTTAAAATTGAGAATACGGAGTTGCTTTAACGAAGTCTACAACGGGTTAGAAACAAGCAAGACAAGGCGCGTGCGTAAGCGACGACGGGAGTGTACATAGACGTACACGTCGTACCGAAGGCGCTAGCCTTACCAAGGAGCGCGCAAACGCAACACAGTATTGCGTAGTTTATCACCCGTTGGCGGGAGCCTGCGGTGGGTAGAAGCGAGCTATGCAAGGTGCGCGTTTTTTAAAATAATTTACGGCGCAAGCAGGCTACGCCTGCCCGCCCTCTCGCCAACGGCAAGGAAAAACCGTTGGCTCGGTCATCGTTCGCGCGGGACGAATGCGCTCACTCATCTCGTTT
>CANREJ010000050.1 GCA_947629665.1 uncultured Clostridia bacterium
TCAGTCGGCAGAGCACTTGACTTTTAATCAAGGTGTCCCGGGTTCGAATCTCGGATGGACCACCACGTCGCGGCAAAGCGGCGTTTTGGAACGCCCACCTATCGGTGTTCGTTGCCCTTTTGCCGCTTGCCGCTCCTTTCCCCACAAATCTCGCGAAGCTGCGATTTGCGGGGACCCCAAATAAAAGGGGACTGCGGATTATGCGCAGGTTGCTCCTTTCTCCAAAAATCTGCTGCGCATATTTTTGGAGTCCACAAAATAGAAACGCGTTTTTGATAAGGCGTTTGGACATAAATTCAATAGAAAAATGCACCTTTAGCTCAGTTGGTAGAGCAACTGACTCTTAATCAGTGGGCCCAGGGTTCGAGTCCCTGAAGGTGCACCAGAAACCCCGTTTTTTAACCAAAAAGCGGGGTTTTTCTTTACTTTTTATTCACGCTTTTCAAAACATTTTTCCGAAATAGTGTACGAAGTAGTGTACAAAGTAGTGTGCAAATTAACTAAATTGATATCGCGCCGCAAGTACTTCTTTTAACTCCAATATATAATTATATATTGGGCTATCGCCATGCGTTAAAACGTCAGTATATATGCTTAGCGTTGTAAGATAATCGGCGTGACCGCATTGCAGCTGCATAACCTTTTCAGGCACGCCCACCGCGTAAAGCAATGAGGCGTAAGTGTGCCGGCAACTATGCGTAATCGATACGCCCTCAATACCCAACGCTACATAAGCCTTTCGGAAGGCCTTCTTTATACCCTCGTATGTATAGCTCCCTAATGTCTCAATTTCAAATCGATTCAACAAGCTATCTGCGAAATAGACTTTGCGTTCCCCCGCCGCCGTCTTGGTATCCGATAGCTCGCCCGTCTTTAAATTAAAGTTACCTTCAACAACTATGCAGTGTCTTTCAAAATCAACGCTTTGCGGAGTGAGCGCAAGGAATTCGCCTATCCTCAGCCCCGTTGCACACAGGAAAAAGAATACAGGTTTGTATTTTTCGGGCAACTGATTTATTATACGGTTTTGCTCTTCAAGTTCAAAAGGACGTCGTTTATTTTTACGATAAGTAGGTTTTTGTATTACCTTACAAGGGTTCTTCTTAATTATTCCGAAATCTTCGGCTCTTTGCAAGCTATCTTTCAAAACGCCGTATAGCTTCGCCGACGCGTTGTTTCTCGGTAATGAATTAAAATACCTTTGCAAAGTTAAAGGATCTAAGCTCTTCAATCTGAGCGAGCCCAACGCCGCTTTAAGTTTTACAACGTATCGGTTAAGCTCAACGAAATAACTATAGCGGATCTTCCCCGTCTTAAAATCAGATAGCCAGCTTTCAAGCCAATCACCAAGAGTGACCGGGCGCAAATGAAAGTTGGACGTATCCCCGGGAATATAAGATTTGCCCGCAGCGCTTTCGCTTTCGGTATTGAGTGTAGCGCGCAACCTTTTCATTTTTTCCAAGCACTCAGTTTGAGTTTTTGCATAAACCGATATTTGCTTGCCGTCTTTAAATATTCTACCTTGCCAAAATTTCGTCACCCCCTTATTCTTTTTCCTTAGGCGAATACAAATAGTGCCCTCGCCGTACTTTAATTTTTTAGGCATATCGACATTTCCTCCGATATGCTCAATCTGAACGTTATTTTTTTGTAACCTCTTTAAAAATTCCGCGCGCAAGTCTTGCGCGCGGTTTTCCTTTTCCTCTATTTCGGTTGCAACTTCAATTTGCAAAGAAAAAAGCTCACCGATAATATTTTCAATTTTTGCATTAACATATTGCAATGTAACTTCCATTGCGACCCCCCCTCATGCGTGTAGTAATCGCAATTTTATTGCATTTAATGTCAAAAATCTATATTTCGGTCACGCTTTTTTTCTGCTTACGGAAGAAGAGCCTTCAACGCCAACCATGCGAAGCACGAGAGCGCGACTATCTGATGGAAGTTTTCGAAAAGCCTCTATCAATTCGCGCTCTGTTTCGGAATACACAGACGAAGGAATAGCGCTCGATGAGCTTACACGCACGCCGAGCTCGTCGTCAATGCCTAAAAGATAATCGGCTGATATATTTAAAACGCTACACAGCTTAATTATATATTCGGTGTCCGGAATTCTTTTATCATTTTCCCACAAAGATATGCTATCCTGAGTAATCCCGAGCGCATCGGCCACATCTTTTTGAGTTAAATTTTTGCTTAAACGCTCTTCTTTTATTATTTTTCCAATCCTATTCATAAAAAAAGTTTACTACAAATTGTCGTTTAATTGTTGACATACGACTAATTGTCAAATATAATATAGTCAACGACAAATTGTCGTAATTGAGGATATCATATTACCATTTACCCTCAGACATTCCGGGCATGAAAAAGAGAATTTCCCAAAACTCAATAATAGCACTGCTTACAGGGTTCATCTTAGTACTCCTTTTGTTCTTCGGAGTAAGCGGCGGCGTATATGCCGCCGCCGAAACGGGGGCAGACGGTTTAATGAAGGAACTCAGCGGCTTAAAATTGGACGGCAAGCCATTTTCTGCGGGAGATTATCCCGCTTCTTCCAACGGCTTGCCAAAAATTCTACTCTTAAACGAGGTCGGGTATAGCTATTATTACAACCACAACGCCGCGTACGCGCTGACTTTGTACATATACAACCCCGCGCAGCTTGCCATAAAGGACGACGTCAGAAATACCGTGCAAATGCGCGTCGGCAGTGCGCAGAGGTATTCTAAATACCCGCTGACCTTGGACAGCATGAGCACGGATAAGCTCTTTTGCAAATTCAAGCTCAATTTAAAGGAATCCGAAAGGCAGACCCTTTTAGACCAATTGGACCGCGACGAGCGCGTATACGAAATAAGCAGCGTTGAACTTTACGTTTCCGGCAGCAACGCGACAGATTACGCGATTTCTCCGACAAATATATTTACCTACACGGGATATGCGGAAGGCTTTGGACAGACGAGCGGCGAAAGCACGTTGTCCGGGCAATTAAGCTACACCGTTAAAGGCGGGAAGGACATAATACCGCTAAGCGTTGAGCATACAAGTTGGCGACCCGCGGGCACGAACGGCAAGAGCGAATTCACGCAAGACGTCATTCACAGCGTATATTTCGCAGTGCCAAACGATTTAGCCGAGCAATACGACTACTTGAACAGCGTGCATGCGCGGTGGATAGAGGCGCGCACGGCTATGTCGTACATAACGGGCAACATGGATATCTACGACGATATTTTAAACGTCATGATAGCCAACGTTCAAAAAGCCATGCTTGAAAGTCCGACGGCGACGTTGCCCGATAAATTCGATATTCCGGCACGGGCGGGTTGGTATTTATTGTCGCCGAAAAAAGACGGCGGCGGTAACTTCCACGATTACTTTTACGGCGGAAACGACATATACGGCAGTCTGATAGGCAGCTCTCTTTCGGGCAGCCTTCCAACCGCGGTTAAAGAACGTCTGAATTCGATTTATTTAGCAAAATACACGGACGGAGCGAGCGTTGTCACTTCGGACGAAGTCCAAAAAATGATTGAGGACACGGCGGCTCTTATTGCCCGCGTGGGCGTAAACGACAAAAAGGTTGCGGGAAAATATCCGAGCGCGCTTTTTGATAGCTACGACGAAGAATTTACCGACGAGGTAATCGAAGTCGGCAAGCAATACACGCTCAACAGTGAAAATGTCGAGCGCAATTTTTGGGAAAAGCTCTTCGGCGGCAGCCATATAGAAAATAAGCAAGATTACAAAGTAATGAAAGCTATCTATCAAGTTAGCGACAACGACTTTGCGGGCAACGTCAGTGAAATTTGCAATAAACTTTACATATCCGAGCGCGACTACGAAAAGTTTTCTCAATTTTACTCAACAAACAAGTTGACGTCCACGGTCTACTTATTGCGGTTTGCGACAAGCGAATATTTCCGCTCGCCGATAGAAGAATACACGTGGGATTGGGGCGCATTTTACAGCAAGAAGAGCTCGGGCTATCTTGCACAAAGTAATTGCTATTTAGACTTTGACATAATCGACTTGGAGTACGTCAAGGACGACCAACATTTTATAATTCCCGTGAGCATGTCTCCCGTAGATATTTACACGGAGCTCACGCCGCCGCCTTCGACGTCGATATCAGATTTCTGGAAATACGGCGCGGCGGTGATCGGCGGGCTGATCGCGTTTTACATGATATACAAATTCACCGCCAATATCTACGAAAAATCGGCAAGGGGGCTTTGACATGGTAGGAAGTTTTATAGTGCTTGCGATAGCGGTGATACTGCGCGTAATTTTCGGAACGCTTGAAGAAAAGTACAGCTTTCTTGCGAGCGTGAACACTTACTTTAATTGGGCGATTGTCGCGCTTGCGATTTTATTCGCCGTCATTGCGATAATTACGATTATCGGCAAAATTTTTAAAAGCAAATAAATTAAATGCCGCAAGGCGAAGGAGATTTTGAAATGGCAAAATACAACAATTATCACACACACGCAGCAAGAAGCAGCGTAAACAAAGGCGCGATCGGGATAATAATTACCGTGCTTGTTGCGCTGCTAATGCTTGGCGCGGCAGTCGGCGTAATGGGCTACGGCACGTCGGGCTTTAAAGATTGGGGCTTTTCGCGCTTCGTTGGGAAAAACCCAGCGGCTTATGAGCAACCGGAAGGAGAGATCCCCGAAGAGACGGGCTCTGCCATTGTTGAGCCCGCAAAGGGAAACGGAATGACAATGCTTGCGCGCCAAGCGACCGAAGACGAAGCGCGCTTTTACGGCATAGCGGGAATGTCCCTTGAAAATGTATTTCAACTTTCCGTGACTTATGAGCCCGAGGATACGACTTTTCAACAAACCAACTATTCAATAGCCTTCACAAACCCCGACAGCGCATGGGCGACAGGGAAAGACGTATCAAACTACGTGCAGCTCACGCACACGGACAGCGCCAAAGAAGCGACAATTACCGTGTTGCAGAGTTTTTCGGAACAGGTAACCGTAACGGCGAGCAACGCAAAGCACAGCGAAATAAAAGCTACAACCACCATTGACTATGTATGTGAAGATTTAGATTTTGATATAGATGGTGACCATATAACAGACCCTGAACATGACATTGAAATTAAAAAATTTGAATGGACAAAAGGTACAATTATACCCGAAGGTCAAAATTTTACTTTTTTAATTAAATTGAGAAGCGATTTAATATCTTTCATGCAAAGCAAGCAATTTCAAGTTAAAGAAATTGTAGAATTTAATCTGCCTGCTGGGTTCGGCATTGGCGACGGTCTAACAAGTATACCAGATGCCTTGAAAAAAATGGGCGATTACAACAGCTTAGACAACAGACAAAAAGAATTCCATGACGCTTTGGCAGAATTTTTTAAAGACAAAGGAGATTACGACACAGCAATAGGAACTTATTCATACAAAATAAAAAGAAATTACAAAGGTAAAAATTACGGCGATATAATTTCCGAAGATTGGAAAGATTTATATGTGCAAGGGCTGAACGAATACTATGAGATCTCTCCTCAAAGCATGAGCACAAATCAAAATAGCATTATTGCAGGGTAAACATGAGAAATAAAATAGCATACCTTGCCGCCGTCGTAGTGCTACTCGTCTACATAGCATGCGGAATAACGATAGCGGCGGGCATTTACACAAACGGGTTTGAAAGTATACACACGCTTTACGCAAAGACCGACGGCGAAGTTGTCAAAAACGCCGTAATGCTCGAAAAAAATTTCACAACATTCGAGCTTAAAAACGCCGGCTTTGCCGTGGATAAATGGGGCGAATACACGATCCAGATTGCTTCGAACCCGGGCGCAGACTACACCTTCACAGCAGGCGGCAAGGAGTATGAATACGCTGACCTTGATTTTTCGGACGTAGTATTAACGCGTAAAATCAACGGCGGGTTTATACTCCGAAGCCCGGGCTCGTTGAAGTCTGCTCTCGAAGCTAAGTATAAAACCGACGTTGAAATTATCGAGGACGACGACAAGCCGCCGTTCATAGTTACGCTTACGGCGGAGAGCGAAAAGAGCATGAGTTTTTTACTCGGCTTTAAAAAGGAAAAATGAAGAGCAAGGCGAAATTTTTTCAAGGCATAATCGCGACATTGTTCATCGCGTTTATGATTATTTTCCTACTGTTGGGCGGCGTGAGCAACGCTTTCGCCGCCTCAGAGGAATACAGCGGCGCGTTGGACGATTTACAGAAAGACGCCACTTTTAACATGTCCGATTAAAATACTTATAAAAATTATCGCATGGATCTTCAAAGCGATAATTTGGATAATATCATTGCCGTTCCGGGCAATTGCGGCAATATTCAAAGATAAAGATACACCGGACACAAGCACGCAGAGATCCTCGCCAACCAATACAAATAAAGGAAAGCGAAAATAACATGTTTCTAATCATTTTAATTTTCGAGCTCATAGCAATTTCAGCCGCGTGGACGGCGTGCGTGCTTGCGCCCATGCCGTACAACATAATTATACCGGTAAGTATAGCGGCAATTGAATTGATTATAAAAACGATAGCGATATACAAGCATTTCAAGCGGCGCGGAAAAGCGCGGCAGAAAATAAAAAAGCCCGGACGGGCAAACGTCGGGCAGAGGAACGGCAGGAGTTCGGGCTAAACGCCCGCTCCCGCCCCCATGAGGGGCAGACATGGCAATTACTGCAATTATCGGCGAAGGCGGAAAGGGCAAAACCTCGCTTTTGACGTTCTTTTTAAAACAAGATTATATCACGCAAGGCAAACAGCGCATGCGTTCATGTATAGAGCAAATTACCGCATTTAACAAAGCCCGCAACACTCCGCTGACGTTGCCGGACAAGCCGCCTTACTATACAAACTTTGACATCACATTCCCTATCGGATATCGTCGAAACTTCACACCCTTCTACCTCAACCCGTACTATTTCGGAATACCCAACATAGACAAGGAAGTACAAGCAGTAATGCCACACGCGGCAATATTTCTAAACGAAACGGACAAGATCTACGATAGCCGGGAAAAAAGTTTGCCCGAAGCCGTGAGCGCATTGTATAACAAACAGCGGCATTTCTGGCTAGACGTATATATCGAACTGCACCGCGGCATGAACGCCGACACCCTCGTACGCTCCAACGTCCACAAATTCATCGAGATACAAAGCCAGGAACGCACGACGGATAACGCCGGCAACGTGATTAAAATTGATTGGCATTGCCGAGAGTTCGACGGCGTGAAAAGTTATCTAGCTTACTTAGACAAATTCGGTAACGATAAAAACTACACTTCCACCGTCTACACGGCTTACGAGAATATATTTAACTACTACAATTCCCGGGAGTGTTCGAAAGACTTTATCCCAAAAGAAGGCGCGGACTTCTCACAGCTCGAACAGCCTTCGACGGTGGATATAACGAAGATCCCCGCAGCTATCGCTAAATTTTATCAGAGCGGCGAGCCCAAGGGCTGGAGAAAAAAAGAATGAGCAAAACCAGAGAACAGCTCGAAGAGCTGCAAAAAAAATATTTCGCCGCCTTGGACGAAATCACCAAGGCAAAAGAGTGTTTGACAGACGAAATAAGGCAAGGCATGCAAGCGGACCTTTACAAAAGATACCGAGTAGAGTATTTGCAGCTTATGGAGCAAGCGAAAATCGAAGATAAAAATATAGACTTCGACACGGCGCTTAAAATATACATGCTCACGCCTCACCGCCGCGGCTTCCTCTGGCTCTTTAACAACGAAGCTAAACTTCTTAAAATACGCGAGGCGACCGCCGAATGCGATTCAACGTTGCAGTTGCGCGAACTTGCCGTCGAGCAACTCGAAGAGACAATCGCCGCAGCCGACAAAGCCGACGTCGAAGACGTCATAACGCAACCAGAGCCCACAAAGGACGACATAGCCGCAGCACGCGAAGAATATAAACGACTCAAACGGCTTTACAAACGATCCAGGCACAAAAATAACGCGCCCGCAGCCGAACCGACCGCATGCAGCGAGCACGCGCCCGCTTTGGACGAACAACCCGCAGAGACTAACCCGGAAAAAGGGCAGTCCCAAGAAGAAAACTCAGCAGCCGAACAGCCCAAGCGCAAGCGGCGCAGCTCCGCAGCCGCGGTCGAAGCTCAGAGCGAACACGCCGGGCAATTGCCCGGGCAAATGTCGCTTTCGGATATACAGCCAAAGTAATTTTTTTTAAAGCAATAGTTAAATTGCATTTAACCATTAGAGGAAATCACATGATAGGAAAAATAGTTTACGATTACGGACGAACTTATATATGCGACGATTGCCACGCTCTTGGCAAATTTAAAAGCTACAAAGCTGCCAGGCAAGCGAGCTGGGCTATCGCGCGAGATTATAAAACGTGCTATTGCCCAAATTGCGCGCCCATGCACCGCTACACAGGCTGCAAAGGTCCTAACCCCAATTTACTTAACATCGCTAAATACTGAGGCTTTTAGATGAGTTCTACAACCGCCGCAAAACTTAATATGGAATATACAAAGTTTCCGACCGTCATGCTTGCAAAGCTCCCCCAAGGCGAGCAGCAAAAGGACGGCGCGGTTAACTTTGTGCCAATCACCGGCGGCAGGCGATACACAGCAAACCAGCTCGGCATTTTAGCTATTACGCATAAATTTCGCTCGACATATTCAAGCTATGCCAAGCTCCCGCATTACGTATACGAACGCGAGCTCGGTATTTCGCATGCCACAGTAAACCGCAATTTAAAAGAGCTCAAAAAGAACAAGGTCCTTATACAAAAAGAAAACGTAAGCGATTATTACATAGACCCGAAATTAAAATTTTCGGAAAAAAATTACATAATCGTCTACAATTTTTTAAACGAGAAAATATCGCTTGGCAGAACAGAAAAAAAGCTTACCTTCAACGCCGTACTTTTACTGTCCTTCATGCTAAATCATTACTTCGAAGTAAAGAAGGCAGCCAAGGAGAAAGACGGTCGCAATAACATAAAACCCGAAGAGGCTTACTTCATTGGCGGCAAGCAAAGGCTTGCAACGCTTTTAAACGTTGCCGAATCCACCGCCAACGACGCCGTGTGGGAGCTCATGAACACCGGCGCGATTTATCGCAAGGCGTACTACATAAACGACCAATGCAAAGACGTCGTCATCGAAGGCAAGGGCAACAGCCGCAGCCTTCAAACGTGCTATATACTCAATTCAAAACTCATACGCATGGCAGAAAGAGTTCATGCGCGCCTTGACGTCGCGCGCGATCGCAAAATTGCCCGCGCGGACAAGCAGGCGCAAAAAGAAGAGCGCCAAAAAGCCAAGGAGCAAAAGGTCGCACACAAAAAGAAGTCTACCAAAGCAGAACAGCGGAAACGCGAATTTGATATACTGAAAAGCCTTTACGACCCGGCAGAAGGCGAACCGAGTGACCACATTTCGAAAATATGGCGCGCGGACCTTTACAACGTCAAACCCAAGCCGCCCGAACCGTTCGACGAGTTCGAACCTAACCCGGACGACAAAATAATTAAATAAATCTATCATAGCGCAAAGGAAATTACCAATGCGCTATACGTCTATCCGAAAATCACGAAAACGCACCCTTCGAGGGTGCGTTTTCCCTTTCCCAAAAAGACGGAAAATTTAATTTTTCACATAAAATCAGTGCATAGAAATTTAAATGTCGGAAATTGAACAATTTTTGTATCAATTCCGAATTTTAATAGTTTCATTTCCAACTTCTAAAAGTCTTAAAACCGCCGCCTTAGATTATCTTTTATAGATATTTTTTAATAAAAGATACTTCGTATAGAAAAAGCGGCGAGAATATATGCGCCCAAGGGCGCAGAAGCAAAAGCGGTGGGATAATGCGCCCGCGGCACGGAAAATCGCCGAAAAGTAATTCCCTTCACCGCGGGCACAAAGAATTAGAAGATCACAAGAATAGTTTAAACCGCTTTAACCATTCAAGGCAATGCGGAAGCTCGCGCAAAACGCGAGCTTGTATGCGGTCAAGGCTTACGCATTATGTCTACGACATAAAGAAAAAGCCCATTTCCGCATGCAAGCATTGCGGAAAATGGGCTAAATGCTGATAAAATGTAATGTCGCAAGCGAACTTTTCGCTCTCTTCATTATCTTTGGCGCAATTATGTGCAGCACACAGCATTTCAAACGTTGCTTTTATCATGAGCGGCGCAAAGCTCACGTCCGCCATGCGCCCGCCGATTGATTCGCCCCATGTGTTGACTTCGAGCCTTTGCTCCGAAAGCGGGCGCAACGGTGAGGGGCAACCCACTGCACCGTGCGTTGACCCAGAGTTTGACGACCGGGAGCTCACGCCGGGGGCGGGCGCAGCTGTGTGACCCTGAGCGATAAAGTCGCGTCGACGCAAAAAACTTTCAAAAAACTATTGACTTATACAAAAGTATATGTTATAATGTAGCCACAAAGCAAAAAAGAGGTATTTTTTATGGCAATCATTATTCATAATCAGGCAGAAGCAGAGCAACAGCAACAGAGAGAGGCGCAGGCATACGCCGATTTTGAAAAAGCGGGAGAGGGCTTCTTCGACGGCTTCGCAATGGTCGATATATTTCACCAACACTATAAGAAGGCAGCCGCGCTTGAAGTCTTATTTGCAGACGATTGCGCCGACGTCACCACCAGCACAGGGGCGACAATACATGCGGGCTCTGACGGTGTGACTGTTTATGTAATGAGCGAAGCTGCAAGGAACGGCAACGCGAAGAAGATAGTGCGCTTTAATCGTAGCGTTTATGCCTTTTAATGGGGGTATAAAATATGCCGTCCAAGAAGATTTTAGAATTTGCGAATCAGTCAATCCGAGAAATTTGTGAAGATATAAGCCTCTATGGCGCAAATGCCGAGGCTTATATCTATTTGTCAAAAGAGGGTAAAATCATTGATTATATGCCTGTTGCCGCCGATGACGGCAAAATACTTCATATCGACGAGGAGCGTGTTCAAACTACGCTATTTAATGTCCTTTGGAATTACTTAGCCGCCATGCACGCTACGACGGGAGCGATTTATACCCGTTCGGGAATTTGGGTAACAGCCGCACGGCTTGCTTTGAATATGACAATGGAAGATATGGCGAAAGAGTTGGAAGTATCAACAATAGCGATATCTTCGTGGGAAAGAGGACTGCGCAATGCTAAGCTCGACAAACTCCTTCAATTTGCGGCTAAGCATGATTTACCGCACGACGGCTTATTCTAATAAGTCAACGCACCATGCGTTGACTTCGAACCTTAGCCCCGTTCGCCACGCGCCGCCGTTTAAGTCGCATTCTTAAAAGTAGTGTACAAAGTAGTGTACACGCGAAAAATTAACTCAGATTGAGCATTTTTTTATTGATTTTTACTAATTTTTCGCGCTCGAAGTGCCCTCTTAATCAGTGGGCCCAGGGTTCGAGTCCCTGAAGGTGCACCAAAAGAGTATAATCCGAATTGTTTACTTGTAACGAGTGAATGGTTCGGATTTACTTTTTACTTTAAGGAATAGCCATACAGACAGCCCGCCGAGAGGTCCTCCCCTCGGCGGGCTTTATAATGAAATCTTTGGGGCGATACCTGCCTTGCTTGATTTGCGTGTAGGTTTATGGTATAATAGAAGCCATACAGGGGTTTAGCTAAAAATATGACAAAAACGGAAATAGCAAAGACAATAATCGATATTTGCCAAGAGGACGCCTCGTTCTGTTTTGATATTAAAGGCGGCGATCCTCAATCTTTTTTGTCTGAAATCACAGACGATATGTCCGAACGCGACTTCTTGTTTTCGGTAGATAAATATTTGGCAACATTCAAAGTATGGGGACACCTATATTTTTATAAAAAGAATCTCCGTATTTATATCGGCTTTCACGTCAGAAGATATGAAAATAGCTTATTCATCACCCAAGCGGAAAAAGAATTGCCGTTTTCAA
>CANREJ010000051.1 GCA_947629665.1 uncultured Clostridia bacterium
TCGTCCACCGCAAACGCAATAAAGAAACCCGGATGCAACGTAACGTTGCTTGAACTGCGGCAAACTTCGTCCACCGCAAACGCAATAAAGAAACCCGGATGCAACGTAACGTTGCTTGAACTGCGGCAAACTTCGTCCACCGCTAACGCAATAAAGAAACCAAGGTGAAGCGTTACGCTTCCCGTTTGACTTGCGATAAAGCAAGACAAGCACTAACGCAATAAAGAAACCCGGCCACAACGACACGTTGTTTGACCTGCGAAAAACTCCGTCAAGTGTTAAAGCAATAAAGAAACCCGGCCACAACGACACGTTGTTTGAACTGCGCCAAACTTCGTCCACCGCTAACGCAATAAAGAAACCCGGATGCAACGTAACGTTGTTTGAACTGCGGCAAACTTCGTCCACCGCTAACACAATAAAGAAACCCGGATGCAACGTAACGTTGCTTGAACTGCGGTAAACTTCGTCAAGTGTTAAAGCAATAAAGAAACCCGGATGCAACGTAACGTTGCCTGTTTGAACTGCGAAAAACTCCGTTAAGTGAAAAAGCAATAAAGAAACCAAGGTGAAGCGTTACGCTTCCGGCGACCCGTTGTTTGACATTTGCGGCGGGGTTTGGTATAATAAATAGCATGAAAATTTCAAACGGCTGGCAGGACTACAAAATAATAGCCACATCGGACGGAATGAAGCTGGAAAATTGGCGCGGCGTAATTCTTTTGCGCCCCGACCCCCAGGTAATCTGGAAGGGCAGGGACCTGTTTTCGGCGGACTATCACGCGGTATACCGCCGCAGTGCGAAGGGCGGCGGTTCGTGGGAAATAAAAAAGCCCTTTCCCGCGGAATGGAATGTGCGCTACGGCGACATGACCTTTACGGTAAAGCCCATGGGCTTCAAGCACACGGGGCTGTTCCCGGAGCAGGCGGTAAATTGGGACGAATGTAGGCGGCTCATATCCATGGCGAAATCAACCCGCCCGGACAGAGATATAAAGGTATTGAATTTGTTTGCCTACACGGGCGCGGCGTCGGTTGCCTGCGCAAAGGCGGGTGCGCTGGTAACCCACGTGGACGCCGCGAGGGGCATGGTTGAGCGCGCGGGCGAAAACGCCCGGCTTTCGGGCGTGGAGAGCGGCATAAGGTATATTGTTGACGACTGCATGAAGTTCGTCGCCCGCGAAATCCGCCGCGGCAACCGTTACGACGGCATAATAATGGACCCTCCGAGCTACGGCAGGGGCCCCGGCGGCGAAATGTGGAAGATAGAGCAAAACCTGTTTGACTTTGTTCTCAATTGCGCGGAACTACTTTCGGCGGAGCCTATATTCTTTTTGATAAACAGCTACACCACGGGTTTACAGCCCGCCGTTTTAAAAAACATTTTAACGCTAGCCTTAAAGGACAGACGGGGTAAGGCCGAGGCATACGAAGTCGGCATTGCCACGGAGGAGGGCATTCCCCTGCCCTGCGGCGCAAGCGGAATATTTATAGGTGAAGAATATGCAGGATGAGCTTACTGTACTCTACGAGGACAACCAGATAATAGTGGTTTTAAAGCCGCAGATGACGGCGTGCTGTCCCGACGAGAGCGGCGACAAAAATCTCTTTGACATCGTAAAGGAATACATAAAGGAAACCTATCACAAGCCGGGCAACGTGTATTTGGGGCTGGTACACCGTTTGGACAGACCCACGGGCGGCGTTATGGTATTTGCCAAAACTTCCAAGGCGGCGGCGCGGCTTTCGGAGCAGATGAAGAACGGCGGCTTTGAAAAGAAGTATATGGCGGTGCTGTGCGGAATACCCAACAGGGACAAGGCCACCCTTGTGAACTACGTGCGCAAGAACTCGGTGAACAATACCGTCTATGTCTGCACGGAGAGCGAAGAAGGCGCAAAATTTGCCTCGCTCGCCTATGAAATAAAGGATAAAAAGGGCGGGCTGTGCCTTGCCGATATAACCTTACACACGGGCAGAACGCACCAGATACGCGTGCAGACGGCGGCAATAAACTGCCCCGTTTACGGCGATATGCGCTACGGCGGCGAAAAGGCCGTAAAGGGCAAACTCGCGCTGTGGGCGTACTCCCTCAGGTTCAGCCACCCCGTAACGGGCGAGGCGCTGAGGTTTATAATAGAGCCCCCCAAGGAGGAAAATCCCTGGAAATTGTTTTCCTTTTGAGAGTTCTGCGCCAAAAATTTTAATTCCCCGCCCAAAAATTTATTGACAACGCCTTTTATATTATTGTAATATAATTAAGTATTTAAATTACAAGCGGGAATTACAAATAATTCACCTGAAAAAAGCGAGCAAATTATGAAGTCTTTAAAAGTTAAAATCAGCTTAATAATAGCTTTGGCGCTTATAATGATAGCAACGCTGGGCGTTTTTGTGGGGCTTACGGCCTCGGCAAACAGGTATGTAACGGTAAGCGGCACCAGCATCTTCAACACGGCGGGCGACGCCGAAATCTGGGCGCACGCGGTAACCACGGCGGACGACGGCACGGAGATAGCCGAATCCGGCGACTACTATTATTACTCCCTGTTCACCTTCAAAAACAACACGGACAACGTAACTTACAGGCGCAACCTCGCCTATAAGTGGTATTTTAACGTGAACGACGAGGACGATTATAAGGACGAAGGCGCCGAAGGCGAGCAACCCGCCGAACCCGCAGAGCCCACGGCTCCCGCGGCAGAACTCGGCACGGGCTACTTCAATATGCAGATAGGCTTTGAAGAGCTCAACTTCCAAAAGTTTGTAATCGTGTTTGAAAGCCAGCAGTACTCCATGACCAAGGACGAAAAAACTTCCAACTACGTGATTTTCATTCCCGTAGAAGGTGAGGAGAAGGTTTACGCGGTTATTACCGACGACAGCGAAACCGCAGACAAGAAGGCGGCGGAAATAGACGTGTCCGGGCTTACGGCTCTCGGCGCAGACAATATAGTAATAGAACTTGCGGACGGCGCGGAGGGCGGACAGTTCGCCGTGGAAGTTTACAACGTCGACCGCGCGGGCAAAAAGATTGGCGAATCCCAAACGGGCGTATTCAATAACATAGGCAATATGTATGCAAAATACGTATCTTCCTCCACAAAGCCCGTTACGCCCTTAACTTTTAAAGCCGACTTCGGCAAAGACGAGGACGGGGAGGACAAGACGGGCGCAACCCGCGCACGCATGACTCTTTACGGCCTCAACGGGCAGTCCTTTGTCCTCAACAGAAACGCAAAGGGCGAAAAGACAAGCACTTCCCGCGATATCAACGAAGTGGACAACTCCGACGGCACCAAACACTACGAGGGCGGACAGGTAAACGACACGTGCCCTCCCGTGCTGTGCCTGGACGCGGGCGTAACATATGTGAATGAAGGCGGCGAGCTTTCGTTCAGCTACACGGCGGTGGACGTTTTAACGCAGTCCCCCTCGACGGTAACGGGCTACTTTATGCCCACCTACGCGCAGATTGCAGACGGGGTGAACGCCGACAACTACGAGGCGGAGAGGCTTTTCAGGACGGTTACGAGCGACGACGATATGTATATATATCCCCACGCCGATAACTACGTTCCCGCAGGCGAAGAACTCGGTTCGGCCTTCGGCGAGGATTTAAAACCCATTGCGGCAATCAAAATCTATTTAAAGCTCACCGACACCTCCTCCACGGGCGGTCAGTCCACATACGTATATCTGGATTGGTTTGTGGAAGAGCAATATAAAATCACGATAGGCGGCTACAACTATATAGCCGTTGCTACCGACGACACGGGCGCGCACTTCGCATATGAAGATTTGGAAGGCGGCGCAACGGGTGCGGCATGGCAGGCGCTTGTAGACGAATACCAGCAAAAGGTGGATGAGGCGGCAAAGGATCTTTTGGCGGGCAAGGACGATTTCTATCTTCCCTCGGTTGAAACGCTTGTAAAGGACAACGCCACGGCATACACCGACATGATCTACGGAATATATTATATTGTAAATGTTTCGGGCGATACGTCGTCGGCAACAAGCAAAAAGTCAAACCAGCTTTCAATAGACCTCAACAACGCGGGCGACTATGTGTTCACCGTTTACGCAACCGACGCGGCCTCCAACAACATGTGGTACACCGATAAAAACGGCGAAAAGGTAGAGTTCACGGCAAGCGAATTGTGGACGATGTACGACGACGAGGACAACGAAGGGCTTGCAAACTATCTGCCCTGGTTCCACTTCACCGCAGGCGTATCGCAGATAACCGTTGAGGACCCCGGCGAGCAGGATACGGCATACGTCGGCTCCACCTACACTGCGGACTCCTTCGAGGTAGAGGGAATAGCCACGTCCACAAGCTACTCGCTGTACCGCTTCAACAACAATCTCTACTTTGAGGACAAGGGCGAAGTACTCACCTACCAACAGTTCATGGAGCAGAAGAAGGAGCTGTTCGAAGGCGAGGGCAGAAAGTATTTTTCAAACATAACTGCGCAGAGCAAGCTGGACAAAAACAGCGCGGAGTATGAGGAGTATTACGACTATGCGTGGAATCCTTCCTCCCGTTCGTTTGTTCCGCAGGACGAAAACGGCTTATACCTTGTGGTGTGCGAGGTAACAAGCAGCCAATTCCCCACGCAGGCTCCCGTAAAGGAATACATGGGCATAGCGGCTTCGGCAACCCCCCGCACAATCAAGGGCGAGGACACCTGGGTGCAGGACAACATAACGTCCATAATACTGCTTTCCATAGCGGGCGCGGCCCTTCTGGGCATAATACTGTTGCTTGTAATAAAGCCCAAGGAAAAGGGAGACATTGACGAGCAGTTCGAGGCAGAGGTTGCAAAAACCAAAAAGAAATAATGAATAAAAAAAAGGGGCTTGTCTTGCAGGCAAGCCCTTTTTTTATGCTCCCGCGGGCTCCCGCGGCAAGTGCGGATATACGTCGCATAACATTGTTGCCTTTGCGTTTTTGCTCGGTAAGGCTAACGCCTTCGGTACGACATTTACGTATAAGTAAACTCCCATCGCAAAATCCGCAGGCGTCTCGTTCTGCTCGTATCTGCGCACTTGCTAACTTCGTTATTGCAACAACTTCGTAATTACGAATTTTTTAAATAATTGCACCACTCATAATTGGAGTGCAACCAATAAATTTTTGCCTCTCCGCTCTTTACAACCGCCACAAAATATGGTATAATCAATTAGTTAATAATACCTAAATGTGCCCTGCGGTGCGGCCGCGGGGGAAAGGCGGAAAAATGGAAAAAAAGCAACACTACAACGCCGATGACCTCAAAATTTTAGAGGGGCTGGAAGCGGTGCGCGTGCGCCCCGGCATGTATATAGGCTCCACGGGCGTAAACGGACTGCACCATATCCTTTGGGAGATAGTGGACAACTCCATAGACGAGGCGGCAAACGGCTATGCCGACGAAATTACCGTTACTTTGCACAGCGACGGCTCAGCCTCGGTTGAGGACAACGGCAGGGGCATGCCCACCGACGTAAACTCCAAGGCTAAGATGAGCGGCGTGGAAATAATCTTTACAAAACTGCACGCGGGCGGCAAGTTTGACAACGAAAACTACGCCTTTTCGGGCGGTTTGCACGGCGTGGGCGCGTCCGTCACGAACGCCCTTTCCAAGTGGCTCAACGTGGAAGTTTACCGCGGCAACATATATAAAATGTCCTTCACTTCCACCTACGACAAATCCAAAAAGAAATGGCTGTGCGGCATACCCTCCGCACCCCTTGCGGATACGGGCGAAAAGACCAAAAAACGCGGCACGTATGTGCGTTTTATGCCCGATAGCGAAGTTTTTGAAACGGTTGAATGGAACTACGACACGGTTGCAAAGCGGTTAAAGGAACTCGCCTTTTTAAACAAGGGCGTAAAAATAAATTTCTATGACGAACGCCCCGTTTACGGCTCGGAATACGGCGAAGACGAGGACGGCACTGTAACGGAAGTCAAGGTAAAACTTCCCCCGCGCGAGCCGGTCAGCTACAAGTTCGACGGCGGGCTTGTTGACTTTGTAAAATACCTGAACGACGGCAAAACACCCCTCTACGGGGAGCCGCTGTACTATTCGGATATAAAGGATATACAGGTAAAGGGCGCGCCTGCGGGCAAAATAAAAATCGAGTTCGCCCTCTGCCACACCAAGGACGACACGGAGAGCTTGTTTTCCTTTGTGAACAACATTTCCACGGTTGAGGGCGGCTACCACGAAAACGGCTTCCACTCCGGGCTCTTAAAGGCGGTGAACGATTACGCCCGCAACGGCGGCTTTTTAAAGGCCAAGGACGCGGCGTTTATTCCCGACGACGTAAAGGAGGGTCTCACCGCCGTTTTGAACGTCAAAATGGCCAACGTGGAGTTCGAAGGCCAAACAAAGACCAAGCTCGGCAATCCCGAAGCCCGCCAGCCCGTGGAGCAGACGGTGATGGAGGGGCTTGCAAAACTGCAAAACGAGCGCGGCAAAAGGGCGATATTCGACGAAATCGCCAAAAAGGCAAAGTTTGCCGCCGACGACAGGATAAAGCACCGCGCCGAAAGGGACGTTGCCAAGGCGGCAAGCGAAAACGACGGCCTCAATTTAGTGGGCAAACTTGCGGCATGTTCGGGCAAAAATCCCGATATGAACGAGCTGTTCATAGTTGAGGGCGACTCGGCGGGCGGCACGGCGAAGCAGGCGCGCATACGCCAGTTCCAAAGCATATTGCCCCTGCGCGGCAAGCCCTTGAACGTGCAGAAAAAGACCGCCCTGCAAGCCCTGCAAAACGAGGAAATAAAGACTATGATCTCGGCGATAGGCGCGGGCTTCAACCGCTCTTTCGACGTGGAAAAAACAAAGTATAAAAAGGTTATAATCCTATCGGACGCAGACCAGGACGGCATGCACATCCGCTGTATACTTTTGACCTTTTTCTTCAAATATATGCGCGATTTAATCAACTCCGGCTATGTGTATATAGGCATGCCGCCCCTCTACAAAGTTTACAAAAAGGACGTGGTTGAGTATGCCTACGACGACGCCGAGCTGGACGAAAAAATCAAAAAAGTGGGCAAGGGCTACCAGCTCCAAAGATACAAGGGGCTTGGCGAAATGAGCGCAGAACAACTGTGGGACACAACCATGAACCCCGCCACGCGGAATCTCATACAGGTTACCATAACGGACGCCGCCGCGGCCGCGGAAGTTATAGAAATGCTCATGGGCGACAAGGTTGACGGCAGAAAGGAATTTCTTGCCCAAAACGCCAATTTCAACAAGGTGGACGGATTTATAGACAAAGTGAACTTTAAGCCCGAAAACGGCGGGGAGGCAGACTGATGGCTAAAAAATCGAGCGGCTTCCAAACGGAAATCCAGCAGGGAAACGTCTATATTCAGTCCATAGAGCAGGTCATGCCCGGCTCCATGTTGCCCTACGCGGAATTTGTAATTTTAGACAGGGCTTTGCCCCGCGTGGAGGACGGCTTAAAGCCCGTACAGCGCAGAATTTTATACACAATGATAGAGATGGGCTTAACGCCCGACAAACCGCACAAAAAGTCGGCGAGAATAGTGGGCGACTGCATGGGCAAGTACCACCCCCACGGCGACAGTTCGGTGTACGACGCAATGGTGAGAATGGCACAGCCCTTCAACATGCGTATGACCCTTGTGAACGGCCACGGCAACTTCGGCTCGGTGGACGGCGACCCCGCCGCCGCGATGAGGTATACCGAGGCTCGGCTGGAACCGCTTGCCCTTGAACTTTTGCGCGATTTGGACAAGGAAACGGTGCCCTTCTCCTTCAACTTCGACGACTCTTTGCTGGAACCCGACATTTTGCCGGGGCGCTTCCCCAACCTTCTGGTAAACGGCGCAAACGGCATAGCGGTGGGGCTGGCGACCAATATCCCCACGCACAACCTGGCGGAGGTGATAGACGGCTGTTGCGCCTATATCGACAACCCCAAAATTTCTCTCGGCGAGATGATGAAGATAATCCCCGGCCCCGATTTTTCCACGGGCGGCTACATAATAGCCAACGAGCTTAAACAGGCTTATGAAACGGGCAAGGGCAAGATAACCCTGCGCGCAAAGTACTCGGTGGAGCAGGGCGACTACGGCAAAAAGAACATAGTTATAACCGAACTCCCCTACCAGACCAACAAGGCCGAGCTTCTCCGCAAGATAATGCTTTTGCGGGAGGAGAAAAAGGCGCTTTTGGACGGAATTTCCGATATTGTGGACGAGTCCGACCGTTCGGGCATGCGCGCAGTCATAAGCGTAAAAAAGGACGCGGACGTGGACGCCATTTTACAGCTTTTGTTCAAGTACACCGATTTGGAGTGCACTTTCGGCATAAACATGGTTGCAATTGCCGGGGGCAAACCCCGCCAGCTGGGGCTTTTGGACATATTAAAGTACTACACCCGCTACCAACAGCAGGTGGTTTTGCGCCGCTGTAAGTTCGAGCTGAAAGAAGCCGAGGCGCGCTGCCACATTTTGGAAGGGCTGATTATAGGCGTTCACAACGTGGACGAGGTCGTAAAAATAATAAAGACCTCCGAAAATACCGCCCATGCCCGCACAAGGCTGATGGAGCGCTTTGCCCTCTCCGAAAAGCAGGCGCAGGCAATTTTGGATTTGCGCTTGGCGCGGCTTGCAAAACTTGAAGTTGCCAAGCTGGAAGAGGAGTTAAAACAGCTCAAAGCGCGCATAGAGGAATTAAAGAAGATAATCGCCGACCGCGACTTGCAGTACGGCATAGTTAAGCGCGAAATGCGCGAAATAAGGGACAAATACAAGACGGAGCGCAAGACCAAAATAGTGGACTCCGTTGAAAAAATAAACGTAAAGCGCGCCGACGTAAAGCGCGCCGTAATGGCGTGGACGGTTGCCCTCACCGCTACGGACGCCATAAAGTTTTGCGAGCAGGAGGACTTTGCCGAGGCCGCCAAAAAGAAAACTTCCGCAAGCGCAAGCCTCTCCGCCCTGTACAGGCAGGTCGTCGGTTGCGGCTCCAACGCCGTTATTTACGCCTTTACCAACCTTGGCAACTGCGTAAAAATTCCCCTCGAAGAGGTTGAACCCGCCGAAGTGCGTTCCGCGGGCATAAAGTTGCAGGCGCTTGCCGACGGCGCGGAAAAGGGCGAGTACCCCGTCAAAATCTTTGCCGTGGACGGCAGTCTGCCCGCGGGCGAGCTGTTGTTCTTTACAAAGCAGGGCGCGGTAAAGCGCACCGCGTGGGCGGAGTACGAGCTGAACAAAAGGATATTCCCCGCAATAAAACTCAAAACGGGAGACGAAGTTATGAACGTGGAGGAGTGGAACCCCGACGACTACGCCACCATGCTGTTCGTAACCAAAAAAGCCATGTGCCTCAACGCCTCCAAGGACGACGTTCCCGCGCAGGGCAGGGTTGCGGGCGGCGTAAAGGGCATAACCGTTGCCGACAAGGACGAGGTCATATTTGCCACCCAGCACACAAGCGAGGGCGAAGTTGTAATTGCAACCACGTTCGGCACGTTCAAGCGAGTCGTCGCTTCTTCGTTCGACGAACACGGCAGGGCCTCCAAGGGCGTTATGATAGCCGACGTAAAGGGCAGGGGCGAGTTGCTGTTTGCCGATTACGTAACCGTGCCCTACAAACTTGCCGTAGTTTCTGCGGACAAATCCGTTGCCGAAGTGGACACCGAGGACATAATGATAGAGCCGAGGGTAACCAGGGGCAAGCCCGTCGCGGGCATATCTTCGCCCGTAAAAGTTGTGCCGCTCAAACACCGTTCGGCGTACCCAGGCGGGGCAATGCAGATTAAATTTTAATTGATAAAAATTAACATAAAAAAATTTTAAAACACGTGGTTTGACGGCGTTTGTTATATAAACTATAATACTGTAAAAAATCGGGAGGACGTCATGTCTAAAAATTTAAAGGAAGAAATTATAGAACAGCACGAAGAAAACAAAAAAAAGATTAAGGCGCTTGGGCCTGTTAAACTTACAATCATAGGCATATTGGTTGTGGGCACTGTACTTTCCTACGTGTTTTACGAGTGGTTTTTCGGCAAATACAACGCCTGGTGTACAACCCCCAATACGGGCGTTGCAATTTTGGACAGCCTGTGCATGTGGGTGCCCAAAATCATATCCTGCATACAGTTTATAACGTTTACGGTGGTAATAGTAACGGTTGCGCTTACCGTAATCCGCAAAACCATGCAAAAAACCCAGCGCAGTAAAACCGTGGCAATGCTTCTATGCAACCTCATACGCTGGCTTACGGCAATAATATTGGTAATAGCCGTTCTCGCCATCTGGGGCGTGGACGCAACCGCTCTTATCACGGGCGCAGGGGTTTTAACTTTGGTAGTAGGCCTTGGAATGCAGTCCCTTATTGCCGACGTGGTTGCAGGGCTCTTCATAGTGTTTGAAAACGAGTTCAACGTAGGCGACTGGATAACCGTGGGCGACTTCCGCGGCGAGGTAATTTCCATAGGCATAAGAACCACAAAACTGCGTGCGGCGGGCAACATAAAAATACTCAACAACAACACGATACAGGGCGTTTTAAACCAGACGGTGGAGCCTTCCATCGCCAAAACGCTCATAGACGTGGAGTACAGCGCAGACCTTCCCAAGGTTGAAAAAATAATAAAGGAACATTTAAAGGAAGTGCAGGTGCCGGGCGCGGTAGACGAGGTGAGCTACGACGGCGTAGCCGCTCTCGGCGCAAGCGGCGTAACCCTGCAATTCACAGTACACTGCTACGAGGGCGACATTTTTGCCGTAGGCCGCGCGCTGAACGGCGGAATAAAGGTTATGTTCGATAAATACGGCATAAACATTCCATTCCCCCAGCTTGTCGTTCACAACGAAAAGTAAAAATATTTTGTATCTGTTTACGCAAAATAATTGCATATTCCCGTATTTGGGACTATAATATAAAAAAACAAAAACGGAGAAATTATCATGGCAAAAATAACCAAGGACACGTTAATTATGGACTGTCTTAAAATAAACCCCAACAGCGCGGAAATTTTGCAAGCGGTTGGCATGCACTGCCTCGGTTGCGCAATGGCTCACGGCGAAACGATAGAGGAAGCCGTGTTTGTGCACGGGAATGATTTGGACGCGCTTCTCGCCAAGTTAAACGAGGGCGTGGAATAAGTTCACAAAAAAACAGACATTCGAAGATGTCTGTTTTTTTGTTTCAGCTTCCGCCAACGGGTGATAAACTTCGCAATACTGTGTTCCGTTTGCGCACTCCTCGGTTACGTACTTCTGTGTACGCTCCCGTCGTCGTTTACGCACGCTCCTTGTCTTGCTCGTTTCTGACCCGTTGCTAACTTCGTAATTGCAAATAATTGCACCGCCACCCCAATCCTTGGCTTCTTCCCCTTGGGGACGAGCGAGGCAATTTCATAGCACAGCACAGTGCGCTGTGCGTGCCGAGCGAGATGAGCGAGCGCATAGTGCAAGGCGCGAGCGGTGCCCGAACACGGCGTTGTCCTTACGCCGTGTGAGACAGCTCCCGCGTAGCGGGTGATGGGAGG